>CAYMHP010000054.1:14995-24095 GCA_964390225.1 uncultured Solibacteraceae bacterium
CGTATTTGGACTGGACTTCCGCGTCCCCGGAATGCTGTACGCCGCCGTCGCGATGCCCCCAATAGCTGGTGGCAAGGTGAAGCAGCACGATCGCACGCCGGCCGTCAGTATGCCGGGCGTGGTGGATGTCGTCGAGTTGCCGGATGGAATCGCGGTCGTCGCGGATACCTACTGGCGGGCGCGCAAGGCGCTCGCGGCCACCCCCATCGAGTGGGATCCGGGGCCGAACGCCGCGCTCGATTCGCCCGCAATCATGAGCCAGTACAAGAACGCGCTCGACGGCAAGGAGTGGATCCGAGTCAAATTAAGCGGCGAACTGCCCGCCGCCGGCCCGACCGTGACCGCCGACTACGAGTCGCAATTTATGGCGCACGCGACTATGGAGCCGATGAATTGCACCGCGCATACGACCGATGATCGCTGCGAGATCTGGGGACCGATTCAAGGTCAGAAGCTGATCCAACTGGAAGTCGCCGGCGCGTTGAAACTTCCTCCGGAAAAGGTCTTCGTCAACCGCACCCTGCTTGGTGGCGGGTTCGGCCGGCGCCTTTACGGCGATTACGCGCAACAAGCGGCGTTGCTCTCTCGCGCGGTAGGACGGCCGGTGCATGTGATCTGGTCGCGCGAAACCGACATGCAGCACGACGGCTACCGGCCCGCCGTGATGAACCGCCTGACGGCAATCGTGAACGGCCAAGGCAAGCCGGCCTCACTCTCGCAGCGCCTGGTTTCTCCAACGATCCTGCTACCGGTCTTCCCGACCGTCGCGCAGGCCCCTTACGACCCGAGTTGCGTTGAAGGCACCCTGGAGTGGCACTATAAGATTCCACACTGGCAAGTCGATTTTCACCAGTTGAAAATCCCGATCAAGACCTCGGTGCTGCGGACCACCGGTTACGGTCCCAACCTTTTCGCTCTGGAAAGCTTCATCGATGAGCTGGCGGTGAACGCAAAGAAGGATCCGTGGCTATACCGCCGCGAACTGCTTGACGACGACGCGCGATCCGTCGCGGTACTCGATCTCGCCGCCGAGAAGAGCGGTTGGGCGCAGAAGCCGCCAGCTGGACATTTTCGCGGCATCGCGTTCGCAGAAGCATTTCGCACGGTCATCGCGCACGTAGTTGAGCTCTCGGTTAAAGGCCAGGAGGTCACCATTCACAAAGTCACGTGTGCGTTTGATTGCGGGATTGCTCTCGATCCGGATATTTGCCGGAGTTCGATGGAGGGAGGCATTGCCTGGGGCCTCACCGTCGCCTTCAAATCCGAGATCACATTTTCCAAAGGCGGCGTGAATCAGAGCAATTATCACGATTACCAGCTGTTAAGCATGTCCGAGATGCCGCCGGTCGAGGTGCATTACCTCAACAGTGACACGCGCCTGCTGGGAGGAACCGGCGAAGTGGGCCCAGTCACGGTTGTGCCTGCGGTGGCGAACGCGATGTTTGCGGCTACTGGCAAGCGCTATCGCAGCTTGCCGTTAAGCCGGCATGGGTTCCGTCTTACCCCGTCCAGAAAGGCGTAGCGTCCGGGCGTCATCGCGTTGAGGGAAGCCGCCGAATGTCGCACCGCTGCTTCATTGCCTTATTGGCTATCGCCGCCGCCGTGCAGCCCGCCATAGGCCAGGACAGACGCCCGGCCTACCAACTGCTGCGTTACGACGAAGATTGGTCCTTCCTTTCGGATAGCTCGCAGCGCAGCGACTGGCTTGACGCCCTGAAGTACGTCTCATTGGGCCGGCCCGGATGGCACGTCACCCTGGGTGGCGAGATCCGCGAAAAGTTCGAGTTGCTCGATCAGCCGGGTTTTGGTACCGGGCCGGAAGATCAAACAGGATATCTTTTACAGCGGTATCTGCTGTCTTCGGATTTTCATTTCGGCCCGCGTTTCCGTTTTTTTGCCGAGTTCCAAAGCGGCTTGGAGGACGGCCGGAAAGGCGGACCGCGGCCCACCGATCTGGACCGCCTGGACTTGCATCAAGGCTTCGTTGACTGGCGAATCTCTGGCACGGAATCGCAACGAACCACTTTGCGGATTGGCCGCCAGGAGCTTGCCTTCGGGAGCGGCCGATTAATCGCGCCGGCCGAAGGCCTGAATCTGCGCCGCAGCCTCGACGGCGCCCGGATCAACATCAAAAAAGGGAAGGTGGACTTCAACGCCTCGGTACTCCGGCTGGTGCTTGCCAAACGCGGAGCTTTCGACGACGTCCCGGACCATACGCAGACATTCTGGGGCGCAGGTTTCATCATGCCCCGGCCGTTTTGGAACATCGCCAACATCGGTGTCTACTATCTAGGCTTCGACAACAAGAGAGCAGTCTTCGCGAAGGGAATCGGAAGGGAGATCCGGGAAACCTTCGGTGCGCACGTATGGAAACACACCGGGCCTTGGGACTATGACGACGAAGGCGTCTTTCAAACCGGATCGTTCCGTGGCGCGCCCATTCGCGCGTGGGCACTTTCCGCAGAAGGCGGATACACCTTCAGCCGTTTCCTGCATTCCCGGCTCGGCGTTCGAGCAGATGTAACTAGCGGCGACAAAGGTCCGGCGCATCGCGCCCTCGGCTCGTTCGATCCTTTGTTTTCGGCTGTACCCGAATGGTCCGGTCCGTCGGCGCTCCTCGGCGGGACCAATCTGATCGACCTCACACCCTCCATTCGCATGAAGATGACTCCAGCATTTGGTCTCACTTTGGAATCATCCACATTCTGGCGCGAAAGCCGGTTCGATTCCGCCTACACGGCGTTCAACGTTCCGCTGCGCCCGCCGGATCCAACCGCCAGCCGCTACCTGGCGACGGCTCCTTCCGCCACTCTGTCCTGGCAAGCCACGCGCCACATGTTCTATTCCATCATCTATACGCATTTCTTCACCGGTAGTTATTTCCTGGCGGCGCGCCCTAACAAAAACGTGAACTATCTGGCCGTGTGGGTCTCTTACCGGTTCTGAAATACGGAGACCAGCAGGCCCCCGGATTCGCATGACGCGGAAACGGTAGCACCCGACACGTACCGGCCCGGGCGCCGAATGGCCGGGTTCGACAAAATAGCAGTATGGCTGAACCCTACCGGATCGAACGCGACACCATGGGCGAGATGCGTGTGCCTGCGGCGGCGCTGTACGGGGCACAAACCGCGCGCGCGGTCGAGAACTTCCCGATCAGCGGCAAACGATTCCCCCGTTCCTTCATCCGCGCGCTCGGACTCGTCAAGAGCGCGGCAGCCAAGGTAAACGGCCTCCCGGCAGTCGAACAGGCCGCCGAAGAAGTCGTCGGAGGCAAGCACGACGAACAGTTCGTCGTCGACATTTTCCAGACCGGCAGCGGAACCTCCACCAATATGAACGCCAACGAGGTGATCGCGCATCTCGCGGGCGCTCACCCCAATGACGACGTCAATCGCGGCCAATCCAGCAACGATGTGATTCCAACCGCGCTGCACATCGCCGCCGCCGAGTCTGCCCACGCAAGGCTGCTGCCCGCCATGCGCTACCTGGAAGCCTCGCTTGCGGGTAAAGCCGCCGCCTTTCATGAGATCGTCAAAATCGGCCGCACGCACTTACAGGATGCCGTGCCGATCCGCGTGGGGCAGGAGTTCAGTGGTTACGCGCACCAGGTCACTGCCGCGGTGGAACGCGTCGAGGCCGCCCTCGAGAGCATTTACGAGTTGCCTCTCGGCGGTACGGCCGTCGGCACCGGCCTGAACGCACCCAAAGGTTTCGCCAGCGCCGTGATCCAACAGATCGTTTTGCGGACCGGCCTCCCTTTTATGGAGGCACGCAATCACTTCGAAGCCCAGGCGGCCCGCGATGGCGCCTGCTTCCTGAGCGGCGCTCTGCGCGCCTACGCTGTCGGCCTCACCAAGATTGCCAATGATATCCGTTGGCTCGGATCGGGGCCGCGCTGCGGCCTGGGCGAACTAAGGCTGCCGCCCGTCCAGCCGGGCTCGAGCATCATGCCGGGCAAAGTGAATCCCGTCATCGCCGAGAGCGTGCTGATGGTTTGCGCCCAGGTGGTTGGGTACGACGCCGCCATTGCCTGGTGCGCCGCTGCGGGCAATTTCGAGCTGAACGTGATGATGCCGCTCATCGCCTACGACCTGCTCGAAGCCATCGAACTGCTGGCCGCCGCCAGCCGGAACTTCGCCGATAAACTGGTGAATGGCCTCGAAGCCGACCGGGAGCGCGCCGAGGGCTTCGTCGAGCAGTCGCTCGCGATGGGCACAGCGCTGGCGCCGGAAATCGGCTATGAAAATGCCGCGGCCTTGGTAAAGGAGGCCTACGCCAGCGGGCGCACCATTCGCGAGGTGGCGCGAGAGAAATCCGGGATCCCCGAAAACCGGCTGAACGAACTGCTCGATCCGGAGTCGCAAGTGGGCTAAGTTAGATCTATGAATTATTTCCACCAGCACCAGTCTCAATTCGTGGAAGGGCTGACCGCTTTCCTTCGCATCCCCAGCATCAGCGCGCTCTCCGAGCACAAGTCGGACATCCGCCGCGCCGCCGAGTTCGTACGGAGCGAGTTGCTGCACGCCGGCCTGACCAGTGCGGAGCTGATCGAACACGATGGCCGCAATCCGCTGGTCTACGGAGAATGGCTGGGCGCGCCGGGCAAGCCGACGATTCTGTTCTATGGCCATTACGATGTGCAGCCGCCCGATCCGTTGGATGAGTGGAAATCGCCGCCGTTTGAGCCGGAGATTCGCGGTGACGACATCTTCGCGCGCGGCTCTTCTGACGACAAAGGCCAGACCTACATCCAGATCAAGGCGGTGGAGAGTCTGCTGAAGACCACCGGGAAGCTGCCGGTGAACGTCAAATTCCTGATCGAGGGGGAGGAGGAGACCGGCGGCGAACACATCGAGGAGTACGTCAAAACCAAGCCTCCCCGCCTCAAGGCCGATGCCGCGGTGATCTGCGACACGGAGATGTTCGCGCCCAACCTGCCCACCATCTGCATCGGGCTACGCGGCATTGTTTACGGCGAACTGTTCGTCGAGGGCGCCAATCACGACCTGCACTCGGGTGTGTACGGTGGAGCGGCGCCGAACCCCATCCAGGCAATTGCCGAAATTCTGTGCGCGCTCAAGGACCGCGATGGGCACATCCGCATTCCTGGATTCTATGATCGGGTTGTGCCTCCGGCTCCGAAGGAGCGCGAGGCATGGGCGCGGCTGCCCTTCAACGAGAGGGAATTCACCGAGAAAGAAATGGGCGCGCGCGAACTCGTCGGAGAGCCCGAGATTGCGGTGCTGGACCGTCTATGGGCGCGACCGACGGTCGAGGTCCACGGCATCCGCGGTGGATTCGTAGGCGAAGGCGCCAAGACCGTGATTCCCGCACGAGCCGTGGCAAAGATCAGTGCGCGGCTGGTCTCGGACCAGGACACCGCCGAAGCCGCCCGGCAAATCCAGGCGGCGGTCAAAGCCGCCTGTCCCAAAGGAGTAACGGCGGAGTATCGAGTGCTGCATTCGGGCGCACCCTCGTTGACCAACCCGGACAACCCGTTCATCCACGCGGCTGCCGAAGCGATGCAGCAGGTATTTCAGAAGGAAACCGTCTACATCCGCTCGGGCGGCTCAATTCCGATCGTGGGAGTGTTTGACCGGTACCTGGGAATTCCCAGTGTGTTGATGGGCTTCGGCTTGCCGGACGATAACCTGCATGCTCCGAACGAGAAGTTCCACCTGCCGAACTTCTTCCGCGGAATCGAATCGATCGCCCGATATTTGCAGCTGCTCGGCTAAGTTCACGTCGTCTTTCAGCAGCGAAGTGATGGCCCGGCGTTACCGCCGAGGCTGAAAAGCGGAACCGCGGCTGAAAAGAAATTTCAGCCGCGTCCCGTGAGGGCGCGGGTTTCTCGCGGGCTGCCGCGAGCGCTAGCGCCAACGGCCTTCGTGATACCGCCAGCGATCCCCGTCGTGGCGCCACTCACCGTGCTCCCAGCGCATACGGCCGCGGGGTGGTCGAACCCACCGGCCATCTTCCCAGGCGTACCGGTTGCCGCGGTATGCCCAACGCCCATCCACCCAAACGTAGCCTGGACCCGGAGCAACCCCGATCACGCCATATCGCGGCGGTGGCGGCGGCCCATAAGCCGTGTAGCTATAGCCGTAACCGCCTCCGCATGCCGCCAATAGAGTAGTTAAAAGTACGAATGTTCCGCCGAGGAGTTTTGCTTTCATTCCGGCGAACCTCCCACTATCTGGAACGCACGCCTCAGGCCAATCGTTGCGGTCCTGAAACAGACTTAATGGGAATGCGAGATGCGACTTCGTGCCGGTCGAGTTCCTTGCGGACGATCCGCGAGAGACTTGCCGGATTGAAAGGCTTTGGGAGAAATGCGGCGCTTTCGCGCTTTAACAGTTCCTCGTTCGGGTAGCCCGACATGAAGATGACGCGGAGCCCGGGGTTTCGCCGCACCAACTCATCGGCCAGTTGCGGGCCGCTCATTTCGGGCATGATCACGTCGGAGAGCAACAAGTCGACCTCATGGCCTTGCCGCTCAAACACCTCGATAGCGTCCGCGGGGCTGTGCACTTCGAGGACTTTGTAGCCCCAGCTCTCGAGCAGAATTCGCGTAATTTGGGCGGTGGCGGGCTGGTCTTCCACAATCAGTATGGTTTCTCCACCCTCCGCTTTGGGAAGTAATTTGGTAACGATTGCTCTCAGCTCGCCATAAACCGGGCTGTCCGGATCCGGCTGGAGAAAAGCGCGGCCGTCCACATGTTTTTCGCGGAGAATACCGCTATCGCGGAGATGGGCGATGTGCTGGCGGAGGCTGCCCGGCTGCAGTCCGGCTCGCCCGGCGAGCTCCGGCACCGACCACCAGCGCTCCGGCTCGCCAAATAATGCAGAGAACAGCAGGCGCCGCGGTCCGGGGAAAATGGCTTCTAATGCTTTCGAATCGTCCATGGTTCAAAAGCCCAGTACGCACCCATCTCTGCATTTTTTTTACCGTGATCTGAATCACCGGGACTTAGGCAGTTCAGTGCGCTCCCTCGCGGACCGGCCAGTGCGAGAAGTGACTAGCTGAGAGAAGGCTCTACAGCAGCCGCAAGTTCCTTTGCGGTCGCGTGGATCTCGTCGTTGAGGGACCTTAACTCCCCAATCCCGGCACCAGAGATCACTTCCTCGTCGGTAGCCGTGTAAAACTTGACGTCCTCGTGGGGCAGAATGTTGACGATGCGGCTTTCGTACTGGGCGATGAACTTCTCGAGCAGATTCAGCGCGGCACGGGCTTGCGCAAGTCCCTGTTTGATTTCCTGAAGGTCGTGGGTCATGAAAATCCAATTCCTGTAGCTGTGCAGTTCCGCACACTATTATGACGCGTATTGTGCAGTAACTGCAAGCATTTCGGAGCAAAAAGATCCGAAATCAGGATCGGCGTTCCGTCACCGTAACCGGAGTGCTCAAACGGAAGTTGATGCGCGTTTCCGACGGGATGGTGGCGGGCTTGCCGCGCGTCAGCAGGACGTCGCCGGCACCCGCGCCGCCGCCCACACCGGCTCCGATCGCCGCACCTTTGCCGCCTCCGGCAATCGCTCCGATAATGGCGCCGATGGCAGCGCCGCCACCGATTTTCGCCGCATCGGTCTTGTGGCTCGCCTCGGCTTTCCGCTCAAAGCTGTCGGTATGGACGGATATGGTCTGGCCGTCGGACAGGTGGACGCGGGTCAGTTCCACGCCCAGAGCGGCCACGCCCTGCACTTTTCCTCCACGGTCGGCCGAGGAGACCCGGCCTTCGACCCGCGCGCCACGTTCCGCGATCACCAGACCATCCACCACCAGCGGCTGGTCGAGCGTTCCGGTGAACGAATCGCCGGGATTGTTCCGCTCCGTGGTCAGGCCGTCAATCACGCGGACGGGAAGCAATGTTCCCGCCTTCAGCGTGACCTCGCGCGGGGGCGGAGGAGGAGGTGGCGGCGGATTGAACACGGGCTCCGGCTGCGGCGGAGGAGCAGGTTCGGCGGCGGGCTTCGGCTCAGGCGCAGGCGCTGGACTGATAGGGGTCACGACCGGGGGCGCGTTGTGTGCCACCACGAGCGGCTCGGCCGGGGTCGGCGTTCGGCGATGAGCCGGCTTGGGCTTCGGCTTGAGAGCAGGCTTCGCTTCGTGGAAGGGCTCGGGCTTGGATTCCTCGGCGACGGGAGCCTGCGGCGCGGGCTGCGCGTCCTGCACCGCGGGTGCCGACGCGGGCGTACGAGCCGGTGTCTGGTTCTGCGCCACTACGGGCACAGGCGCCGGCTGCTGCGGCCGCTGGGTCACTTTCATGACGAGCGCTCCGCCGACCGCGCCGGCGACCACCAGGAGAGCGATGTGCAGTGGCTTCATTCGTTTGGTCTCCTAAAGGCATCTGACGCCGGTCGGCTCAGTTTCGTTTCGCGCGATAACCCGTTAAAATCAAGTAATCAAAGGCCTGATGTCTTCGTTTCCAAAGAGTTTTTCGATCGGCGGAGTCACCATCCAGCCGGCCACGGTGCTCGCCCCCATGGCGGGTGTCACCGACACCGTATTCCGGCGCTTCATCCGCGACCTGGGCGGCTGCGGCCTGCTCATGACCGAGTTCACCAGTTCGCACGGCGTGAGCGCATCCCTGCGCGCCCGGAAACCGACCAAAACCCTTAAATATCTGGCATTTGAGCCGGAAGAACACCCCATCTCGGCGCAACTGTTCGGGGCCGACCCGACTGTTATGGCGGATGCCGCGCGCGTCTGCCAGGATCTGGGTTTCGACATTCTGGATATCAACTTCGGTTGTCCGGTCAATAAAGTCGTGAAATGCAACGGGGGGTCGGGGCTGCTCCGGGATCTACCGCTGGTCGAGCGGCTTTTGAGTGAGGTGCGGCGGGCGATTACCATCCCCTTCACCATGAAGTACCGTGCCGGATGGAACGATAGCGAACTGGTGACGGTCCGGATGGCCCAACTCGCGGAATCGTGCGGGTTACAGGCGGTCGCGCTACATCCCCGAACCCGCGAGCAGGGTTATAGCGGGAAGGCCGACTGGACGCGCATCGCCGAAGTGAAGGCGGCAGTCCGCATCCCGGTGATCGGGAACGGCGACATCGTCACGCCGGAAGATGCGGTCCGCATGATCCGGGAG
>CAYMHP010000055.1:0-24068 GCA_964390225.1 uncultured Solibacteraceae bacterium
TGCCGAGGGGCAGCCGCTGTACGCGCCCAACGTGCTCGTGCTGCCTCCCGGTGATGCCGCGCGAGTGGAAGTCTCGAAGTCGCAGAGTAGCGTCCGCGCTTACGACTCGACTGGGAAGTTACTCGCCTACTACGCGGCGACCATCGGCAGCACGCATGACCCGTTGCCGATCGGAGATTGGCGGATTTTGGGGGTCAGCCGGTATCCCGTGTTTCACTACAATGCCCAACTGTTTTGGGACGCCAGCGACAAGAACGCGAAGGCGGTGATCCGGCCGGGTCCCAACAACCCAGTGGGCGTGGTTTGGATCGATCTTTCCAAACCGCATTACGGAATACACGGCACTCCCGAGCCTGGACTGATCGGCCACACGACCTCGCATGGTTGTATCCGGCTGACGAACTGGGATGCTTGGGAACTCGCAGCGATGGTGAAACCCGGCGTTGAGGCCGACTTGAAGGAGTAACGGAGCGTATGCGAGCAAAAGTAGCAGGAGCATTTGCGTTGGGCTGCGCGGCGGGAGCTGTGGTCCTGGCAATCGCATTGTGGCAGACCGGCGGACTGCAGACGGCGACGATGCGGGCGCAGCAAAAACCACTGCCGCCGGGTCCGACCCTCGATCTGGACGAGGCGGCGCGCGAGTTACAGCCCCTCGCGGCAGACCCGCACATCGCGGAGTTGCCTCAGCACGTCGCCGTACCGCAAGCTTCGCCCATCGGGCAGCGGCTGAACCCTGTCCAGGTCGCGATTCCCCAACCTTCGCCGGTTCCACGCGAACTAACTACCACAGGAGAAGCCGACCGCGTCGCGCCGCAGGCGAGCGTTCCCAGCCTGCTGGTCCCGGTCGCCGGCGTGGACCCTAAGACCATTGTGGATACGTTTGACGATGTGAGGTCCGGACACAAACATGAAGCACTGGACATCCCGGCCCCCCGCGACACTCCAGTTCTTGCAGCGGCCGAAGGCAATGTCGTCAAACTCTTCACGAGTAAGGAAGGCGGGCTGACCGTTTACCAGTTCGACGACTCGCGAACATATTGCTATTACTACGCGCACCTCGACCACTATGCCTCCGGCCTTCGCGAAGGAACACTCTTGCGTCCCGGCCAGGTGTTAGGGTATGTCGGCAGTACTGGGAACGCGTCGGCCGAAGCGCCGCACCTGCACTTTGCCGTGTTCCAGTTAGGGGCGGACAAAAGCTGGTGGCACGGCAAGCCGCTCGATCCGCTGCCAATGATTCAGGGCCGCTGAGCAGGCCCTCAGCCCCAGAGGTAAAACAACGCCATCAGGTAGAGCCAGAGGATATCCAGAAAGTGCCAGAAGACCGCACTGATGTCGATGGCGGTGCGCTTCGCCGGGCCAAGACTGAATCGGAGGGCCTGCACATCCACATAGATCAGCGCGGTCACGCCCCCTAAAAGGTGCATGGCATGGCTGGCGGTGAGAATGTAGAAGAAGGAAACGCTGGGAGTGGAGGCGATATAGAGGCCGGCATCCTTCAACTGCCGCCAGGCAATCGCCTGCCCTATAAGAAAGAGAACACCGAGGGCCGTACCGGCGGTCCACCAGCGATTAAATCGGCCACGGCTGCCGGAGCGGAGAGTCCGGCGGGCCATTTCGAGCAGGAAACTCGAAGCGAGCAAGACAAGGGTATTCGCCCACAGGATTCGCGGCTTCGGCATGCTGACCCAATCGTTCGAGACCTCTCTCCGCATCAGAAAGGCGCCCGTAAACGCCAGGAAGACCATGGTGCTGGCGATGACGAGCAGGATCAGCCCCACGAATGAAGCGCGCCGCGAAGCGCCTGGACCATCGGAGCCGTCTCCGCCCCAACCATAGCCAGTCGGCGGAAGAGGTGGGGGACCGTGTACGATGTCATCGGTCAGAGGCCCAGCCATATGCTTATATGATGCACGGAAGCGGCTGCCTGCGTCCCACGCGCTTGCAAGAATCTGTACCGAACCATCGCCGTTGCAGGTGATGCCATTCCGGTGCAGCTTGCGAGACGCGCAACAGCCTAGACTCTGGCGCGCTCCCGGTACCGGCGGCCGCCGCGAACGAGGTGGCGAGGCCCCGGCGAGTCATTGTGCCGGGGGCCGGCGAGTAAGAGCTTAGCTGATGGCGGGTAGAACCAGGCCCGCCTTCGCCAGAGCCCGTTGAAGCATGCTCACGGCATGAATCTCGGGTACGTTACGGGCGATTGAGATCTCGGAAACGAGCATGTGGCGCGCCCGCTCCAGCATTTTCTTTTCGCGGAACGACAGCGGCTTTTCCACGTGAAGACGCAGAAGTCCCTTGAAGACCTCGGCTGCTTTTAGCAGATCACCGCTCTGCATCTTCTCGGTGTTGTCTTTGAAGCGCACTTTCCAATCGGAGTTCACCTCACACGATCCGTTGGAAAGGAAAGAAAGGACACGTGAAATTTCCCGGTCTTTGGTCACCCTTCGCAGACCGATATTGGCAACGTTGGAAAACGGCACCATCACCGTCACGCTGTTATATCCGAATCTCAGAAGGTAGAAGCGCTCGAAGGCTGAACCGAAAGAGCGGGTACTGATATTCTCGATCGTCCCAACACCTTGGTTGGGATAAACGACCTTATCACCGATTTGGAAGGTCATACGGGGTCCCCCACAAACCACCGTGCGTTAGTTGTTACCCAGCTGTTACTGCGAACGACTTCTGATAGTACGCTCACTACTCCCGTCTGTCAAGTGGGGACCAATGCGAAAAGGGCCATCTGGCGCGGCTTTTCGCATTCAGTACCGACGGGACTTGAACTCAAGACAATATGCGTCCGAACCTGTCACTCGGTCCGAGACAGGGATGCATACACCTACACGAGGTGGTTGTTAGGGGCGGGGGTTTAGGAACCAGCTTCGATTACTGCGTCGTTATCGGGGTTCGAGGCGAGGCCCCTCTCGGCCAGCAACAAGCGGCGCAACGTACGAAGATCGTTCAAGATTCGCCGGCTGGTTGTGACGTGAAGGTTCAGCTTCGCCAGGTTATAAGAGACCAACAGGAGCGCCTCTTTGCGGCGCTCAGCGCCCTCGCTCTCCGCGACTCGGATTTCCTCTTCAACATCGCGGCGGGCTTCCGCAAGCGCCTCAGCGAGCAAGGCAACGTACTCGTGAGACCCCTCAATGTTATCGAACGGCGTTTCGGCCTTGTAGCTCACAAAGACGCCTTCCCGGCCGACCCACCCCCGAATGGGCGGCCCGTTTACAAGAACGTAACCATTTTCGCATGGTTTCCGCTACGGGCAACCGGGAATCTAGGATGGAAGTGGGCCGATCAACACAGGCTGTTTCTGTGGCTTTTCACACCATTGCGGCTCTCCGCGGAATCGGAAACTACCGAAGGAACGCCCGAATTCTCCAGGACGGCGCCCATTTTCCGGAGGAACTCCGAATCGGAAAAACGCCGGGCCCACTGCTGCAGCTCCTGCGGCCGAATTCTGGACTCGAACCGCTCGAACTGCGCGAGCGCGGTGGCAAGCCCGTCTTCCTCGGGCGCGGAATAGAAGAAACCTGCGCAGGGGTCAAGCAGGGGCACGCTCTCCACGACGCCGCCCTGGCCGAGGGCGATGACCGGTTTTCCGCTGGCGAGCGCCTCAACGGGCGCGATACCGAAATCTTCTTCGCCAGGCAGCAGCAGCGCCCGGCAGCGCGCGTAGAGCTCCCGCAGCTCGGGATCACCGACCCGGCCGGCGAACTCGATGTTCGGGGCGGCTATGGATTTGAGACGGCGGTATTCGGGCCCGTTCCCGGCAATAATCAGGTGGCGCCCGTTCCGGGCGAACAGGCGTACCGCGGTGTCGATCCGCTTATAGGGAACGAGCTCGGAGACGATCAGGAAGTAATCGCCGGGCCGCTTGCAATAGAAGGAGTTCACATCCACGGGCGGGTGGATGACATCGGATTCGCGGCGGTATGTTTTCCAAATGCGATCGCGGACGTTCTCGCTGTTCGCGATGAACCGATCGACGCGCGCGGCGCTGGCGAAGTCCCATAGACGCAGGTAATTCGATAAAGGCGTCATCATAGCTCTTTTGAGCCGGGATGATACGTAATGGTTGCGGTAATCGGGATAAAGGTCCCACAGGTACCGCATCGGAGTGTGGCAATAGCAAATGTGGCGGGTGGAGGCGCGGAGGATCACGCCCTTGGCGGGCCCGGACTCGCTGCTAACCACCAGATCGTACCCGCGGAGGTCAAGACTCTCGAGCGCCATTGGCATGAGCGGTAAGAGCGAGCGATGAAACCGGCGCAGGGGATTGAGAAACGAGGTGGTGATGCGGCGCTCGCGAACGATGGGACTGAGAGTTTCGGGATCGCAGAATAGCGTGAAAATGTCGGCGCCGGGCAAAAGACGGCAGAGGGCATCCAGCACCTTTTCCCCGCCCCGGCGATTGAGCAGCCAATAGTGCACGATGGCGGCGCGCATGTGTCCCCAGCTTACTGCGGCGAAGCCCGCAAGGTACTGCTGGAGGGCCGGTATTTACGCGTGTTACGGGAGGTGGCGTGCTATGACGGTTAAGTGACCCCCGGGGCGGAACTTCGGCAATCGCTCAACCATCCGCTGCTGAGCCGATCGTCCCTGACGTTTACGGAAACGTTCTACCCGCTGGGGTTTCCCCTCCGGATCGCGACGAATTCCGTGGCGGTGCTGGAGGCAGCGCAGGAAAGCTGGGGCTCCTTCGACCGCGAATTCGACCGCACGCGCGCCGAGATTCGCGTTCTCGTAAGCGGGGGTGAAAATACGGCGATCGGGGATCCATCGTACCGGCTCGAAGAACACCTGCTGATGATCGTCTCCGGCCGGGATGATTTCGCGGTTTGCGATTGCCGCGCCCGATTCGGCTGCTGCTTCGCATCATCGGCTCTGGTAGCGGACCGCAGCCGCTTTCGCTGGTACTTTCTCGACGCGATCGGATACACGCTGCTGATGCAAGACGACGTGGCCGGCGTTCATGCCGCCTGTGTGGCGCGCGACGGCCGCGGCGCGCTGCTTTGCGGGCCCTCCGGAGCGGGCAAGAGCACGCTCGCTTACGCCTGTGCCCGGTCGGGCTGGGCCTACGTCGCGGATGACGCCACTATGCTGCTGCAGCAGTCGGCGCAGCGCGAGGCGATAGGCAAGCCGCACTACTTCCGTTTCCGGCCCGAGGCGGCGCGGCTGTTTCCCGAACTTCAGGAGCACTCGGCCCGGACGCGGCCCAATGGAAAGCTGAGGTTGGAAGTCCCCGCGAGCGCGCTCCCACGAATTCAGACGGCTTCGCGATGCCAGATTGCGTCCGTGGTATTTCTGAATCGCCAAAGCGGCGAATCCGCGCAAGCACGACGGATTCGGTCATGGGAAGCGGTGGTGCGGCTACAAAACGAACTGCCGCCCTATGCTCCCGACGTGCGGCGGCGGCATGCGGAGACGATTGCAGCCCTGCACGCCGCGCCCGCGTACGAGCTTCGGTATGATGCTCTGCCGGACGCGGTTGATTTGCTTGCCGGTCTCGAGCAGGCATAGAGGATTCTTTGGCGAACCCGTGGCTCCATCACGCAGACCTGCCACCCGGCGTAGCAGCGGTAATGGCGGCCCTCCACCTTCGAGAACCGCGGCCCGAGCGGCTGAGCCGGCTGGCTGATGCGGAGTGGCGCGAGGCGCTCGATTTCTGCGATCGTTCGCGCGTGACATTACTCCTCCGCGGCCGTGCTCGGGAGTGCATGCCGGAGCCGGTCCGCGAGCGCACCGATGGCGCTAGTGTGAAGAACCGGGAACGTCTTCGCCGCATTTTCGCGCTATACGGTACTCTCGCGCGGCGGCTCGGTGACGCCGGAATCGAATTCGTGGCGCTCAAAGGGATCACACTGGCGAGTCTTTGCGGCTCCCCGCTCGAAGACCGCATGCAATACGACATCGACCTTTATGCACCGCGCCCCAGCGCCCTCGCGGCGCGCGCCCTGCTGCTGGCGGACGGCTACGAAACATTTTCCGAGATGCAGGACTTCCCCACCGATCACCTGCCTCCGCTCATCCGCAAGACCGGCTGGGAGTGGCGCGGCGATTACTTCGACGCGGAGATTCCGACCGCCATCGAGTTGCACTATCGCTTCTGGGACGAACAGACCGAACGACTGCCAGCTGCCGGGGTTGACCTCTTTTTCGAGAGACGGATCCGGCGCGAATTTGCTGGGGTCGAACTGCCCGCGCTTCACCCCGCGGATGCGCTTGGGTATGCGGCCCTGCATGTGCTCCGACACCTGTTGCGCGGCGATGCCGGAGTGTCTCACATCTATGAGTTGGCCCGCATCCTCGAGCGCCACTCCTCCGACGACAGTCTATGGAATGCCTGGCTGACGTGGCACTCTCCCGAGTTGCGGCGGTTGGAAGCGGTGGCCTTCCGATTGGCAGAGGCCTGGTTTGGATGTGAGACGGGAGCGGTTGCCCGCGAGGCGATGGACAGTCTTCCTGTCGCCACAGCGTCGTGGTTCGAAGCCTTTCCGCGAGCCCCACTGGGGGCGCAATTCCACCCCAATAAGCATGAGCTTTGGCTGCATCTGAGCCTGATCGATTCTGCCGTCGACCGGTGGCGAGTGGCCCGGCGGCGATTACTGCCCGCGCGCCTGCCCGGTCCGGTGGACGCGGTCTACATGCCGGAGAGCGCAATGACCTTCGCCCGGCGTTGGAAGCGCCGAATCCGTTATGCGGGTCACCTGGTCACGCGCGCCCGCCGGCACGCCGGTTCCCTGCCCCGCACGGCTGCCGGAGCTCTTTGGTGGGTGCGGAGGCGTTCGTGGAGTAAGCCGAAGAGCGCACGGCCACCATCGCGGCCACTAACTGCCGCTGGAAGCACTCGAGAGTGAAGCGTTCGCGCCAGCTTTGCTGAGCGGCTCGAGCAACCGTTTCCAGTTTGCCGCGGTGGCTCCTCAGCGAGGCGACGGTGCGTTCGGCCATCTCCTCGACGGAGTCGACGAGAAATCCGGTGCGCCCATCTTCGACGATCTCGGGAATGCCGCCCGACCGGAAGGCGATCACCGGGACGCCCGCGGAAAACGCCTCCAGTATGATCCGCGGAGTCGCCTCCTGTGCGGCCGACGGGACCAGCAGAAGGTCAAGCTGCGACAGAGCGGCGTAGACGTCGTCTGTCCAGCCGGGAAATTCCACCGGCAGCCCGCGGGCAGCGCCTCGCACCTCGCGGTCATAGTCGGCGGCGGCACTCGAAAACATGGGCGCGCCATAAACCGCAAACCGGGATGCGGGAACCGCCTGGTGGATGATGCGGGCCGCCTCCAGAAATGCGAGCTGTCCCTTTTCGGGCGAGATGCGCCCGATGCAGCCGATTTTGGGCGCGCTGGACATGGATCGAACCACGGGCGCGGGAGGTCCCGGCACTCCGTTGAAGATCAGCGAAAGGCGCGTCGAGGGGACGAACGGCTCCCAACACCGCGCCACAAACCGGCAGCAGCCCACCACCGACGAGCCGAGACGCCGCAATGCAAGGCCAGACATCTTGCGCACGGGACCATGCGGCAGATAATTGTGCGAATAGAACAGCGTCGGGACATCCAGACCGGCCAGAGCGGCGGCGGGCAGCAGCCGGGGCCCATTGATGAAGACCAACTCCGCTCCGATGCTCCGCGCGGCGTCCCGGATCGCCCGCACCAGGCCGGGAGTCTGGCGGGTGAAGCGCACCAGGTCGGCGGCGGATTTGCCGGCAAGGCCGTAAGGGCCGCATGGCAGCTCGACGGTATCGAAGCCGATGGCTTGGATGCGCCGAGCCAAGGGCCCCGCTCCGGGCATTCCCACCAGGGCCTGCCAGCCGCTGTCGCACGCGGCCTCGAGCGCTGCCAGCAACGCATTTTGAGCGCCGCCGAGATCGCTGAACTGATCGAGAAATAAGACCTTCACAAGCGCACCGCGAACGCCAAAACCAGGAAATACACCGGCAGCACTCGCCAGTAGGTCAGCAGATCTCCGGAGAGCATCTGCACGATCTGCCCGGACCAGAAGCAGAGCATCCAGGTGCCGCAAAACGAGGTGCGTGAATCAGCTGCGCGGGAGGCCCGCCCCGCCGCCCGCAAAATCGCGATATTCAGCCAGAGCAGCGCCGCGAGCCCGGCGATTCCCGTCTCAACCAGCAGGCTGAAGTACATGTTGTCGGCCACCACCGGCCTGCCGAGGTAGCTGGTGTACGGCAGCGTTTTATAGCCGATGCCGCTGAAGAGCTGCCAAGGATTTGCCGAAACCCAATCCGCCAGCGTGCGCCAGCTCGCCACACGACCGGAGAGGACGCCTTCCGTGGCCGAGAATAGGTACTGCGCGGTCGCCGAGAGCCGCAACCAGTATTGTTCGATGAACGCTGGAAAAATGCGCCAGGTCAGCAGGACGACGCTACCGAAAGAGGCGAAGACGAGCGCCATCCTGTGAGGCCGGATGCGGGCCCGTTCTTTCCACGCCAAAACCCCACACGCCACCACAACGTTCAGCAGCGATGCGCGCGAATACGACAAGACCAGCGCCGCAAAGAACAGGCCGCCGCCGGCCAGCAGCGCTTTCCGCGAAACCGGCGTTTCCGCGCGCGGCCGGGAGAGGCAAACCGCGATCATCACCAGGAAAAACGCGCAGAAATTGCCGAGTGTGCTGGCTTCATAAAAAATCCCCTGGGCGCGCCGGAAGACGCCGGAATCGAGCCAGACAAACTGGGGCCCATAGCCGGTAGGCGCAGGAAGCTGGAAATAGAAGTCCACGCAGGCAAACAGCACAGAGGCAGCGGCTACACCATAAAGCATTCGAATCGCGGCGAAACGTTCGAAATGCAGCGGCCCAAATGCTGTGAAGAAGTAAACATAGACGGCGATGCCAAACAGCGCCACGCGAGCCAGCGTGCCCGCCGCGATGGCCGCACCCGAATGAATAGCAGCCGGCGCGGCGCTCACGAACAAAACCAACAGCAAGGCGGCGAGCGCCCCGTTCACGGGCGAGCGCGAAAGGCGCTACCGGTCTGCCGATAATACCCCCGAAAGCAGACCGAGCGCCGCGAAGAGCAGGCAGACGTGCGGTCCGGAGTTGCCCCAGGCAATCGGCAATGGAGGAAGCAGCAGGGCGGTGCAGAAAAAGCAGGTCAGCCACCGGCCCGGTGATTCCAGAGTCCAGTAAGTGACTGCGATGACAACGGCAGGGAGGACGAGCAGCAGCTTCGTCCAGGGCCCCGGCGCTACCGCAATCGCGGCGGCCCAACCGCCGAGCAGAATCGGCCCGAAGAACCGCGCGCGGCCGAGGGGTTGAAGCGCGCTAGCCATCGCGCGTGAAGCCCTGGTACACCGACCGGCGCACTCCGGCGCGCTGTTCCCGATAGCTCAGCTCGATTGCCAGGTAGACCATGGGCAAAACAAGACCGAGCAGAATGGCGGCGGCGACATTCAGCGGCAGGTTCGGGGACGAGGGCCGTTCCGGCACCACTCCGGGATCGATAATGGTGAGCCGTTCGCCGCGATAGCCCAGGTCATTGCGGGCCTCGCGCAGGCGCGCGTCCGTGGCGGTGAGGGCGGCCTGGCTGGCCTTCCGCTCGGCCTCAATCCTGTCTCTGCGGGCCAAGCGCTCGGCGAGGCGCTTCTCCTTTTCGGCCGCGTCCCGGTTCACAGCGTCCAGTTGCTTCTGGAGCTCGGCCAGCCGCGCCTGCGCGCTGCTTTGCTCCTTGGCCAGCACTTCCCTCTCGGATGGCGAGGCCTGTTTTTCACGATCGACTGTATCGGCGATTTCCAGATGCGCGCTGGCGATCTGCTGGTCGAGATTCGACCGAAGCTCGCCGGCCTGAGTAAGAGCGGACTGCAAATCTTCCACCGGCTCGGCGGAGAGAATACGAGACCACTCGCGATCGGACGCATCCAAGCGCGCCCGGGCTTCGCGCTCCTGCTGCTCGACGTTGTCGATGACATCGTGACCGCTTTGATGGATCAGCGAGCGATTGAGCGAGACGGTCTCCTCCGCAAGATACTGCGCCAAAGCCTGCGCCGTACGGGCGTTGGGAAGCCTCGCGGCGATCTCGAGGATTCGCGTATTTCGGAGAATGCCGACTTCGAGCACTGTCTTCTTCAACGACTCGATCGGTTTAGCGCCAACCACCTGCCGCAGATGAAACCGCTCGACGGCTTTCTGGAATAGGCTGTCGCTGGCGGCGAACTGCTCGTAGGTTTTTAAGGACTCAAGGTAGATCGGGCTGACGGCCATTGCCGCACGCGGATCGGCGCCCGCCGGCGGCTCGATCACGATCCTGGCGGCTGCGGTGTATTCGCGCGGCAGAGCCAGGCTGATGGCCATGGCCAGTGCGGCCGCCGCGATGCAACTGGCCACGACGAACCTCCAGCGCAACCGCACGTAACTGATGTAACGAAATGCGTCCCGGGAGTCCGCCATCGTGCGACCTGAGCTAGTGTAACCGATATGGCCTTCCTGCTGGCCGCGGTTTTCGCGTTGATCGAGTTAATTCTCGCGCCAGGTTACATGTTTTACTTCGACATCACCCCGAAGCTTGTGGTGCTGCTGGCTGGTGTTTCCGCGGCGCTTCTCTGGGGCGCGTGGAAGGTTCTGCGGGGAGCCGTTACATCCGTTACCGGCCCTGTCCGGATTTTCACGGGACTCCTGCTGCTCAACGTCATGTCGCTGGGCCTTTCGACAGCATTCTCCTCGTCGCCAGGGCTATCGTTGTTTGGGACGAACTGGCGCCTGTACGGGAGCATCGCGCAGACGGCCGTTTGCCTGTTTGCGATCTTGGTAGTCTTGGTATGCGCGGGCAGGCCCGAGCGCGTGAAACTTCTGCTCCGCAGCGTGGCTCTTGCCGGAGCCGCCAGCGCGGCGTATGGAATCGCGCAATACGCGGGATGGGACCCGCTCCTCCCTGCAGCCGCCTATCACGTCGGCGAAGGAATCTGGACCATCGTGCGGCCGCCGGGCACCCTGGGATACGCCAGCTACTTCGCGACTTGGTTGCTGATTGCCGCGTTTCTCAGCCTGGCTCTTCGTGCCCTGGAGAGCTCCGCAGCCTGGCGTAGAATGGCGGCCGTGTCAGCGGTGCTGTCGCTCGCTGCCATGTTGTTGACGGGAACGCGCGCAGCCATCCTGGGGGTCGTTGTCGCGGCCGTCTTCTGGCTTGCCCGGGAGGGCGCTCAGGTGCGCCGCCGGGCGGCGGTGTTCCTCGGCATCGCGCTTCTCGCAGGCGCGGCGTTCTACTACTCGCCAGCCGGTTGGCCGATGCGCAGCCGGGCTCGCTGGTTCAGCGAGGATCCGTGGGGCGGTGCGCGTCGCGACCTGTGGCGCGACAGCCTGCGAATGGCGTCCCACCGGCTGCCGACGGGCTATGGACCCGAGGTGTTCACGGCCGAGTTCCCAAACTACGAATCGCTCCAACTCGCGCGGTCCTACCCCGACTTCGCGCACGAATCGCCGCACAATATCCTGATCGATGCGCTCGTGGCCCAGGGTCTGCCGGGGTTGCTGATCCTCCTCGCCCTCTGCACCGTCTGCTTCCGTTCGGCATGGCGGCTGAAGACTCCGCTATTCGGCGCGGCATTGGCTGCCGCCACCGTAAGCCAGCAGTTGACGGCATTTACTCTTCCAACCGCGATCGCGTTTTTTGGGACCGCTGCGGTGATCGTCGCTCTCGGGTCGGAGCGGCGCGAGAGCGTGCGGTCCGTTAACCTGCGGCGTGCGACTGCGCTCGGTGCCGCCGTCGTCTCGGCTGCGCTGATCTATGTTGGCTTCCGGCTGGTGGCTGCCGACCACGCGCTCGCCCTCGTTCAAAGGGATCTCCAACGGAGCAATCTCGCGGATGCTGCAGCGGATTATCGGCGTTACGAGCGGCTGCGCCTGCCCGGAGGGAGCGCCGATATCTGGTATTCGCGAGCCGTGCTGGGGCTAGCCACGAGATCCGGCAGCGTGCCGCTGCAGGTTGCGGCGATGCTCGAATCCGGGAATGCCGCGCGACGGGCCACCCGAACCGCAGAGGACCCTTTCAATTCCTGGTACAACCTGGCGGTGTTCTATGCCGCGGCGAACAATGGACCGGAAGTGGAGCGGAGCCTCCGCGCGGCCATTCGCGCCAACGCCATGTGGTTCAAACCCCACTGGACGCTGGCCCAGGTTCTGTTGCTGGAGGGCCGCCGCGACGATGCGCGGCGCGAAGCAGAACGTGCCGCCGAGTTGGATGGCGGCAAGCATCCTGAGGTGGCGCGCACGCTCGACCAGGTGCACGAGCGGACTGCACGCACCCAGCTCAAAAGTTCGCAAAGGTAAATTAAGAGGACACTTACTGGTCACTGCGAGCATTTGCCCGTAGAATCGGGCGTAGGGGGCTTCGTGCCGTCGATAACTCGGGTAACGGTACTTATACTTTGTTCAGCAGGTGCGGCGCTCTGCCAGTCAGGCGCGCCGGCAATCGATCCAGTAGCGTCGGTCCAAAACGCCGGGAGTTTCGTACAGGGCCAGGGAGTCGCGCCCGGATCATTCGTCGCCATCTTCGGCACGAACTTCGCTTCCAGCCTGACCTTGGCGGATACCATTCCGCTATCGACTACCCTTGGCAACATCAGTGTGACCTTTAATGGCGTGCCCGCACCCCTGGTGGCGGTCGGCCACGATACCAATGCCGCGCACGACGACCAGATCAATGCCCAGCTTCCGTGGAACGTTTTGAACGGGACTTCGAGCGGTACCGCGCAGGTCGTGGTCAAGCGCGGTGACGCCAGCTCGGCTCCCGCAACCATTCAGATCCTGCCGATCGCGCCGGGCTTGATGATTGTCAACAAGGATTCCACGGGCGTCCTTCGCCCCGTAGCATACAACAACAGCGACAGTACCCTGGCGTATCCCCCTAACGCGTTCCCCGGCTCGGGGTTGCCCGTGCGGGCAGCGAAGGTGAACGACCCGACCACACTCGTTCTGCTGGCTACCGGACTCGGACCGGTCACCTTTACACCTCCGAATGGCTCGCCGCCAGTGAGGGACGGGCAATTCGTGGAGAGCGACACGCTGACCAAGCCGATCATACGCGTCGGCGGCGTGCAGGCCGACGTCAAATTCAGCGGCTTATCGCCGCAGTACCCCTCGCTCTACCAGATCAACGTTGTGTTGGCTCCCGGGACGCCCACCGGCGACGCCGTGCCGATCACCATCGAGATGGGGGGCATTACAACCAGCTCCGATTTGAAGATTGCGGTAACGAACTAGATCGAGGCGCGGAATGCCTGGACTCTACCAGGCATTCCCGCCGTGCCATACTTCCCGCAGCGCGCCTACCAGGACCCGCAGATACATCCCTAACGAGCGGCTCCGAACCAACTGCAGGTCGAATTCTCTTCGCTCGGCGTAGGTCAGCCGGTTGCGCCCGTGGATTTGCCACAGCCCCGCGATACCGGGTTTGCATTCCAGCACTTCGCGTGCGTCGTCGTCATAGTAATGGCTCAATTCAGCGGCAGTGAGTGGCCGGGGACCTACCAGGGACATTTCGCCGCGGACGACGTGGAACAACTGCGGCAGCTCGTCGAGAGAATGGCGCCGGCAGAAGCGAGCGAACGCATGGGGAACGCGCGGGTCCGTGGCCTGTTTCGAGTGAGGGCCCGCGGGGTCGTCGATATACTCGATCCAGCCCGGGGCGCGCGGGGTGTCGCGGTCCCACATGGTTCGCAGCTTGAGCATCCACAGCGTGGAACCCCGCCAGCCGACGCGGCGATGCGCGATTAGCGGCGTGCGCCGGGACAATACAGCTACCGCGGCCGCGCTCGCACAAAGCACGGGACTGGCGGCCACCAACAAAATTGCGGAGCCCAGCCTTTCGGAGAAATCGAGAACCTGTTCCCGGAGGGCGCGCTGGGGCGTGGAGTCATGTACGACCGGAATCGAAGCCAAGGGCCACCTCTTCGATGGTAGCCATGACGCAATGGAGTGGGGTGTAAACACGTTGTGAAATCCGCGCTTCATTGTGCGTTCATCGTGCCTGGCGCAAAATAAGGAAGGTGCGGATTTTGCTTGTTGAGGACGAACCCCGCGTAGCCGGGTTTATCGCCAAAGGTTTGCGCGAGCAAACCTACGCGGTCGACCTGGCCCGCGATGGCGAGCAGGGGCTCCACCTGGCGTCCGAAAACGATTACGACCTGTTGATTCTCGACGTGATGCTTCCGGGCAAGAACGGCCACGCCGTCTGCCGCGAGTTGCGCGCCGCTGGCTGCCGCAAACCGGTGTTGATGCTGACGGCCCGCGGCAGCGTGGATGATCGCGTGGCGGGGCTCGATTCCGGCGCCGACGATTATCTGACTAAGCCATTCGATTTCAAGGAATTGCTGGCGCGCCTGCGAGCTCTGCTGCGGCGCTCCGCGGTGCTGCGCCCGGAGGTGCTGCGCATCGCCGATTTGACCCTGGACACGGCCAGCCACGCCGTAGAGCGCGGCGGCCGCCCCGTAAGCTTGACGGCCAAGGAATACGCGCTGCTCGAATACCTCGTCCTCAACGCAGGCCGGGTGGTGGGCCGGGAGCAGATTGCGCAGCACGTCTGGGACGAAAATTTCGACCCGTTCTCGAACATCATCGATGTTTACATCAAGCGGCTGCGTAGCAAACTCGATACTGGCGCAGTCCGGCTCATCCATACACGCCGCGGCGAAGGATATTTGATGGCGGCGAATCCGGGCAGGAGCGATGTTTAAGAGCCTACGCCTGCAACTCACGGCCTGGTATCTGCTGTTTTTCTCGCTGCTGTTTCTGTTATTCTGCGGGCTCCTCTACAGCATGCTTTCGCGGTCCCTGGAGCGAAGGCTCGAGGAAAGCCTGGCCGGAGAGGCGCAAACCGCAGCGGCGCTTTTCCGCGAAGAGTTGCGCGAGATGGGCGGGGACGGACCCGGCGCTGCCGCGGACGTCATCTCCGAGATGGAGCCGCGCGAAAGCGTTCTCGCCGTTTTAGAGCGAACCGCGTTACTGGGATCCTCCAGCCCGCAGGCCAGGACGGACCTCGAATCGGCGGCGGCGAAGATCCTTGCCGAGGCGAACACCCCGCTGAAACTGGGAAGTTGGGGCACCGACGGGGCGCTGGCGGCCGCCCAGAAATTGGATTGGAACGGCCGTAAATTCCTGATCCTGGCTGTGGGTCCGATGGACTCGATTGCGCAGGAGCTGCGGCTGCTGCGAAGAATTCTCTGGTCGGCGGTCCCTGTGCTCTTGTTACTCGCCGCGGTCGGTGGGTATCTGATCACGCGCCGCCGGCTCGCGCCCCTCGCCATCATGGCGGAACAGAGCCGCAAGATCACGGGGCAAAACCTGGACACGCGAGTCGAGATCGGCAACGCCGCCGAAGAGCTCACGGTTCTCGCCACTTCCTTCAACGAGCTGCTCTCGCGGCTCGACCAGTCTTTCGACAATATGCGCCGGTTCGTGCAGGATGCGTCGCACGAGATGCGTACGCCCATCGCAGTCATCCGCGGCGAGGCAGAGGTGGCCCTTTCGCAGAACCGCGGGGCGGCCGAGTATAAGGAATCTCTGATGATCATTCAAGAGGAATCGCAGCGATTGTCGCGGCTGGTGGACGACCTTTTAAACCTGGCGCGCGCCGATGCCGGCCGCGTGCAGCTTCGGGAGGAAGAGCTGTATCTGAATGATCTGCTGGCCGAGTGCTGCCGGTCCGTGCAGTCCCTGGCCGCGGGCCGGCAGATCGAACTGGAGTGCCGTGCCGGCGAAGACGTCCCGTTTCGCGGCGACGAGCAGTTATTACGCCGCATGGTCGTGAACCTGCTCGACAATGCCATCCGCTACACGCCGCCGGGTGGCAAGGTTTCGGCCAGCCTGGAGGCTCACGGCTCCGACGTTCTCATCCGCGTCGCCGACACAGGCGTCGGAATCGACCGCGAAGCTTCGCGGCGCGTCTTTGAACGCTTCTACCGCGCCGACCAGGCCCGCAACCGCCGGCAAGACGGGTTCGGCCTCGGCCTATCTATTGTGAAGTGGATTGCCGAATCGCACCATGGCCATGTGGAGCTGGAGAGCGCTCCCGGCCAGGGCAGCACGTTCACGGTACATTTGGCGCGGCAATAGCCACTGCGAGGTCAATGCGAGCCGCGGCCGTCGCGGAGATGAGAATTGCAGCTCCGCGCGTGGGCTTCATCACCAGTTCCATAGGGTCAAGGTCCGTCTGTTCACCTCGGTCGGCGTGTTGCAGAAGGAATTCGTGGAGGCTGAGGAATGATTTGTTTGCGGGCCCACCCTCGGGAGAACGATCGCGAATCGAGCCGTAATGAAATTGGCGACTTCCGCTTTTGCACCGAGCGGCAGCGAGCCGTCGATTTGTTTGTGAACGCAGCCCAGGAGATGCATTCCTTGCTCGGCCAACAAATCGAGGCAGCCCGCCAAGGCGACGCGGACCTCTCCCGTTTCGATACGCTGCTTCACCTGGCGCAAGAGCGGAAAGACTTGGCAAAATACGCTTGGCTTGCGCACATCGAAAAGCACCGTTGCGGTGAAGCGTAGGGAGGAAGGAAATTCTCGCGGAACCTTAGTGCTTGAACACCTCGCCACTTGGGCCGCTGTCGCGCATTTGCCGTATGATTGAAGCAGGAGCGCGGATGGAAATCGGCCACGAACCAGCGACAAAGCAGGATCTCGAGGCAGTCCGAAACGAGATGAAGGCGATGGAAGATCGTCTGACGGAAACGATGCGCGACGTCCAGACCGAGCTTCTGAAAGCGTTCTATACGTACACCGAAGGTACGGATCTGAAGCTGAAAGAAGGCGAAATTGTGGCGTTCACGATCCGGCAGCGGCTGACCTCGGTGGAATCGCGCCTGACCGAAGTCGAACGCCGGCTGAATTTTCCTCCCTCGCACTGAGCGCACTCCCGGCCCGATCTCCCGCCCAGAAGCGCTCCCCGGAACATCTTACATCCTTCGCTCCAGGGTTCATCGTAGGTTCATTTCCTTGGATTTATACTTGGAAAGCGTTTCTCATGCATCGGCAATTCCAGCTTCCCGATTTCCGCCTCTGGGGCGGGTTACTGCTTCTGTCCGCTCTCGCACACTCGTTGGCTTTGGCCCAGAATCCCCAGCCTCCCGGCGCCGCCGCTTTGGATCCTCAGCCGCCAGGTGGAGCGCAACCGGCCCCAAACCAGGCCGCGCCGCTCACTCTGACTCTGCAGGACGCGCTGGCGCGCGCACGGGCGAATGAGCCGCAATTGGCTGCGGCGCTCACTAATGCGAGCCTCGCCCGCGAGGACACGGCACAAGCGCGCGCGGCGCTTTACCCGGCGTTCGGAATTCGCTCGGAATATCTGAACACGCAAGGAAACGGAGTCTTTCCCTCCGGCCGGTACGTCACCAACGATGGCGTTCACGTTTATCGCGAGTGGGCTACCATGCACCAGGACCTCTCGCCCGGCACCTTCACGAGGTCGGGCGTAGAGCGCGCAATCGCCCTGGAAGCCGTGGCCCGGGCCCGCGTCGAGATCGCCCAACGCGGTCTGGTCGTTACCGTCACCCGCGCGTACTACGCCCTGGTCAGCGCGCAACGCAAATACGCCACTGCTCAACTAGCCCTCGCTGACGCGCAACGCTACCTTACCATCAGCCAGGACCTGGAACGCGGCGGAGAAGTTCCCCATAGCGATGTGGTCAAGGCCCAGATCCAGTACAATGCCCAGAACCAGGCGTTCCGAGAGGCGCGACTCGCGATGGACACCGCACGGCTTGACTTGGCAGTGTTGCTGTTCACGAATTTCGATCAGAATTTTCAGGTGGTGGACGACGTGCATTTGACATCCGCGCTTCCACCGTTTCCGGACATTCAAGCCCGGGCCAGCCGCGAGAATCCCGACCTGCGCGCGGCCATAAATTCGGTTCGGGCCGCCGGTGCTGATGTCACGATCGCGCGACAAGCCTTTCTTCCCACGCTCTCCGTTGACTTCGTTTGGGGTCTGGAGGCCAACCAGATTGGCTGGAACACGGTGGTCGCGGCCAATCCGCAAGTGGGTCCGGTCCCGTCGGCAGGCTACTTTCTTACTGGCTCGCTGGTCTTTCCGGTCTGGGATTGGGGCGCGCGCAGGAGCCGCTTGCGGCAGGCGGAACTCCGGCGCAACCAGGCGAATACGGAACTCAGCCTCGCCCAGCGCCAGTTGCTGAGAAATCTATCGGGTTACTACGGGGAGGCGCAGACCGCCCGCGACCAATTGGAATCGCTTCGCCAGTCGGCGGATCTCGCCGCCGAGAATCTCCGCCTGAATACGTTGCGCTACCAGGCCGGCGAGGCCACCATCCTCGAACTGGTGGACGCGCAGAACACGCTAACGCAGGCTCGCAACACGCTCGATGACGGCCTGGTGCGGTACCGCGTGGCCATCGCGAACCTACAGACACTCACGGGAGCGTTCTAGCCGATGACGCACCGCTTTCAAGCCTTACTTGCCGCATCGCTGCTATCGCTATCGGGCTGCGCGAAAAAGGCCGCCGAGACGACCGAGGCGGCGGCGCCCGTCCAGGTCAGTTCGGTCACGCAGGACACGATTCGCCGCATGGTGGAGGCCGACGGCGTCCTCTTCCCGCAAGACCAGGCGAGCGTCATGCCGAAAATCAGCGCGCCCGTGCAGAAGTTCTATGTGAATCGCGGTGACCACGTCAAGGCCGGGCAACTCCTCGCCACTCTGGAAAATCGCGACCTCTCAGCGGCCGTAACGGAAAGCAAGGGCCTGCTCGACCAGGCCGAATCGAACTACCGCAACACCTCCGCCGCGACGGTTCCGGAACAAGTGAATAAGGCGCAGACCGACGTGGAAGCCGCGAAACAAGCGGCCGAGGCCGCGCAGAAGCTCTTGGAGAACCGGCAGAACCTTCTCAAGGAAGGCGCCATCGCGCGTAAGTTGGTGGACGATGCGCAGGTCGCCTACGTTCAGGCGAAGACCCAGTTGGATGCCGCGCAGGAGCACTTGCGCGCTCTGCAGAGCGTTGGCAAGGAGGAGCAGGTCAAATCGGCGTCGGCCCAGGTGGAGTCGGCGCGCGGCCATTTGCAGTCTTCCCAGGCTCAACTCGCTTATTCGGAGGTGCGCAGCCCCATTTCCGGTATTATCGCCGACCGGCCTCTCTACCCCGGTGAAATGGCCAACGCCGGGTCGCCCATTGTCACCGTGGTCGACATTTCGAAGGTAGTGGCCCGCCTCAACGTCCCGCAGAGCCAGGCGAATTTTGTGAAGGTCGGGCAGGCGGCTACCCTCACCCAGACCGGCAATAGCGACAAACTGGAGGGCGCGGTGACCGTCGTAAGCCCCGCGGCTGATCCGAACAGCACCACCGTGCAGGTTTGGGTAAGCGCCCCCAATCCCGCCGATAGGTTCAAACCTGGGGCCGCTGTGCATGCCGCCATCGTCACCGAGGTCATCCGCAACGCGCCGGTGGTGCCCGCATCCGCGATTCTTCCCGGCGAGGAAGGTGGCACGGCCGTATTGACTGTCGCTCCCGACAACACGGCCCACTTGCGGCCCGTCGAGCTCGGCGTCCACTACGGCGACAAGGTGCAGATCCTCAGCGGCGTCAAAGCGGGCGACGAGGTGGTCGTGGCGGGCGCACTGGGCGTGGAAGACAAGGCCAAAGTTAAAATCGTCGGCGCGCAGACAGACGAAGAGGATGAGGATACCGATCAGCCTCCTCCACCGGCCGCAGCCGGCGCTAAAGATGGCGGCAAAGACTCAGCGAACCCGAAAGCGAAATGAGGCAGGTTACTACCACCACGACGCCCGTCCCGCCGGAAACGGAAGAACGCCACTGGACTGCGCGCCACGGCAAGCCGATTATCTTCGTCATTCTGACGCTCGTCGCGGTGGGCATCTACCTGGCTGCGACCATTCCGATCGCGGTTTTTCCCGATACGAATTTCCCGCGCATCGTAGTGGCAGTCGATAACGGCGTCTCGCCGATCGATCAGATGGAGGTGACGATCACCCGGCCGATCGAAGAGGCGCTCAACAGCGTCCCGGGGCTCGAGTCCCTGTGGTCGATCACTAGCCGCGGAACCGCGGAAATCGATTTGTTCTTTTCCTGGAAGGTCGATATCTTTCGCACGCTGGAGTTGGTCAACGCAGCCATCGCGCGCGTCCAGACCTCGCTCCCGTCCACCGCGAAAGTGACTGCCAACCGGCTGACATTCGCGGCATTTCCCATCATGGGCTACAGCCTCACTTCGGCCACGATTCCGCAAACGCAACTCTGGGAAATGGCGAATTACGATATGAAGCCGCGGCTCAACCGGGATCCCGGAGTCGCCACCGTCGTGGTGCAGGGCGGCCAGCAGCCGGAGTTTCAGGTACAACCTGACCCCTCGAAACTGATTCAGACTGCGACCACGATTCCTAACATCCTCGATGCCATCGGCAAGAGTAACCTGATCGATTCGCCGGGCCTGATTCCGATGCAGCACCAGCTCGTGTTGAGTTTGGTAAGCGGTCAGGCCCGCACGCCCGAAGAGATCTCGAAAATTGTCGTTAAGACTACCCCCAGCGGAAATCCTGTCCTCATTCAAGACCTCGGCTCGGTCACTCCATCCGTCATGCCGGTGTATACGGTGGTAACCGCGAACTCCAGGCCTGCGGTTCTCTTGAATATCTTCCGGCAGCCGGACAGCAACACCGTCCAGGTGGCGGACGCGATCCATTCGGAAATCGACCAGATCCGCAAAGGGCTTTCCAAGCAAATTCAACTGCAGCCGTTCTACGACCAGTCGGAGATCGTCAACGATTCCATCAAAAGTGTCCGTGACGCCATTCTGATCGGGCTCATTCTAGCGTCGTTGATCATGGTGCTGTTTCTGCGGGATTGGGGAACGTCACTGGTCGCGGGCCTGGTGATTCCCGCCACCATCGCGGTCACATTCATCGTTCTCAAGCTCCTCAACCAGACGTTCAACCTGATGACTCTGGGCGGCCTGGCGGCGGCTGTGGGGCTGGTGATCGACGACGCCATCGTGGTGGTCGAGAACATCGTGATGCACCGGGATGCGGGCCAGTCGCGAGCGGAAGCGATTCGCAGCGCTATTCAGGAGATCCGGGTCCCGCTGATCGGCTCCACACTGACACCGATCGTTGTTTTCCTGCCGCTGATCTCCATCACGGGTGTGACGGGCGTGTTCTTCAGCGCTCTCGCCGTCACGGTAGGCATGGCGTTGCTCACCTCGCTCGCGCTGGCGCTCACCTGGACGCCCACGCTGAGCCATTACTTCATTCGCCAGCGGCGCCGACCCTCCGCGGCAGAGCATGACAGCGTCCCGGGCTGGATCATGCGGCCGTACGAACGGGTGTTGCGCTTTGCCCTGGAGCACCGCCTGGTGCTGGCGCTCTTCGCGATTGTGCTGATCGGCGCTTCCTATATCTGCTACACCAATCTTGGTAGCGATCTGCTGCCGGCAATGGACGAGGGCGGTTTCATCGTCGACTACATCATGCCGGCAGGGTCGTCGCTCGAGGATACAAACCGCGTCATCAGTCACGTGGAACGGATTCTCCGCGCCACCCCGGAGGTGGAGAGCACCGCGCGCCGGACCGGTCTGCAACTCGGCCTGGCCGCCGTTACGGAGGCTAACACCGGCGATATTTCCGTCAAATTGAAGCGCGATCGCAAGCGCACCGGCGAAGAAGTGATCGCCGACGTGCGCGAAAAGATCAAACAGGCCGAGCCGGTATTAGATACCGAGTTTCCGCAGTTGCTTCAGGACATGATCGGCGATCTGACCAGCGCACCCGAGCCATGCGTGATCAAGATCTTTTCAGAGGATCCGAACATCCTGAATCAATGGGCGCCCAAGGTCGCGGACGCGATTAAAAAGATCCCCGGCGTGGTGGATGTGCAGAACGGGATCGAGAACACCATCAGCGGTCCGGCGCGGGTATTCAATGTAGACCCCGCGGTGACCGCCCGCGCCGGCTTCACGCCCCAGGAGGTGGAGCTCGATGCCAGCGCAATTCTGCAGGGCGAGCCGGCCTCAACGCCGGTCGTGGTCAACGGTCGCCCGTATACCATCCGAGTGCGTCTTCCCGAGCAGACGCGAGCATCCCTGGACGCCATCCGGAATACGCCGCTGGTAAGCGGCACCGGAAAAGTGGCGACGCTCGGCGCGCTCGCCAACGTGGTGGAGATTCCCGGGCAGAACGAGATCCGGCGCGAGAATTTGCAGCGCGACGTGCAGGTGACGGCGCGCTTTGAAGGCATGAGCCTCGGAGAAGGCATGCAGAAGGTGCAGCAGACCGTCGCCGGGGTGGGCCTGCCGCCCTCCGTGCGCGTGTTTTATGGCGGCCAGTTCGAGGAACAGCAGAAATCCTTTCGCGATCTCGTCTTCGTCCTGGTCCTCGCGGTCGTGTTGGTGTTCACGGTGCTCTTGTTCGAATTCGGCGACTTTGCCGCCCCGATTGCGGTGCTGTCTTCCGCGCTGCTCTCCACTTCAGGCGTTTTCATCGCTCTGCTGTTGACCGGGACGACGTTCAACCTGTCGTCGTTCATGGGCTTGATCATGGTCATCGGCATTGTCGCCAAGAACGGCATCCTGCTGCTCGATGCGGATCAAAGATTCCGGGCCAGCGGGATTCCCGTGGAAGAAAGCATGCTGCGCGCGGGCGAGCGCCGCTTGCGGCCCATTATGATGACGGCACTGGCAACCGTGGCCGGCATGGTTCCGCTCTCGCTCGGACTGGGCGCCGGCTCTCAGATGCTGCAGCCGTTAGCGATTGCCGTCATTGGCGGGATTATGGCCTCGATGGTCCTCTCGCTCGTAGTAACTCCGGCCGTCCATTACTATATCGGCGGCCGGCACGATTGACCGATTGCGTCCGGCAGCGCCGGACAAAGGAGATACAACCATGAAAAAGCTGATTGCGGTCCTCCTGGTGGCCGGCGCGGCGGTTGCCGCTGAGGGTTACCATGTCCTGAACAAAATCAAGATCGGTGGCTCGGGCACCTGGGACTACGTCACCGTCGACAGCAACGCCCACCGGCTGTACGCTTCGCATTTCTCCAGCGTCGAGGTAGTGGACTTGGACAGCGGGAAGGTGGTCGGTACAATTCCCCAGCTCCACCTGGTTCACGGCATCGCAATCGCCCCGGAACTGAACAAGGGCTTCATCACCAACGGTCAATCGAATAGCGTCACCATTTTCGATTTGAAAACGCTGGCCAAGACCGGCGAGCCCCAGGCAGGCACCAATCCGGACGCCATCTGCTACGACCCTAAGACGCAAAACGTTTTCGCGTTTAACGGACGGTCCAGCAATTTCACGGTGATCAGCGGGAAAACAGGCGAACCGTTGAACACCGTAACCGTCGGCGGCAAGCCGGAGTTCTGCGCCGCCGATGGCGCCGGCAAGATGTACGTCAATCTCGAAGACAAGGGTGCAATTGCCGAAATCGACACGGGCAAGGCGTCCGTAGTCCGCACCGAATCCATCTCGCCTTGCGAGGAGCCGTCGGGGCTGGCGATCGATACAAAAGACGGCGTGCTGTTCTCGGTTTGCGGAAACAAGATGATGGCGGTGACCGATGCGAAGAGCCTGAAAGTGGTCGCCACCCCGGCCATCGGCGCGGGCCCGGACGCCGCGGCCTATGACCCTGGCACGGGGCTCGCGTTCAGTTCCAATGGCGAAGGCACGGTGACGATTGTGAAGAAAGTCGGCGGCAAGTGGGATGCGGTGGATACGGTACCAACCGAGCGCGGCGCGCGCACCATGACGGTGGATCCGAAGACGCATCGTCTGTATCTGCTGGCGGCGGAGTTCGGTCCCGCGCCTGAAGCCAAGGCTGGCGAGAAACGCGGCCGGCCTCCGGTGCTGCCGGACACCTTCCACGTAATCGTAGTAGGGAAATAGGTGATTGAATCCGCGGCTCCACTTCCGTTCAAACTTTCTGCTTCGGCCTTAACATCCCCAAGCCGACGCGGCTGTGACTTCTGCCGTAACCGAAATACACGACAAGTCCAATGATCAGCCAGAGAATCAGGCGCGCCCAGTTCACCCACCCGAGCTTGTACATCATATAGCCGTTGGTAATCACGCCCAGAACCGGGAGCACTGGCACCCAGGG
>CAYMHP010000056.1:0-23950 GCA_964390225.1 uncultured Solibacteraceae bacterium
GAATTCTTCGCGAGAACTTGCTGTCGAAAGCCGAGGCGCTCGCGCCGGGCCGGGTTCACTGGCTGGGGTTTCTGGCGGACCGGCAGGCTTTGGCAGCGCTGTACGCCGGATGCGATATCTTCGTACATCCCAATCCGGCTGAACCCTTTGGCATCGCGCCGCTGGAGGCCATGGCCGCGGGGCTGCCGCTTCTCGCGCCGGCAGCAGGCGGCGTACTGGCGTATGCCAATGGTTCGAATGCATGGCTCGAAGCGGCGTCGGCGGAGTGCTTTGCGGCGGCGGCCCGCAGCATCGCCGGAGCGCCCGACGAGCGGCGCTCGCGCACAGAGCGCGCCCGTCAAACCGCGGAGACCTATTCCTGGGCTCAGGTAGCTTCCCGCTATCTGCAGTTATACGTGCAATTGCACACGCTGACGCGCGCGGGAGCGGCGAATGCGGCGGAAGCAGCGGAGTTAAAGGGCTTAGGTTGAGGCGCTCCAGTGAGATCGCGCTAGCACCGGCGCATCGAAAAGAACATTCCTTCATTCGAATGTTCTGAAGCTTCACAGTGTTGCAATTCGTTTGTAAGGCGGAATCCGCACCATTAAGCAGATGAACACGGACGTCTCTCTTAAAGCACCGATCTTCGACCGGCGGCGTCTTTTGGGACTGCTGGCGGCGGTACTGACGCACCCGTTCCGCGGCCTGTGCGAAACCGACCTGGTTTCAGGGCTGCAAATCGATGGACTGTGGCCCACCGGGATGGTTCCGGGCGAAAAAGTGACGGAACTCAATTACCGGGTGGACGCGACGGTTCTGTTGCTGTCGATCCCTGTGTTTCGCCGGAGCGCCGTGGGAGCCGCGCGCGTGGCGGTGCGCGAAATTCCGGAGCACGCGGGGCGGCGGATGGCGATCGAATTTGCCGCGGGGTCCGACCCGGCCCGCGCTCACGGCCTCGACCGCAGCGGCTGGATTCGCGAGGTGACGGTCGAGCACAGCGGCGAACCGGTGATGGCTGCGACGTTCGGTCTGATGAGCGATTCTCCGGAACAGAGCGTCGAGCAGGCGCGCATGGCGTTCCGCGAGACGAAGGGCGAACCCCACTTCGTCGCGATTGACGGGGCAGCGGCTTCGGGCAGCACGCGCAGCCGAACGTTGCACCTGCAGTTGCCGCAGGCGCCTTCGGAGGGCGATTCACTCGGTGCGATCCGCCACGGCTTTCAGACCAGCAGGCCGGCGTGGAAGCAGAGCGCGTGGGAGACCAGCGGGAGCGAAGCTCCCATGCCCTTCCTCTACGCGCTATTGCGGGCGCTCGAGCAGCCGGGGCGCACCACCGAAACGCGATATGTGTTCAACGATAACGAGTACAAGCTGCACATCGAGAGTTCGCCCGACCCGGAGCGGGGACATCAGTTCGCCGCCGCTCTACTGACCGACTCTCCGGAGCGCGTGTACCGAGTGCGCGGGCGCATCGAGAATCAGACCAAGCGCACGCACCCGGTGCAATTGCAGCTCTGGATCGACGCCAGCGGCCCGCTGCCTTGTCCGCTGCGCGTCGAGTTCGAACCGCGTTCCTTCCTGCGGTTGACGCTGGAACGCTCATCCCCGGCACCAGCCAAATCTTCAAAGGAACAAATATGAGCTCAAGCCAATATCACTTCTCCTGGTTGCACCCTTCCATCGTGCGGCGTTTCCGCATGGGCGTATCGCTGCACAGCCACACGATGCATTCCCGCGAGAGTCTCGAATTCGTACCGCGAATCGCGAGGAGGGTTCCGGTCCTACGGGACCTGGTGGCTTACGAAGAGCGACGGTACGAACGGATCAAGGGATATCCGCTCGACTTTTCGCGCGCGTACTGGACGCCTCCGCTTTCGGAGCGGGATGCCTATCTGCTGGAGCGGCGGCAAATCGAGGAGACGCTCGGCATGGACGCCGCGCTCGTCTCGCTCACCGACCACGACAGCATCGAGGCATCCAAGCGCCTGCATTTCTTCGAGGAGTGCCAATCCGCGCCGGTGTCGGTGGAATGGACGGTGCCGTATCGCGACTCCTTCTTCCACCTGGGAGTTCACAATCTGCCGCGCGAGAGCGGCGCGGCGTGGATGGACGCGCTTGCGGCCTGCACGGCCAAACCCACGCCCGGCTTGTTGCGCGATCTGCTCGCCGCCCTCGATGCCCTGCAGGACTCGCTGATCATCTTTAACCATCCATTTTGGGACGAGAAAGGTGTCGGACCGAAGCACCATGAAGAGCTCGTCCACGCGTTCCTGGGCGAGTATGGGCAATGGTTGCATGCGATCGAGTTCAACGGAACGCGGCCGTGGCCGGAGAACCAGACGGCCATCGCCCTGGCGGAGGCCGTTGGACGATGCGTGGTATCGGGAGGCGATCGGCACACGACCGAACCGAATACGGTGTTGAACCTTTCGAATGCGGGTTCCTTCGCGGAGTTCGCCAACGAAGTCCGGCGGGAGGGGATCAGCGATCTATTGGTTCTGCCGCGCTATCGCGAGCCATACCGGCTGCGGTACGCGGAAGCGATTTTGGATGTCGTCCGCGACTATCCGGAAAACGCGGGCCGGGCGCGCTGGACGGACCGTGTGTTTTACAGGTCGGTAACGGGTGAGGATGTGCCGTTATCCCACACGTGGGGCGGCGACGGGCCGGCCATCGTGGGCACGTTCATGGCGGTGGTTCGGATGCTGGGCAGCCCACGGGTGCGGCCGACGCTCCGCATGGCGCTCAAGACTAAAGGAGAAGTTCTCTCGTGAGTTATCCACGTGTAGCCCTGTTTGCGGATTCCTTCCTGGAGGTGAATGGCGCGGCTCTCACATGCCGGCAGTTCGAGGCATTCGCCAGCCGCAAAGGTCACCCGTTCCTCAGTGTTCACTGTGGTCCGGAGGATTTGACGGATCGATCGAATCCGGTGTGGACCCGCCAATTGCGCCGCGGCAAGCTTTCGATCCAGGTGGACCGCGACTTGCATTTCGATCCCCTTCTGTTCAGGCGCCGATACGATCTGCTCGGCATGGTCCGGCGCTTCCGAGCCGACGTCATCCACATCACCAGCCCAGGCGACATCGGAATTCTGGGAGCGTGGGTGGCGCATGAAGCGCAGATCCCGCTGGTCGCGTCGTGGCACACGAACCTTCATGAATTCGCCGGACGTCGTCTGCGGAAGACGCTTCGCCTGATGCCGGGTCTTTCAGCCCTGCAGAAATTCTCGGAGCAGTGGATCCTGGACCGCGTGCTTTGGTTCTTTAGCCGGGCCGCGGTTACTTTCGCGCCGAACCAGGAACTGGTGACGATGCTTGCGTCGCATTCCGGTAAGCCGTCATTCCTGATGACGCGCGGGATCGACCTGTCCCGCTTTTCTCCGTCACGGCGCAACGGGGCAGCGGGGCCCTTCACTCTCGGATTCGTGGGACGGCTGATGCCGGAAAAGAATGTGCGGCTTTTGGCGAAGCTGGAACGCGAACTCCTCGCCAACTCCGCGCCGCCGTTTCGCTTTCTGGTGGTCGGGGATGGCAGCGAGGCCGCATGGCTGAAGGCGAATCTGCGGCAGGCGACGTTTACGGGAATTCTGACCGGGGATGCGCTGGCGCAGGCGTACGCACAAATGGACTTGTTCGTGTTTCCGTCACAGACGGATACGTTTGGCAACGTGGTTCTGGAAGCGCTCGCCAGCGGCGTGCCGGCGATTGTATCCGGGCAGGGGGGACCGAAGTATCTGGTGCGCACCGGCGAGACTGGATTTGTCGCCCAAAGCGAAGATGAGTTCGCGCCTTCGATTCTGGCACTCATGAATGCGCCGGGCATGCTCGCCCAAATGCGCATTGCCGCCCGCGACAGCGCGCGCGAACACTCCTGGGATCGGGTGTTTGAAGAGGTGTACGCGGGCTACCGGCTGTGCTTGCGACCGGCCCGCGAGGGATCGCCGGTGGCTGCGGTTTAGCGCTTTGACGAATCGCTGGCGCGGCGGAACTTCAAGGCGGCCAGCAGGAGCACCTGTAAACCGGTAAAACCGTTGGCTGCCATGACCGGGCCCGACATTCTCATCACTCCGTAAAGAAACCACAACCACACACCTGTTCCGAATAAAGCGAGCATCGCCCAGGAGAGCCCGGCTTCGCCCGTTCGCCAGGCCTGTATCAACTGAGGCGTAAAGGCGAGAGTGGTGCACAGAGCGGCCCAAAATCCAATGGCTTCGGTGTACGGCTGCAGCCAGTGCACCAACAGATAACCCCACATAGCCGAAGGATCGCACGACTCTCAAGCTGTTTCAACGAAAATCGGTCAATTCGCGATAGGCCTGCCGAGAAGTGCTAACGGAAGGCATGGCGCAAGGGATTTCGCAGGAGCACGAGCAGAACCAGCCCTGCCATGGTAGTCCAACTGAGATATCGCGCAGCACGCAATTCGAGACCGCCGTCGTAGGTCATTTGCACTTCACAAGGGCCGGCACACGCGGGCTCGATCCACATGAGGCCGAGTGCATCGCGGTGCACCGGGTACGCGCGGCCGCCGGTGCGGGCGTGCCAGCCCGGGTGATACGACACCTGAACGGCGACTACCTGGCCCGGGCCGGGCGCCGTTCGGATGAAAAACCGATTGCGGCCTTCCCACCGAAAATCCGCTGAAGGAAGCATAGGATCCTGCAAGGCGGCGTCGAATTTTTCAAGCGCCACGACGCCCGCAGCATCGCGCGGCGTGTCGCCGACGAGCGCGGACTTGGGAACGACGTGAGCGAGCGAGTTCGTCCGCTGCGGCACCCGGTAGATGCTAACGTCGTCGGCGCGCCAGAGCAGCGGCAGGACACCCTCGAATTTTTCAGGATGGGAATACGGCTTCCAAAACTCCGCGCTATGAGGACCACTGACGGCGACGGCTGCGACGCCATAAGCCTCCAGCCAGGCCAGCGAGACGCGGGCGTCTTCAGCCGGCGTCGGACCGCCGTTAACGATGGCTTCCCGGCCGCGCTGCTGCACGGCATTGGCGGCTTTACTCCAGGAGCCGCCGGTAAACTGCTGCATGGTGGTAAACGCATCGGCCCACTGGGCCATGGACCCGGGAAACATGACTCGGACGCCGGGGAGGTTCTGCCCAGCCCAGACCGCGGCACGGTACTCGATCGTCTGGGTGATGTCGCGGGGCTGCAGTAACTGTTTAGCGTATCGGCGATGGCTCACGACGTTTCTTCCTGCGACGACGAGAATGGCGATGACCAGGGCGACCTTGATGGCCGGCGAGGCGCGGTCCGCCCAGTGTTTTACCGCCAAGACCAGCAACAGCGCCAGCGCGAGCTCCATCTCGAGCTTGTAGCGCCCCGGCTGCGGCAAAATCTGGTGGTGAAAGTAGAAGTCGACCACCGGGGCGGCACTCACCAGCCAGGTGAATAGGATAAAGAAGCGCGGCCGCCAATCGGGTATCCAACGCGGCAGAAGCCAGGCGAGGAGCAGCCAGCCGGCAGCGATGAGCACCAAGGCCACAATCGACCAGGGCGACCATCTGTATTCCTGCTCAGCGGAGGCCTGGCGGATGGCGAGGAGCAGGGAAGGCGGAAGGAACGGCGCCACAATTGCGTATGCGACGGCGCCCACGCCGGCAGTCACGGCAAGCTTGCGTTTCCAATCGGAATCGCGGAGCACCACCAGGAGGCAGAGCGCGGCCATGCCGGTGTCGGCCGCGCCGAACTCGCTGGCCGCGGCCATGGCGGCAATCAGGACGGCGGCCGGCAGCAAGTAACGGAGCCGCGGCCTGCGCATGGAGAGCGAGAGCAACACAATCGCAAGCGGCAGGAAGGTGAGCGCCAGCGCGTGGGGCGTGTCGTCCCATTCCCCGAGGACGTACAGGCGGCGGGCATCCCAGATGCTCTTGACCGAGAAACCGGAGTCGGGCACGATCCATTGCGTGGGCGCGGTAAGGGAATAGAAAAGTGCGGCGAAAAAAGCATAGCCCGGCGCGCGCGTCAGCAGCCATCCAGCTACAAACAGGGTCAGAGGCAATAGGCAGTAGACTACGCCGCTGAGCGTGTGAAAGGCGGCGATCTGCGAAACTCCCCGGATGGCGGACCATGCCGCTATCAAGGCTGGAACGAGCGGAGCGTACGCATATTCAAATGGAATGCCGCAGTCCCAATACGGCCACCAACTGGGGGAAAACCAGCTGTTTCCGGCCATGCGCGCCAGGGCGGCCCAGAATCCGTGCATCGAATTCATGTGGGCGAGAGGCTTGGTGAACAATTCGCGGCAGATATAGGCGTTCATCCACAGCAGGATGAATCCATATCCTGCGGCGCGGAGCGCTTCGCCGCGGCCGATGCGGCCCTCCTTTGTTTTGCTCTCGGGGTCTAACATCTTGCGGTGGGGAGGCTTGCGGCCCTCGAGGACCAGAATTGCATAAGGGCCACGAGGCCGCAACAACGCGGATGTTCAGCTGCGGCGGTTGCGCGGATTTCGCGATGCGACTCCCGCCCTTACGGGACGGGGCTGCAATGTCTATCAGCCGCGCCGGTGGCGCTCGAGGCGGCGTGTAAGCGGAGCCGCGGCCGGCGTTGTTATTCAGACAATTCGGTGTGATTTTGCTTGTGGCGGGGAGCTGCAGGCGGTACACTATCATCGCTAATCAATGAATTCGAGCCTGCGTATATTGAGTAAGCTCAAATATGACGGCGACGGTCTTTGGAGACCGGAGCCTGGCAGGTCGCGCAGAATACCCAACTTACTCAAGGACCAACCAGAAACGAATTAAAGAGCTGTTTCACTCTTAAAGAGCGACATATTCAACCTCGCAGTCAAGGAGGCAGAAACAAATGCTTATTCGTCAGTCCAGTTCCCCCCAGGTGAATCCTGCCCGGCGAATGATCCGGAGCCGCCCGGCTCTGGGCCTGATATTGAGAACGAGTTTAGCAGTGGCATGCGGTGTGCTTTCCGCTCACGTGGCGAGTGCGCAAACCCCACCGAGCCTGTTCACGCCCATTGCCAATAACCGCATTCTGGACGCGACTCCGGAACAAAACCGTCGCGTTGAAAAAATCCGCAGCCGGGCGACTACGCAATCCGTCACCCTGATCCAAATCAACCTGGATGCGTTGAAAGGCAATCAACTTCGGATCGCGATCCCCGGGGTCGCGAGCTTCGATCTTTCGAAGAGCGGAGGGGACTTGCGAACGGATCGGGAATTCACCTGGAGCGGCACCGGTGTGCGCGACGAGGGAGCCAACGCGACGGTCGTGGTTCGGAACGGTGAAGTAACGGGATCCATTACCAATCCCACGGGGTTATACCGGATTATGCCGGTGGGCAACGGGGTGCACGCCCTGGTCAAGGTCGACACGACCAAACTTCCGCCAGAGGAACCGCCGAGCTTCCGGCAAAAGGAGCAGGAGCGAGGCGCAGTCGTGCCGCCCAACGCGGACCTGAAGCTGGGCGACACCACGACTACGCAGATCGATGTTCTGGTTGCTTACACACCGGCTGCGAAAGCTGCGGTGAGCGATATCGACGCTACGATCGCGCTGGCGGTTGCCGAAGCAAACCAGTCGTACGTGAATAGCAAGATATATATCCGGCTGAACCTGGTGGATACGGTTCAGGTCCAATACAGCGAAGCCGGCAAAACGTTCGACCAGATCCTGACGGATTTCGTCGCCAACCCGACGGTGAACCAGCACCGCGACCAGTCCGCCGCCGATCTCTCGGCGATGATCATCAATCAACCGGATTACTGCGGGATGGCCGATGCGATCATGGCTACTGCCTCGACCGCCTTCGCGATTGTCCACTACGATTGCGCGACGGGCTACTACTCGTTCGCGCACGAGCTCGGACATCTGATGGGCGCGCGGCACAACGAGCAGGCGGATCCCACCAACACTCCTTACGCTTACGGCCACGGCCTCCAACATCGCACGCCCACGCCGACATGGCGCACAATCATGGCCTATGTGGATGGCTGCGGCGGCACCTGCACGCGGCTGCAGTATTGGTCCAACCCGGACGTCAAATACAGTTCCTATGGAATGGGGACGACGGGTACGAACAACAATACGCGGGTTCTGAACGAAACGCGTACCACCGTGGCGGCCTTCCGCATCCCGAGCGGGCCGCAGTTCCCCGTATGGGGAGTGATTTCGAGCGCGGGCAAGCAGTCGGGTACGCCCAACTGGGGCACCAACTTCAATCCCACGCAAAAGTGGTATGAGGTGAATATCCAGGCGGAGAATTATTTCTATCTCTCCGATGCCACTGTGGTCACGCCCAGTTTCGCCAGCAACGCGAGGGGCTACTGTAACTCCGGGAGTGTCAACAACAAACTGCTGGTGGAGTGCTACGACGGGCTCGGGAAGGCAGCGACTCCCGTGAGCCTGGCCTTCGCCAGCTTCAAGCAGCCCACTTCCACATATTCTTACCAGGGAGCGCTTGCCTTTGGCGTGGTATCGACTTCCGGTAAGAAGGAATCAGGGAGTGTGAACTTCACGTCGAAGTACAATGCGACCGACAAGCAGTTTGAGATCGCAATCGCGGGCGAGAAGTACTTCTATCAAACGTATGCCACGGTGGTGACCGCCAGCTACGCCACCGGCGCGGAAGGCTTTTGCACGTCGGGCAGCGTCAACGATAATCTGATCGTGAAGTGCTACGACTGCTCGGGCAACGTCGTGTCGCCGGTGAGCCTCAGCTTCGTCACCTTCAAGGGCGCGGGGGCTTACACGAAACCGCTGGCGTTCGGTGTCATCGCGGCGAATGGAGGCAAGCAGTCGGGAACGGCGAACTTCACCTCCACCTTTAACGCGAGCGCCAAACAGTATGAGGTGGCAATCACTGGACAGAACTACTTCTACCTTACGCATGCGACGGTGGTGACGCCCAGCTTCGCGACGGGCGCGAACGGCTTCTGCACCACGGGCAGCGTGAGCAACAAGCTGATCGTTAAGTGCTACGACCACACTGGCACGGTTGTGACGCCAGTGAGTTTCGGCTTCGCGACATTTAAAAAGTAAGCGCGATTTCACGGATGAACTGCAAAGCGGGTGGGGCGGACGATTCGTCTGCCCCCTCGCGTCATTTTGACGCTGCGAATTTCCCCGCCTGGTACTTGCGGAGGCTCATTGGGCCGTGTTAAGTTTTCTCTGGAATGAGAAATTCGACCGAAACAGAGATTGAGGTGCAGGCCCCAGCCGCTGCAGCCGAGCCGATTGGCGAACGGATTGCGCGCCGGCTTGCCGCGTTGCGTGCCGAGCGTGGGTGGACGCTGGAGGCCCTGGCGAGCAGGACGGGCATCAGCCGCGCCACTCTCTCGCGGCTGGAACGTTGTGAATTGAGCCCTACCGCGACCATGCTGAATAAGCTATGCGCGCAGTACGGGTGGACGGCTTCGCGATTGATGGCCGAAGCGGAGAGCGGCCCGCCGAGCGTGGTCCGCGCCGGAGAACAAGTCACCTGGAAGGACCCCGAAACGGGCTACGTTCGCCGCGTGCTCTCGCCGCCACATCCCAACCTGAAAGGCGAACTGGTGGAGGTTTCGCTGCCCCCCGGTTCCACCGTTTCTTATGACGTTTCACCGGTTCCTGGGCTGGAGCATCATCTGTGGATGATCGAGGGCTCGCTGACTCTGGAAGTGGAGGGAAGCGTTTTACGGCTGGAAAAGGGCGATTGCGTCCGCTATGTACTTTCCGGCCCTTCGCGTTTTTTGTCCGGCAGCAAGCGTCAGGCGCGGTATGTGATCGCGTTCGTGCATCCGTGAGGGGAGTCGATGGCTTCGCCTGCTTCATTTCGCATTGAGCGATGGGCCCCGCACCCGGCCGCGATCGGCGACGATCTGGAGATGCTGGGAGAGGTCTTACACGCCTGCGTTCACGCGGGCGCAAGCGTCAGTTTCGTTTTGCCGTTCTCGCGCGACGAGGCGAAGGCATTCTGGCGCGACCAGGTTGTACCGGCAGTCACCGCGGGGAGCCGCCGCGTTCTGCTGGCGCGTACCGGCGGGCAAATCGTCGGGACGGTGCAGCTCGACCTGGCTACGCCTCCCAATCAGCCGCATCGCGCGGAAGTCAAGAAGCTGCTGGTGCACCCCGACGCGCGGCACCGCGGAATCGCAAGATCGCTGATGGCCGCGGTCGAACAGGAGGCGCGCGAGGCGCACCGGAGTCTGCTTACGCTGGACACGGTGACCGGAGGGGCCGCCGAACCGCTCTACCGATCGTTGGGATGGGCGGTGACCGGCGTGATCCCGCGGTACGCGCTGAACTTCGATTCGAGCGAACTCGAGTCTACCACCGTCATGTACAAGGAACTGCCGGCGAGTGCCTGCTAACGAGAGCTCAGCGGCCGAATCTCTCTGCGGCGCGGGCCTTCGCCTTGGCAGCTTCTTCTTCACGACTCTTTGGCGGCGTGGTGGTCTCGAGCGCATCCAAAAGGCGCGAGGAGATTGCGGCGATTTCGTCGACCGCGGCCTGGAAAGAGGCTTCGTTGGCTTTGGATGGCTTGTGAAAGCCGCTGATCTTCCTCACAAATTGCAGCGAGGCGGCGCGAATCTCCTCATCAGTTACGGGAGGATCGAAGTTAAACAGTGGTTTGATGTTGCGGCACATGGCGATTGGCCGGCGGCAAGACCGCCCACGCTACTGGAAGACAGTTGCTTCAGTATATCGTGGACGGCGGAGCGCGGCGCGACGGGTGAGCGTAGAATAGACCAATGCCACGGACGCGCCTCACTGAAGTCGCCACCTCCACCGAAGCCGCTCCCGGAAGCCGTCCCCGCCTCGGCTATGCCTGGTATGTCGTTTTTGCGCTAACCGCCATCTACATGCTGTCGTTTGTCGACCGGCAGATCCTGAGCCTGCTGGTGGGCCCGATGAAACGCGATCTGCACATCAGCGATACGCGGGTCGGGCTCCTGCAGGGACTCGCCTTCGGCATCTTCTACACCTTCATGGGCTTGCCGCTTGGCCGCATTGCGGACAGAAGCAACCGCCGCAACCTGATCGCTGCCGGCATCGTGCTCTGGAGTTTCTTTACTTCGGCCTGCAGCATGGCGCGGAGCTTCGGGTCGCTCTTCCTGGCGCGCATGGGCGTGGGAGTCGGAGAGGCGAGTCTTTCGGCGTGCGCCTACTCACTGATCTCGGATTACTTCCCCAAGGAGCGGCTGGGAAGGGCGATCAGCGTGTACTACATGGGCATTTTCTTCGGCTCGAGCCTGGCGCTGTTGGTGGGCGGCATGACGGTGGACGCACTCTCGCGCACGCCCCTGATCACCGTGCCTCTGCTCGGCACGATGGCATCGTGGCGCATCACGTTCCTTATCGTGGGATTGCCGGGAATCCTGTTCGCGATGCTGGCGTACACGATACGCGAGCCCCTGCGGCGCGACTTGTTACGAGCGGCCGATGGACAAGCCACACGGCTCGGCGTTCGGGAGACCGCCGCGCAGATGCGCTTGCGTTGGAAATCGCTGCTGGGCGTGTCGATCGGCGCGGTATTCCAATCGGCCTGCACTTACGCTTTGATCTCCTGGGCCCCGACCTATTTTCTGCGGGTGCACGGTTGGACACCGGGGCAATCCGGCCGCGCGCTGGCGGTTATTTTGCTAACGTTCGGCTGCGGCGGCATGTACGCAGGTGGCTCTCTGAGCGACCGCTGGCAACGGAAGGGCATAGCGGAAGGGCCGCTGAGAGTGGGCGTGTGGTGCGGGCTCGGCACCATGCTGCTGCTTCCGGCGGCCCTGCTCATGCCGAATGTATGGTGGACGTTGGCGCTGCTCGCACCGGGTATCTTCTTCGATGCGCTCCCGATGGGCACTTCGGCCGCTTCGCTGCAACAGATCTTTCCGAACCAGGTTCGCGGCCAGATGTCCGCGCTGTTTCTGTTCATTCTGAATCTCGGCGGGTTGACGATCGGCCCGCTGATGCCAGGGCTGTTGAACGATCGTCTCTTCCACAATGAAAAGATGATTGGCGCGTCTCTGGCTCTGACGATCGGGATATCGGCGGTTTTGATGCTGGTGGCGTTTTGGGCAACCTATAGTTCGTATCGCCGCGACTACCGGATGATGCACCGCGAGGTCGTGGTCGCGGGCGCGTAAGAAAAGCGAGGAGGTTGAGAGATGGTGGAAAGACGGAATGCAACGCGTCGTCAGATATTGCAGCAGGCGGCTCTCGCGGCCGGCACGGCGGCGCTGGCAACGAATAAGGCCGGGGCCCAGGCCAGCGGTGAGCCGGCATGGAAGCGGCTCTTCCCGCCCGGATTTCGCAACGAGCGGATCAAGACATCGGGCGCCGAGATCAACACCGTCATAGGCGGAGCGGGCCCGCCCGTGCTGATGTTCCATGGCGCGCCGCAATCGCTGATCACGTGGCGGCTCATCGCACCGGAGCTCGCCAAGGACTTCACGCTGGTGATGTGCGACCTCCGCGGCTACGGCGATTCGAGCAAGCCCGAAGATGGTGAGAATCACGCGAACTACTCGAAGCGGCCGATGGCGCAGGATGGCGTCGATGTCATGCGGCACCTCGGGTACCAGCAGTTCTTCATGGTGGGCCACGACCGCGGCGGACGGGTCGGGCGGCGGATGGCGCTTGACCACCCGGATGCCGTGCGCAAGCTTGTCGTCATGGACATTGTGCCCGCGCATTATCTCTACTCGCACGTCACGCTCGATTTCGTCCGCGCGTATTTTCATTGGTTCAACTATTTGCGCGCGGCGCCCGGTCCGGAGAACGAACTGAAGGCGGCGAACGATGCCGCACTGGCGAGATCCACCGATGAAGTGCAGCGGGAGTACCTCAGGACCGCATCCAGGCCGGAGAACATCCACGCGATGTGCGAGGACTACCGCGCGTCAGCGTCCATCGATTTACAGCGAGACAACGAAGACATGAAAGCGGGCAAGAAGATCCAATGCCCGCTGTTGACCTTGTGGGCGGCGAACGGCGCCATGGGCAAACTGTACGACGTGCTCGCGATATGGAAGGACGAAGGCGTCAACGTCTCGGGGAAAGGCCTGCCCGGCAATCACTCGCTGCAGGAGAGCGCGCCCAAGGAAACGCTGGCGGAATTGCAGCGGTTCTTGCGGGGATAGATGCGCGGTTGAGGCCGAACCGTTGCGTAGAACACCAACCCCCGCCATTACTGGCGCGGCGTGAAGGCGAGGCGTCACCGCGCCGGGGTAACTTACTGTTATGCCCCCATCCGCTGGCACGAACTATGGTTTCGCGATTCCGGAGCGAGGCGCACTCGATTTTCTGGCGCTCGGCGCATTGGTCTATCGGCTGGACCCCGGTGTGATCCCTTTTCGGAAGGCGACCGAATGTCAGATTCATGTCAGCGGCGGCGAGTTCAACTGCGCGGCCAACCTGGCGGATTGTTTCGGATTGGCGGCGGGCGTCGCGACGGCGATGGTGGAGTATCCAATTGGTCATCTGATCGGCGAGCGCGTGCGGGCCATGCGTGTGAAGCCGTTTTACAAGACCTTCGCGCACAACGGCGTGAACGGGCCGAACATGGCGACGGTTTACAGCGACCGCGGCTACGGCGTGCGCCCTCCGGTGGTCTTTTACAACCGCGCCAATGAGGCGGCGGCGCAGTTGAAGCCCGGCGATTTCGATTGGCGCGCGATCTTCTCGGGCGGCGTGCGCTGGTTTCATAGCGGAGGGATTTTTGCGGCGCTTTCCGCAAGCACGGGCGAGCTGATTGTCGAGGCGATGGAAGCCGCGCATGCGGCGGGCGCGGTCGTCTCTTTCGATTTGAACTACCGCGAGAAGTTGTGGAGCGTCTGGGGCGGTGAAGCGCGGGCAGTCGAACTGATGAACCGCATCGCCGCGAACGTCGACGTGCTGGTCGGCAATGAGGAAGACCTGCAGAAAGGGTTGGGAATCCGGGGTCCGGAAGTCGGCAGTCATCCGACATTCGACACGACCGCATTTGTGGGCATGATCGATTGCGTTGTGAAGCGGCATCCCCGCGTGAAGGTGGTTGCCACCACGTTGCGCGAAGTGCATTCCACCAACCGGCACAGTTGGAGCGCGGTCGCGTGGGTGGACGGGCAGAGTTACACGGCGCCGACTCGCGAGCTCGACGTACTCGACCGCGTGGGCGGCGGCGATGGCTTCGCCGCGGGCTTCTTTTACGGCCTGCTTACCGGCGCTACGCCCGAAGAGGCAGTGCGGCTTGGCTGGGCGCACGGCGCTCTTTTGACCACGTATCCCGGCGACACCACGATGGCGACGCTCGAGCAGGTGCGAGCGCTGGCCCAGGGCGGCAGTTCCCGCATTCAGCGGTGAGTGCTGCCGGTCGAAACTGGCGCTGAAAATCGGGATGCTGCGCGGTATATACTACGTGTCGTATCGAAATGGGCAAATGTAGGCCTCTGCTCGTATTCGTCTTGATGTCGCCGATTCTTGCGGCGCAGCCGGCCGCAGCCGATTCCTTGTTCCACGCCATTCAGAAAGCCGACACGGCGGCGGTGAAGCGGCTGCTGGACGCGGGCCTCGACCCGAATCTGAAGGATGCGGAGGGCACGCCCGCCCTGATGGCTGCCACGCTGTACGCCGGGGCGGATTGCGTCAAGGTGCTGCTCGAGCGCGGCGCGAATCCGAACGCGACGAACCCCACCGGCGCGACCGCGTTGATGTGGGCGATGCCCGATGTCGCGAAGGCGAAGCTGTTGATCGCCGCCGGCGCTGACGTGAACGCACGGTCGAGGGATCTGCAACGGACTCCCTTGCTGATCGCGGCGAGCTATCCGGCGGCGGTTCCCGTATTGCAGATGCTTCTCGACCACGGCGCCGATATTCACGCGAAGGACCGGGCGGGAGTGCATGCGCTTGGGCGGGCAACTTTATCCGCGGACGTCGACGTGGTCCGGTTTCTGGTGGAGCACGGTTGCGATCCCAACGAGCCCGGGTACGGCGGCAACGTGCGCTACGCCAGGCAATATCGGCCGACGCTGGAGTATTTGCTTTCGAAGGGCGCGAAGGTCGAACCCGACGCGCTCGCGATGGCGGCGCACTGGCAGGATTCGAAACTGATCTCCGCATGGATCGAACGCGGCGCCGACGTGAACGTGCGGGCGGGTCCTTACAAACGCACGGCATTGATGACGGCGGTGGCCTCGGAGCAGTCCAGCGCCGCCACGGTGAAGCTGCTGCTCGACAAGGGCGCCGACCCGAACGCCGAAGACAGCGATGGCGAACGGCCTCTCGATTGGGCGTTCTACCGGGCCGACAAGGCCAAGGCCGAGGTGCTCATGCACGCCGGAGCCATGCGAGGTCACGGGCCGCGGCAGAAAACGTATGCCTCACTGACACCGGAAACGGTTCCGGATGCGCGCACTGCCATCGAACGCGCCGTGCATCTGCTTCTGCCGACGGCTCCGGTAGCGTTTCAGAGACGCGGGTGCATCAGCTGCCACGGCCAGGCGCAGGTGGGATTGGCGGCAGCCGCCGCGCGGAGCAGGGGGATTCCGATCGACGCGGAACTGGCGCAGGCGAACGTGAAACAGATTGTCACGGCGTTCCAGGGAGCGGCCGAACGGGCGATGCAAGGCGAGCAGCCGGCGGGAAACATCGTCACCGTGGGTTACGTGATGATGGCGCTGGGCGCCGAACAGCATCCGGCGGATAAGATCACGGCGGCGCTGGTACACCTCACGGCGGCGCTGCAATTGCCGGAGGGGAACTGGACGCCCAACGGAGTCTCCCGCCCGCCGATGGAGGACAGCCTGGTGTCGGCCACCACGCTGGCGGTCCGCGCCCTGACGCTCTATCCCATGCCGGCCCGTAAGGGCGAGGTGGATGAGAAACTCAGGCGGGCGCAGCATTGGCTGCTGGCCGTGAATGCGCGGTCCGCGGAGGATCGGGCCATGCGCCTGATGGGCCTGGTGTGGACGAAAGCTTCGCGGCCGCAAGTGGAGGCGGCGATTCGAGACATTGTGGCGCAGCAGCAAACGGACGGCGGCTGGCGCCAACGTGACGAGTTGGAAACCGACGCGTACGCGACGGGGATCACTCTATACGCGCTGCGCACGGCCGGGATGGTTCCCAGCGAGGCGCCATATGCCAAAGGAATCCGGTTCTTGCTCGAGACGCAGTATCCGGACGGGGCGTGGTTCGTACAAACGCGGGCGTACCCGACGCAACCCTACTTCGAGAGCGGGTATCCGTTCGGAAGCAATCAGTGGATTTCGGCATCCGGCGCGAGTTGGGCGACGCTGGCACTGGCGGAGACCCTTCCGGAGCCGATTCGCGCCGCGAAACGCGAATAGCGGTTAAGCGGTTACCAATCGCTCCCGTATAGCCACGCGAAGTATTCAAAATCGTCGGCCGCGCGTTTGCCGAGCAACTCGTTCCGCAATGTCCTGCCGACGCCATGGATGTGTTTCACGTCGCCGAAAAAGCGCGCGATACGCTGCACGCGCGCGGTCCGCGGAATGCGGCGCTTCTGATAGAGGGCGAACGCTCGCTCCGGTTCGCCGGGAAAGCGTCCCAAGCTCTCGCCCAGGCAGACGGCGTCTTCCAACGCTTGGCAAGCTCCCTGCGCGATGTACTGCAGCATCGGATGCGCGGCGTCGCCGAGCAGCGTAATGCGGTGGCGTGTCCAGTTCGCGATGGGCATGCGGTCGAACATCGGCCAGCGGCGGCTGCGGTTGATCTTCGGGATTGCCGCCTGCACGCGCGGGCAGAGCTTGCTGAAATGCTCGTCGAGTTCTTCAACCGTTCCCCAATCGTCGGAATCCTCGCGATAGCAATGGCTGCGGAACACTGCGACCTGGTTAAAGAGCTGGCCCGACTTGACTACGTACTGCACAAAGTGCAGATCGGGACCTACCCAAATGGTCATGTTTTCGAAATCGGACTCCGCGGGCGCCTCATCCACCGCGATAGTTCCGCGATACGCGACGTATTGCGGGCAGATCGGATCGCCATCGTCGTGGACGGATTTGCGCACCGTAGACCAAAGTCCGTCGGCTCCGACCAGCGCGTCGCACTCATACACCGCGCCGTCCGCACAGCGGACGCGCGCGCCGTCTTCGAGGTCTTCGACGGCGATGACTTCCTTGTCGTTCTCCAGCGTGATCAACGGGTTTCCCCGGCACGCGGCGAGCTCGGCCGCGAGCAGGTCACCCCGGTGCATGAGGATGTAGGGGTAGCCGAAGCGTTCCAGAAACCGATCGCCCAGATCTAAGGACGTGATGTGTTGGCCGTTGACGGCATCCATCATGATAAGGCGGCGCGGGAAGATGGCGTGGCGACGGATCTCGCACAAAATGGAGAGCCGGTCGAGCATGCGGGTGGCATTGGGCGCGAGCTGCAGGCCGGCACCGATTTCGGCAAACTGCCCGGCTTTCTCGAGTACGTGAACCGGCTGCCTGGCCTTCGCGGCCGCGAGCGCCGCAGCCAGTCCTCCGATACCGCCGCCCACAATGAGGAGCGGAACGCGGTCGCTTCGTTTCATGGTCCAGGTCAATCCAGAAAACACCTTATCAGGGTTCAGCCAGCCGCAGGCGAACGCAAATGGATTGCCGCGATAGAAAGTTTTGATTGGATCTCTGAAAACGATCTTTCTATGATGAAAGTTGTAGAGGCCTTGTCAAAGCCGCTACCACCGTCCGATCCCCGCAGCCGATCGTTTCTTTTCCAGCCAGTGCCGTACACGGGTGAAGTGCGTCCGGACCAAGCGCAGTTGTCCACCGGTCTTCACCGGCCAGTCATTTCGTTGTCACGGTTTGCTGGTTTCATTTCACTAAGGACCTGTGGACGCATGATGCGCGCGAATTTGCCGGCGTTGCCGCTCCGCAGAAAAAGGGAGAATCATGAAACTGCAGGACGTTTTTTTGAAAGCGATCGCGAGAAAAATCAGCTGGCCGGATGCAGCCGAGATTGCGGGGTTGAGCTACGGGACCATCCACCGCATTCGCCAGAAGTATGAAGAGCACGGTTACGACGGGATTTTTGGGCAGACGAGTCGAAAACGCGAGTTTTATCGCGTGCCCCTGGCAACGGTCGAAAGAGTGCTGACTTTGTATCAGGAGAAGTATTCGAAATCGTCGCCGCGCGAGTTCCATCAGAAGCTCAAGAAACGCCACGGCATCGAAGTGAACTATGGATGGTTGGAGCAAGCGCTGCGGGGGGCGGGCCTGATCGTCGAGCGGCGGCGGCATGCTCCGCGCAGCCAGTCGGCGATCCGTTAAGTTGGGTTGGACCACACCTTTCACAGCGTGGCACGACGGCTCCAAGCTCTACGCGCTTGACACGCGATTTCCATGCACGGCAGGCTGGTTTCATGGAGATTCAAGAACTACTACGATCTCTGGTGAATCAGGCGGGCGCTAAGACGGTTTATGGCGATCCCGTGTCCGTGGAGGGTGCAACCGTGGTGCCAGTCGCCCGAGTCCGTTGCGGTTTCGGCGGAGGATCGGGCAGAAAACCTGGTGAGGATCAGGAAGGCGGTGGCGGTGGAGGCGGATTGGCGGCGCGTCCGGTCGGCTACATTGAAATCACTTCCGCCGGAACGCGCTTTGTTCCGATTGTCGATCCGCAGGCTGTGGCCGTTGCGTTAGGTGCAGGCGTCTGTCTGGGGTTGCTGGTAGGCAAAGCGATTCGGATTTGAAGATCGTGGCTGCGTTTGTCGGAGGGGCCTTAAGAAACTAGACCCCCGCTGTTACCGGCGGGGCTGAGAAGCGAGATTCAGCCCTGCCCGTAAGGGCGGGGGTCAGGAATGCCGGTCTGTTAGAAACGCAGCTTGGCGCTGAGCAGCATGGTCCGCCCGCCTGGATCGGTGACGTTGGTTCCGAAAGCCGACGGGTTGTTCATCGTGGCCACCGGGTTGCCGAAGTTGCGGTGGTTCCACATATCCATCCAATCGCCGCGCAACTGCAGCTTCCAACGCTCCGCAAGCGTTACGGTTTTGCTGAGGCTGACATTCCAGTTGGCGAAGGCCGGGCCCCGCAGGCTGTTTCTTCCGAGCGAGCCGCCGCCGGGCATCGAGTTCGCTAATGGCGCGCCGGCGGGCGTCAACGGAGTCACAAAAATTCCGGTCCCGTTGATGGGTGTCTTGAACGTGCGCAACGTGCCATCCACCGGATCGGCTGCGAAAACGCCACCGGGGTTGTAGTTCGGCCGGAAGGGAGTAGAGATTCCGGCGCCGCCGCTATCCACGCCAGTGGTGACCGTGAACGGCTGGCCCGACTGCCATTCGGAGAAGCCCGCGATCTGCCATCCCTTGAAGATGTGCTGGAATACCGCCTTGGCCGCCGCGCCCGAAGTGAACCACGGCAGCTGGTAGCTGTAGTGCACCACGAAGCGCTGCGGGCGGTCGAAGAGCGATCGCGAGTAATCGTTGGCGTAGTTGAAGTAGTTTTGTGGAACCTGCGGCGTGGAGGCGGTGAGGTTGGGAATGTTCAAGAGTTCGTCGCTGTTGCTGAACGTCGCGCTCCAGGTGTATGCGGCGCCTAAGAGCAATCCATTGGAGAGCTTTTTGTCGAAGCGGGCAAACAGCGCGTTATAGTTCGCGATGCCCGTGGATTCCATCGAGACGCGCGATCCCCACGCCGGATTCAGACGGCGCGCCTGTACGCCGGGAATGGCGCTCGATTTACCAGCAGCGATAACTGCGGCTGCCTGGGCCGCCGTGAGAATGCCGGGATTGGTCTGGCTCTGCCGCAGTTGATGGTACGAGCGGCTGCCGCTGTAGCCCACCTCGAATGTCATGTCTTTCGAAAGCTGGCGCTGCACCGAGAAGCTGTAGAAGTGCGTGGTCGGGTTCTGCAGATCGACCGGCGAGTTGATGAACTTCGCGGTAGGATCGAACGGCGGCGCTGTGGCGCTGGCCGGTAGCTTAGCCGGAAATGCCAGGAACGTGTTCGGCGCATCGATTTCCGCCGTGACTACGCGCGGATAATTGTTCGCATTCACGACGAGGATGTTATAGAAGAGCACGTCGTAGGCGATGCCGTAGCCGCCGCGGAAGACGGTCTTCCCGCCGGGAGCATAGGCGATCCCGAAACGCGGAGCCCAGTTGTTGCGGTCGGGCTGAACCGGTCCGGGAACGCCGGCCGCGAGGACCGCGGGATTGGTTGCGCCGAAGAACCCGAAGGGCACGCCGGAATACTCGTAACGCAGTCCCAAGTTCACGGTCAGGTCGTGACGCACCCGGATGTCATCCTGGAAAAAGTAATTCTGATTCGTCTGGCGTGCATCGAAGCTCGCCTCGTTGATGGCCTGGCGATAAGAAGAAGCCTGATTATTCAGAAAATCGGAGAGATTGTCGAAGCCCCAAGTCCCTTTGGCGTCGAAACCAGAACGGTTGAACAAACGGTTGCGCCGAATGTCCACGCCGGCTTTGAACGATTGGCGGCCATGGTTCCACGTAGCGACATCCTGCCACTGGAAAGTGTTGCCGACGCGAGCCTGCGGGAACACGTTTAGCCCGCCGATGGTGAACAGATTGCCCACGTTCACGGTGGAGCGGGAATCGGCCTCCGTGTAGCCGAAGTTCTGGCGCACGTAGGCGAACCGGAATTCATTCAGCAAGCTGGGGGAGATGACGCGCGTTTCGCTCAACGCGTGGTTTTGGTTGAAGGTGTCTTCCGACGCGCTGAACAGCGATCCGAATCCGCGGTTGCTATCGGCGTTGGAGAGATTCTCCCGGTCCATCTGGTAGCGGTACGTCAGCGTGTCCTTGGAGGTCAGTTCGTGATCCACACGGCCGTCGACAAACCAGTAATTGTGCGGCGTCGCCAGCGGAATCAGGGCCGTTCCCACCTGCACGGGCACGCCGTTCACCGGAATGTTGGTGAGGCCCTGGTAATTGGTGATCTGCTTCTGAATGGCCGGCAGGAAAGCGATGGAATCGAGCACGGCCTGGCGGTTCTGGGCCGTCTGCCCGGGGCCGAGCGGGATATTCGAGAGAGCGGCGTAGCCGGCCGGAGTGGGAACCGTGATCGGGTCGGCATTGCGGGCATCGGGGGCTTCGCGGCGGCGGTCGGTTTCCACCAGGCCGAAGAAGAACGTCCGGTTATGGATGATCGGCCCGCCGACGGACCCGCCAGCCTGGTTTTCTACAAAGCGCGGCGTCTCGGTAAGCGCGGCGCGTTTATTGAGCAGGCTCAGCGGCTCCATCCAGTTCGCGCGGTTGTAGTCCCACGCTTCGGCATGAAGGGCGTTGCTTCCGCTGCGCGTAATGAGGGAGACCTGCGCGCCGGAATTGCGGCCGAACTCCGCCGAATACGGCGTGGTCTGCGTCTGTAACTCGGCAACGGCTTCTGGAATTACGCGCGAAGTGACGGTCGTGGTGGTCAGGTCGTTGTTGTCGACCCCGTCGATCATGAAATTGTTGTTACGGGCGCGCTGTCCATCGGCGGAAAGCTCAGAGCCGCCGGGCCCGCGCGTCACTGTCGGCGCAAGCAGCGCCAGACGCGTCACATCGCGCGTGTCTGCCGTAGTCGGGACGCTCTCGACGAAGCTGCCGGGCAAAGTCAGCTGGATTGTCGGGGCGGCTTTCGTCAGGTCGGCTCCTTGTCCGGCCGCAGGCACCTCGATGGTGGTCACGGCCTTGCCTAACTGCAGCGTCTCGTTGAGCACGAGCTCCTGGTTCGCGCCGATTTCGACGCGCTCGTTAAGGGTTTCGAAGCCCTCACCGGCGAAGTGAACCTCATACCGGCCGGGCTCGAGAGCTGCGAATCGATAAATGCCGACGGTATTGGTGACCGTCTCCCGGCTTGCGGCCGTTGCAGTGTTGACGAGTTTCACCTGCGAGCCGCGGATCACAGCGCCGGAGGGATCGTGGACTGTGCCGGAGAGCGATCCCCTGGTGAGCTGTGCCGCGGCACGTTGGGCCGTCAGCAGTGAAAGGAACAGGGCTAGTGCGGCGAACGACGAACAAAGGCGGTTCATGAATAGCTCCAAATCGTGTGAACGATAGCGTTGCGCAAACCCCAGTATGGGAGGCACACCGCTCAGGCTGTAAGTAGCTGGCGTACCAACGAATGCCCATAGCTTTGGTTAAATTTGCGTGTTACGGGCGCGCTCCCGCGATATCTGCGCGGTATCTGCCAGGGGAACGTGTTAACCTCTGATTTCAACCACATGGAAGCACGCCTGTCGCGCCGGTATGAATGGATCGTGTTGCTATTCGCGGCCGTCGTCTTTCTTACGGGCGTGATCAGCCCACCGTCGCTGATGGACGATGTGGATGCTTCTCAGGCCCAGATGGCGCGCAACATGCTGCTCTCAGGCGACTGGGTGACTGCGCGGCTCGATGGTGTTTTGTACATCGAAAAAGCGCCGTTCAAATACTGGGCGACGGCCGTAGGTTACCTGATTTTTGGCGTGCACGATTGGGTGGCGCGACTGCCCAGCGCGCTTTCCGCCATCGCACTGTGCTGGCTCCTGGCGCGGATCGGCCGCTGGATGGGCTCGCCCAAAGCCGGGCTATACGCTGGACTCTTTCTCGCGACCTGCATCGGACTCTTTCTTTTTACGCGGATTGTAATCCCGGACATCATCCTGACTCTGTCGATGACGGTCTCGATGTGGTCGTTCGTCCGGGCGCTCGACGAAGACGAACCGCACCCGCGGATGTGGGCTTACGTTTTGGCTGCGAGCCTCGCGGCAGGGTTACTCATCAAGGGCTTGATCGGGATGGTATTCCCCTTGGGAGCCGGCTTTCTTTACCTGCTGTTTACGCGGCGTCTATTCGACCGCGACAGTTGGCGCCGCTTATATCCGTTTACGAGCTTCCTGATTTTCGTTGCCGTCGCCGCGCCCTGGCACGTGCTGGCCACCATCCGCAATCCGCCATACCTCGATTTCACCCTGCACTCGACTCCTTTCCGATGGCGCGGATTCTTCTGGTTCTACTTCATCAACGAGCAGGTTCTGCGGTTTTTGAATGAGCGGTATCCGCGCGATTACAACACCGTGCCACGATTTTACTTTTGGGCGCTGCATTTGGCGTGGCTGTTCCCCTGGAGCGTCTATCTTCCGCAGCTTCGCCGCTTGAATTACCGGCCCATCGGGCCTCCGGGGCGCATGCATTTGCTGGCACTCTGCTGGATCGGCTTCGTAATGGTCTTCTTTACGTTCTCCACGACACAGGAATACTATTCGATGCCGATCTATCCCGCGGGCGCACTGCTGCTGGGAAGCGCGGTGGCGGCGAGCGGGTCGGTGCGCGCCGGCGCCCGCGTCATCTCGGTGATCGCGGCATCGGCCGCGCTGGCGATTGCGGCAATTCTGGTGATGACGCGCGGAGTGCCGGCGCCGGGAGATATTTCCAATGCGCTTACCCAGAACCCCAGTGCTTACACGCTTTCGCTAGGGCACATGCAAGACCTCACCTTGCGCTCGTTCGCGTATTTGAGGCTGCCGCTAGTGATCGCCGGAATCGCCTGTTTGGTGGGCGCCTTAGGGGCGTGGAGGTTACGCGGAGAGGCGGCCCTGTTCGCGATCGCCGTCATGATGGTGCTGTTCTTTCAGGCGACGCGCCTCGCGCTGGTGGTATTCGATCCATATCTATCTTCGCGGCCCCTGGCCACTGTGCTCGAGCGCTCTCCGAAGGGGACATTAATCGTTTCCGGCGAATACTACGGGTTTTCGTCGTTGTTTTTCTACACCGAAGACCATTGCCTGATGTTGAACGGGAAATACTTCAACCTCGAATACGGCTCGTCCGCGCCGGGCGCGCCGGACGTCTTCATCGAGAATGCCGATTTCACACGGCTGTGGCTCGAGCCGCGGCGGTTCTACCTGGCGGTGTTCGATGAGAAAGTTCCGGAGATACAGAAGTTGGTCGGCCGCGATCGTCTGCATCTGATCGCGGCCGTGGGAGGCAAGTCGCTGTATTCCAATCAAGACCTGACGGGCGGCGAAGCCGGAAGGACCAGCGGGGCCGCCGCTATGATAGGCCGAGCCGAAAAGATGCCGGCGCGGTGATTACATCAGAGCCGTCGGGCGGCGCGACCAGGCCTTTCCCGT
>CAYMHP010000057.1:0-23499 GCA_964390225.1 uncultured Solibacteraceae bacterium
GGAACGTCTCCCTCCGCGATACGCTGCGCCAAGCCCTCGACAATCGCAGTCTTGCCGACGCCCGGCTCGCCGATCAGCACCGGATTGTTCTTGGTGCGGCGGCAGAGAATCTGCACGACCCGCTCCAGCTCGTAGTCGCGCCCGATCAGCGGGTCGAGCATGTTGTCCATGGCGGCCTGCGTGAGATCGCGGCTGAACTCAGCCAGCAGCGAGCTCTCTTTCGGCCGGGCGGACGCGACTTTCTCACTCTGCGAACGCGCCAACTCCTCGCGGATCGTGGAGAGCCGCAGACCCCGCTCGTGCAGGATTTCCGCGGCGAAACATTTTTCTTCGCGCAGCAGCCCCAGCAGAAGGTGCTCGGTGCCGATGTGCTTGTGATTCAGGCGCTCGGCCTCTTCGGCCCCATACGCTAATACCCGTTTGCACTCGTGGCTCAGTGGCAAATCCACGGAAGTGGAAACTTTTTCCCGGATCGTTGTGTGCCCCTCGATTTGCTTGCGAATCGATTCCACAGCGGCGTGCGAACGCAGGAACCGGTTCGCCAACGCCTTGTCTTCGCGGAGCAGGCCCAGCAACAGGTGTTCGGTTTCGATATAAGGGCTGCCGAACTGGCTCGCTTCGTACCGGGCGAAAAAGATCACCCGGCGGGCCTTCTCCGTGTATCGCTCAAACATAAAACGTGACGCCCCCTAAGACTAAAGATACTCCGGCTTGGCTCCAGGTTGCGGATCGGTTAATCCTCCTGGTACCAGGCCTCCTTTTTCCAAACTCAAGACGCGATCGCACCGCCGCGCAAACGACAGATTGTGGGTAACAAGAACGGAAGTGAGCTGGTGGGAATGGTGCAATCCGGCCAGGAGGTCGAAAATCATCTCTCCGGTCCGGAAATCCAGGTTGCCGGTGGGTTCGTCGGCCAGTAGTACCGATGGCCGTCCGACCAGCGCGCGCGCCAGCACGACCCGCTGCTGTTCGCCGCCCGATAATTCGCCGGCGCGGTGTGACGCCCGCGCACGTAGGCCAACTTCATCCAACCTCGCCAACGCCTCCGAGGCTGCTTTGCCATGCGGCCAACCCCGGATCAGCAACGGCATCATCACGTTCTCCAGCGCCGTAAATTCCGGCAGGAGATAGTGAATTTGCCAAACGAACCCTAATTCCCGATTACGAAAAGCGGCTTGGTCTGCGTCCGCAAGTCCTGAAATTTCTGTACTTCCGTAGTATATCGTACCCTTGGAAGGCCTGTCCAGACCGCCCAATAAATGCAGTAGCGTAGACTTGCCGGCACCCGATTCGCCCACCAGCGCCAGCATCTCGCCGCGCGGCACCTCGAGATTCAACCCGGAGAAGATCACCAGGTCGGAGCTGCCCGACTTGTAAACTTTCGCGAGGTCTTGCACTTGGATGTAAGGCTCGGACATTCTCTACCATAGTGCCATCAGTTCCGAACCGGCAGACCTCGGCGGGAACCGCGGCACACCGCGGCCTCCGGATGGTGCCCTTCGATACCACGGGGCTGGCCCGCGGGGTTCTCAGTATGGAACCTGCCCTCATGATAAAGACATGGCTACGATGGACCGAAGCAAGCCGTTTCTTTCCGATATTCAAGAGATCCGCCGGCGCGCACGCGAGCACATGGAAAAGGGCGCCGTTACGGAAGGCTACCAGGGCGATATTCAGACCACGTTGCGCGTGCTGAATGACGCGCTCGCCACGGAGCTGGTCTGCATACTGCGCTATAAGCGTCACCAGTTCATGGCCCACGGTCTGAATGCGCAATCCGTGGCGGAAGAGTTCAAAGCGCACGCCGCCGAAGAGCAGAGCCACGCCGATCTCATTGCCGAACGCATCACGCAGCTCGGTGGCGCCCCGGATTTCAATCCGGCCGGGTTGTTGACCCGCAGCCATTCCGAGTACAAGGAAGGCGAGACGCTCGTGGACATGATCAAGGAGGACCTGGTGGCGGAGCGCGTCGCCATCGAATCGTACTCCGAAATCATCCGCTACTTCGGCCACAACGACCCGACTTCGCGCCGCCTCATGGAAGAAATCCTCGCTAAAGAAGAAGAGCACGCCGAGGATATGCGGAGCCTGATCGAGCGGTTAGGGAAGGAAGCGTCGTAAGGACGCGTTCTGGGAGCTCCGGCGGTCTACGCCGCCGGTCGATTTTGTCTTGTCCTGGCCGGCGGCAAAGGACCGCCGGCGCCACGGCTACTGCGTCCCGCCGCCGTTGGAACGCGGGCCGCCGTCGTCGGCCGATCCGCTGAAAACCTTCTTGCCGTCGGGCAGCACAATCTCGCGCGCATTGCAGGTGTTGCCGCCGACTTTGGCGAGAAAACCTTTCACGCTAACCTGGTCGCCGACCTTGAGGTCGTTTCTCCGCCAGCCTCGACGCACCAGTTCGTTCGGAGCGCCGGTCTCGCACTGCCAGTGCTCGACCGTGCCATTCGCGTCCTTAGCGTCGATGTACACCCAGGCATGCGGGTTCATCCATTCGAGCTTGGTGACCGTTCCCTTGAATTCGACGGTCTTAGCGGCATCGAATTCCGCCGAAAACGAGTGATGCGCGAAGGCGGGCACTCCGGCGGCCAACAACGCGCCGGCCATCCAAAACGCTGCGGATTTCATTCCAGTTCCCCTCCCTAAAGGACAGACATCGCGGCCTTTAAGAGCAGCCCCATTCTACCGGCCGGAATCCGCGCGTGTCAACGATGGTATGCTGGCCAATCAACCTTGCGGCTCGCCGCCTCTTTCGGGAGAGTTTTCGATGCGTTTTGCTATCGCCGTCCTTCTTGCTATAGCCACCACTTCCGTGACCGTCGAGGCTCAGACAGCGAAGCAGGCCGCGGCGGATTGGCCCATGTACAACCGCGACCTGGCCGGCACCCGCTACTCCCCGCTGGCACAAATCAATGCGAAGAATGTCGGGCGGCTGACGCGGGTCTGGTCCTACAAGCTGGGACTCGACCCCAATGTCGGGGGCATCACCGGCGGCTCCGAATTCACTCCCATCGTGGTTGACGGCGTCATGTACCTGGGAACCGCAAAATCCGTGGTCGCGTTGCGGCCGGAAACCGGAACCGAGATCTGGCGATACGTCCTGTCCAGCGGTGCGCCTTCGCGGCGCGGCGTGGCTTACTGGCCCGGCGACAAAGAAAATCCGCCACGCATCATCTTCACGAGCGGCCGGAGCATGGTGGCCCTCAACGCCAGGACCGGCAAACTGGACCCCGGCTTCGGAAAGGAAGGGACCGTGGAGTTGGCCGTCGGATACGACTCGGCGCCGGTAGTTTACAACAATCTCCTCTTTCTCGGCGCAAACACGCCCGAGGCTCCCGCCACAGGTCCGGCAGGGAACACTCGCGCCTACGACGCCCGCACGGGCGCGAAAGTTTGGGAATTCCATTCCGTACCGCAGCCCGGAGAAACAGGCAATCAAACTTGGGAGGGCGAGAGTTGGAAGGATCGCTCCGGAGTCAACAACTGGGGCTTCTCGTTGACCGTCGACGCCGAGCGCGGCATTCTGTATACGGTCTTCGGCGGGCCGAACACGAACTACTGGGGTGGGGACCGCAAAGGCGACAATCTCTTCGGGAATTCGGTGGTGGCGCTCGATGCGAATACCGGAAAGCTGAAGTGGTACTTCCAGGCAGTGCACCATGACCTCTGGGACTATGACCTGCCGCCCGCGCCGGGCCTGCTGGACGTGACCGTCGACGGAAAGAAGACGCCGATTCTGGCGCAAGTCGGAAAGACCGGCTACATGTACATCCTCGATCGCGTGACGGGCAAGCCGGTATTCGGCATCGAAGAACGGCCAGTCCCGGCCAGCGCCGTGCCTGGCGAACAGAGCTCGCCCACGCAACCGATCCCCGTGAAGCCACCCGCGCTGGCGCGCAACAGCTACAAACCCGAGGAGATCGTCACGGCCACCGATACCAACGAGGACCACGCCAGGTTCTGCCGGGACCTGGCCGAGCGCAGCGGCGGCTTCTACAACGCGGGACCCTTCACGCCGTATCTGTACCGCGAGGCCGGCGCACCGCCCCACAGCACGATTCTCTTTCCCGGTTCGGTCGGCGGAGCCAATTGGGGCGGCACGGCGGCGGACCCGAATCTCGGGTACATCTTCGTAAACACGATGGACGAAGCCAGCATCGGTTGGGTCGAAAAGAAACCCGAGGGCGCCCGCGTTCCCTACGACCGGAACAGCATCGTCGGACCCACGTCGCGCTTTCAGTGGAGCGAGGGCGATCCACGCTCCGGCAATATCAACCATGCCGGCGAACACGCCTGGCCGTGCCAGCGGCCGCCCTGGGGACGCCTGACCGCGGTCAATGCCCACACCGGCGATATCGCCTGGCAGGTTCCGCTGGGCATCACCGACGAACTGCCCGCAGGCAAACAGAATACCGGCAGGTTGAACATGGGCGGACCGATCGCGACGGCCGGCGGACTGGTATTCATCGCCGCCAGCAACGACAAGCGCTTCCGCGCCTTCGATTCCAAGACAGGTAAGGAACTCTGGGTCACGAAGCTGCCTTTGAGCGCACACGCCGTCCCCATTACATACCAGGGCAAGGATGGCAAACAGTACGTGGCCATTACCGCAGCGGGGTTCAGCGCACTGGACGATCCAGGACCGTCCGGGTCGGATGCGTTGGTGGTCTACGCATTGCCGCAACGGTAAGAAGCCTCCCATCTGGCAGAAGGAACGGCCGCCGCGATCCGCGCGGGTCGCGCCCTTCACTCATAATCAACAGTCGGTCGGATTGCTGCGGGTATTGGCGAAATGGCAACATAGAACACCGGAGGGGACTCATGAGAACAAACACACGGCGCCTCACCGCAGTGGGCGCCCTCCTCGGAGCTGCCTTGTGTCTGAATGTGCTCCCTGCGACGGCGGCCGACAAGGATCCATTCATCGGCACCTGGATCCTGAATTCGGATAAGTCGAAATTCGTGCCGGGTCCTGTGCCCGAAGACCGCACCGTCATCTTCGAGATGACCAAAGACGGAAGCCTGCACCATCTGACCAAAACGCTGAACGCATTCCTGGGCAACACCAACGATATCGACTACACCGCCAGGTTCGATGGCAAGGATTACCCGATCACTGGGACCGGGCTTGACACCGTGTCGCTCAAGCGCGTCGACGCCCGGACGATCGAGCGCACCGGGAAGGTAGCCGGCAAAGTCTCCGAGATGTCCACGATGAAAGTTTCGGCCGATGGAAAAGTGCTGACCATCTCTACCAAAGGCTCATACAACGGCACGGATTATAGCAGCGAACAGATTCTGGAGCGGCAACAGTAACATTGTTCGCATCAGGCCTGCAGCGTGGCTTCAGCCCGCCCAAGTCCTACAACGCCTTTCGGAACGTCAGGTTAATACGAGTGCGGCCGGTCAGCGGATGCTCTCCATCGGCGAGCGGCGCGATCCCGTGGTAGAACAACCGCGCTGGCCCGCCCCAGACCGCGACATCGCCGTTTTCGACACGAATGCGACGCGGCCGGTCGCTCCGTTTGGCGCCGCCGAACAGGAATACCGCAGGTAAACCGAGCGAAACCGAAACAATCGGCGCGGTGAAATCGAGTTCATCCTTGTCCTGATGCAGCGACAGCTTCGAGCCCGGCTCGTAGCGGTTAATGAGGCAGACATTCGGCGCAAATGGCGAGAAGCCGCAAGCAGCCGCAGCCGATACCGCCAACCGCAGAAAGCATTCCGGCATTGGCGGCCACGGCTTTCCCGTGTCGGGATCGACGGGGTCGTAGCGATAACCGGTGCGGTCGCTGACCCAGCCTGCCTCGCCGCAGTTTGTCATGGCGACCGACATTCGATATCCGCCAGGGGTAATCAGATGGCGGAACGGCGCAGCGGCAGCTACCTGTTCGACGGCCGCCAGTAATTTCGGCGCATCGGCCGCCATGAAACCGCGCAGCAGCGCGGCGCCTTCCGCGAGAGGCTCCACCGTGCCGGCCGGGGGCTCCAGTCCGCTTAGCAAGTCGCCGGGATTGTGAGGTGCGCGGTTCATGCGGCGTCGTGAAAAATAACCCCGAGCGTATAGCGGCGACCGGAGCGCACGCGGCTCACGCCATGCCGGAGATTGACGCGATAGCTGCCTCGCTTGCCGGCGACCGGCCGGTGATGGACCGGGAAGACGACGCCGTCGCCCTGGGCGAGCGGCACGACTTCGGCGCGCGATTGCATGCGGGGCCGCTGCTCAGTCAAGACGAACTCGCCGCCCGTGAAGTCCTGCCCCGGCGCCGACAGGAGAATCGCGACCTGCAGCGGAAATATGTGTTCGCCGTAAATATCCTGGTGGAGACAGTTGTAGTCTTCTGCACCGTATTCCAGCAGCAGAGGCGTTGGCTTGGTCTGCCCGGCCGCATGGCAGCGTTCCAGGAAGGCCGCGTGCTCGCCGGGATAACGCACGTCAATTCCCATCGTCTCGTTCCAGCGGTTCGCGACCTCCGCGAGTTGGGGATAGAGCGATTCGCGGAGAACTTGCACCGCTTCCGGAAGCGGGTAGGCGAAGTATTTGTATTCACCCCGGCCGAAACCGTGTTTCGCCATGACGACCCGGCTGCGAAAGAACTCGTCATGCCGGTAGCGGTCTCGGAGCGCAGCGCATTCCTCGGGAGAAAGCACTTGCGCCAGAACCGCGCAGCCGTGCGAATCGACCTCCTTCCAGAGAGTCTGCCAATCCTGCGAAGCGATTCGCTCCGAGATCAGCTGACCGCCCGAGATTTGCACATTTGTCCCCACTACGACCATGATCACATGGGGCCGCGCCGGGCGTGTTGCGGTCAAATTCGAAGTGGGCACCGCCTCAGCGCCGCCGCCAACTTTCGCACACCCTCCCGAATCTGCCGCGGATTCACACACGCATATCCCAACAGGAGTCCAGGACGCACGCGCGCTTCCACCGCATAAGGCGGAGACCGGCGCCGTAATCACGCCGGCGGCTCTGGCCCTCTCTGCCATTACCTGATCGTCGGCCTGCTCCGCCGCCCAGCCCACCAGATGGATGCCGGCTTCCGCCGGAGCCACTTCCAGAACTCCCGCCAGTTCCCTTCCGGCCGCCGCCACCAGCGCCTGCTGCCGCTCCGCATACAGCATGCGCATGCGCCTCACGTGGCGCGCGAAATGGCCCTCCGCAAGGAACTCCGTAGCGAGCACCTGCTCGATTCCGGCCGAATGCCGGTCGGCAAGGGCACGCGCCGCCCCAAACGCATCCACCAGCGGCTCGGGAACAATCAGGTAGCCCAACCGAATCGCCGGGAATAGCACCTTGCTGAAGCTGCCGGTGTAAATCACGCGTCCTGCGGTATCGAGCCCCTGTAACGCGGCGACGGGCCGGCCTGCATAGCGGAACTCCGAATCGAAATCGTCTTCCACGATCCAGGCCCCGCGGCGGCGCGCCCACTCGAGTAGCCGCATCCGGCGCGCCGCGGGCATCGCAATGCCAAGCGGGTACTGGTGCGACGGCGTCACGCACGCAAGGCGAGCTTCGGGAGCCCGCTCCTCGCCTCGTTCTATATCGATTCCTTCGGAATCCACCGGGATGGGTGCGCAACGGATTCCCGCAGCCCGCAGCGCACCGCGCGCGCCCAGGTAACCCGGATCTTCCACCCACGCCGTGTCGCCAGGATCGAGTAAGACGCGCGCCGCCAAATCCAGCGCCTGCTGCGAACCGGCAGTGACGATGATCTGCTCGGCCGAGCACCGTACCCCTCGCGCGGTCCTCACATATTCCGTGAGAGCTTGGCGCAGCGGCCGGTATCCAGCCGGATCGCCATAGGTAAGGATGGCGCTCGGCGCGTGCCGGATCAGACGGGCGGCCAGGCGCGCCCAGAGTTCCCGCGGAAACTGATCGAGCGCCGGAACACCGGAGCGAAACGCTTGCGCTGAGCCCATTCCCCGCGTCAACGATACCGGGATGTTCGCTAGCGCGCGCCCGCGTTCTGAGAGGGGAGGCGCAGGTTTCCCGGCTGGCGCGCCGTCGGGGCGAGCCCCGCGCACGCGCAGCAGTTCCTCCGGTACCGTGTCCGCAACGTATGTGCCCGACCCCACCCTGCCTTGCAGATAGCCTTCGGCCAGAAGCTGGTCGAAAGCTCCTGTCACGGTATTACGCGAAACTGCTAAATCCGTGGCGAGCAGGCGCGTGGCCGGCAGCCGGCTTCCGGAGGGGAGGCGTCCATTCAAAATCAGGCCGCGGATCTCGTTATAAAGTTGCCGCTGCAGCGGCACACGCGAGCGCCGGTCCAGATGCACTGGCGCAAATGGCACCATCAGTTTTTTGGAAATGGCCATTTTCAAAGGACCACTTTCGCAGTATAGTCCCGGTATGGAGAAAAAGCGATCCGAGATTCACCGCCACGTCGACCGCGCCGTGCCGGAGCGGGCCTCGGAGATTCTAGCCGCAGGCCGCATCGCCCACGTCGCCTTTACCGAGGACGGGCAACCATTCGTCATTCCCTTTGCCTACCACTTCGATGCCGCGCAGCCCGGCCGCCTCTACCTGCACGGGTCGCCCGCCAGCCGCGCTCTGCAGGTCGCCGCATCCGGAGCGCCGCTATCCATCGCCGTGTCGTTGCTCGACGGGCTGATCTACTCTCGAAGCGCCATGTTCCATTCCTTGAATTACCGCAGCGCCATCTGCTTTGGCCGCGGAGCCAGAGTCACCGACCGGCACATCCAGCAGCAGGTCTACGCGGCTATGATCGGACGCTATTTCCCCGGCCGCTCCGCAGGAAGAGATTATGCCGAAGCCACGGACGCGCAACTCGACGCCACCATGCTCGTCGAAGTGGCCATCGAGGAATGGAGCGCGAAGGCGCGCGAGGGCGGCGCCAGAGGACCGCTCGACCAGGACACCACCGACGCGTTCGGAACTTTCGGGGTCGTCGAGCTTTGAGTTGCTACAATCGCAGGTGATGGCCAACGAGACCTACGCCGCCTTCGATACCACCGAGGGCCAATTCAAAGTGAAGCTATTTGCCGACAAGGTGCCTCGCACCGTGGAGAATTTTATTGCGCTTGCGGAAGGCAAAAAAACCGGGAAGCCGTTCTACGACGGCACCATCTTCCATCGTGTGATTCCCGATTTCATGATCCAGGGCGGCGACCCCGAGGGCACCGGACGCGGCGGCCCGGGCTACAAGTTCGCCGATGAATTTCACGCGGATCTGAAGCACTCCAAGCCCGGCCTTCTCTCCATGGCCAATGCCGGCCCCAATACCAACGGCAGCCAGTTCTTCATCACCGTCGCAGCTACCCCGTGGCTCGATAACAAGCACAGCATCTTCGGCGAAGTCACCGAAGGCTACGACGTGGTGAAGAAGATCTCGCAAGTGGCCCGTAGCGGGCAGGACCGGCCTCTCAAAGAAGTTCGCATCAACTCCGTCAAAATCGAAAGAGCTTAGAGCAGTTGCGGCTGGCGATCTTCGGCGGAACCTTCGATCCGATTCATCAGGCGCATCTCGCAGTTGCTCGCGAGACCGTAACGGCGTTTCACCTGGATCGCGTTCTGTTCGTGCCCGCCTCCCGGCCGCCGCACAAGTCGGGCGTGACCCATGCCCCTTACGCGGACCGCGTCCGCATGGCCGAACTGGCCTGCGAACCCGACACTCGTTTCGCAGTCTCGCGCTTGGAAGAGCACACGCCGCGCAGCTATTCCATCGATACGATCGAAAAAGTGCGCGCCTCGCTTGCGGCAGGCGACGAATTGTTTTTTCTCATCGGCGCCGACGCGTTCGCCGAGATACGCACCTGGCACCGCTGGCGGGATGTCCTGCTCGCCGTCGAATTCATCGTCGTCTCCCGGCCTGGCCACCGGTTCGAAATCCCGGAGGGAGCCCGCGTGGAGCGCCTCGAAACGCTGAACATGCCCGTTTCCTCCTCCGAAATCCGCCGTCTGCTCGCGCTCGGTCAACGGCCCGCCGAAGTTCCCGAACGTGTGCTCGAGTACATTTTTGAGCATCATCTTTATGGCGCAGAGCCGCAGCGCTAATTGCGGCCCGACACAAAATCGCCGGCGCTCACTGTGGCGTGACGCTACGACTCCGTGTCATCGCGCGACACAAGTGTAATTCGTCAGATGTGCAAGTGCCGGGTTTGCTTCCCTATTCGACTGGCCCGAACCATGCACAAGAGTTTCCGGTATTAAAGGGGTCTCACCGCATTCCGATTGCCCCGCCCGGAGGTTTTCCCGTTGAAACGGCTTCTTTCGAATCGTATCGTTCTCTCTTTTCTCGCCGCCGCAAGCGCGGCCGCGCTGTACGCGCAGACCAGTCCCATCGGGGTCAATCCTGCATCGCTCAGTTTTCAATATGCGTTGGGAAGTAGCGCCGGCCCCGCGGTTCAGACCATAAATCTGACGGTCCCTGCCGGCACCACGTTTCGCGTGGACCGGAGCACCGCGAACGGCGCCAACTGGCTGCTCATTGCGACTTCCGGAAATCCGCCCAATGCAGTGCTCGCGCAGATCGATACTTCGGTCGCGCAAACGTTGACTGCCGGCACCTACAATGGCGCCATCACCGTCACTCCAACATCCGGTTCCAATACAACAGCGGCTACCGTCCCGGTCACGTTAACCGTCACACAAGCGCCCCAGATAACCGCCGCGCCGCAGTCGTTGTCGTTCGTTTATCAGATCGGCGGGACCAACAACCAGACGCAGCAGACCATTCACCTCACCGGTGGATCGCAGGCGGTCAGCTTCGCATTCACCAGCGATCCATGGATCACCGCAAATCCGCCCAGCGGCACGGTCCCGGCGAACGGCGGCGTCGACGTTACTGTCCAGGTTGCCCCGCCCTCGCAGAATCCAGGCGTTTCGAACGGCACCCTGACCCTGAACACGACAGGAACTCCGCAGAAAATACCGGTCCAGTTGACCGTCTCTAACAATCCTTTACTGAACCTTCCGGCGGCTCCGGTTGCATTCACGTATTCCATCGGCGGAACGGTCCCGGCCCCCGCGCAGGTTAACGTCACCAGCACTGGGACGCCGCTTGCATTCAACGTCTCGGCAACCACCGCGGCCGGCGGACCCTGGCTGGTCGTCCCAACCACCGGGATTACCGGGACCCCGATTCCCGTCAGCATCGATCCCACCAAGCTCGCTCCCGGTACTTACACCGGAACCGTGACGCTCACGCCGACCAGTGGCGGCGGCCCCGCGCAACAATTCTCCGTCACCGTCACAGTCACGAATGACCCGTCTCTGGTGACCAACGCCAGTTCGTTATCGTTTGTCTACCAGACGAACCAGCAGTTGCCGCCGGCCCAGACACTCCGTCTTACCAGCAGCACGGGTGTGCCGCTGAGCTATACGGCCACTACCAGCACTCCATGGCTCACACTCGTCGGTCACACCAGCGGAACCACGGACGATTCCTTCACGGTCTCCGCGAACCCCGCTGGCGTCGCTACCGGCGCCACTATAGGGCAGATCAGTATTGCCGTCGCGAATGCCGCCACCGGCGCTTCGCTCGGCACGGTTACGGTCCCCGTGACGTTGTACGTCAGCAACAACGCTCTGTTGAGCGTCACGCCTTCGCAGCCAGTCGTGTTTACCATTCCGGCGGGCGGCCAATCGTCGCAGCCGGTCGATGTCGCGCTCGCCAGCACCAGCCCGACCGATCAGCTCTCGCTCACCGTAGGCACGCCGACGACGACCTCGGGCGGCCAATGGCTGCTGGTCTCCAACACTCCCGCGGCCACTCCTGGAACGCTGCGGCTGATCGCATCTCCTCAATCCAGTCTCGCTCCGGGAGTCTACACAGGAAGCGTAAGCGTCACGGCAAGTGGCTCGGCGGGCGCCGCCGTCAATAGCCCCGTGACCATACCGGTGGTGCTGCAGTTGACCTCGGGAACGATTTCCGCAACGCCCGCTTCGCTCAGTTTTGAACAGACTTCAGCCGGCACGGCGCCCGCGCCGCAAACCGTGAACGTCGCCAGCGGCGGCGCCGCCCTCACCTTTTTCGTTACCGCGTACGACGGCGGACTGGGCTGGCTCTCCGCCACTGCCGCCACCGGCAGCACGCCGGCCGTGGTCAGTGTTTCGGTGGATGGCTCGCGCCTGAGCCCTGGCACCTACCAGGGCCGCGTCATCGTTTCCTCGACCTTCGCCAGCGGCAGCCCCATCTCCATTCCGGTCACTTTCAAAGTCGACGCAGGCACGGTTACCGCTCCGGCCACTCCGCTCGTCTTCACGATCGCGCAGGGTAGCACCGCGGCTTCGACTCAGAACGTATCCGTCACAGGCACCGCGGGCCTGACCTTTTCTACCGCCGCCACGAGCACGGGCAACTGGCTTTCCGTAGCGCCCCCCAGCGGAACCGTTCCGGCCACCGTTCAAGTCACCGCCAACGCAGGCACGCTGGCTGTGAACTCCTATACCGGTTCGGTGACCATCACTCCCGCAACTGGTGCAGGTAGCCCCATCACGATCCCGGTGACTCTCAACGTGGTGCAGGCCACCGCCAAACCCATCATCCAGTCGGTCCAGAACGCCGCCAGCTATTTCGCGGCCTCCCTCTCACCCGGCGAAAACGTCGTCCTCTTCGGTACGGGCCTCGGACCGGATCCTGCGGTCAAGGGCGTATTGGCGTCTAACGGCACGGTCGCAACCACCTTGTCTGATACCCAAGTCTTCTTCGATGGCATTCCTGCCCCCATCATTTATGTATGGGGTCCGCAGACTTCGGTCATGGTGCCCTACGAAATTGCCGGCCGCGCAACCACCAGCGTCCGCGTGGTTTATAAAGGAGTTCAGTCCGACCCGGTCACCTACAACGTCTCCGCGGTGGCGCCCGGTATCTATACGCAGAACTTCCAGGGCTCCGGCCCAGGCGTCATCCTCAATCCCGATGGCCGCACCTTGAATGGCCCGAATGCTCCGGCCGGCAAGGGCTCGGTCATTTCGCTGTATATGACCGGTGAAGGAATCACGAACCCGCCGAGTGCTACCGGCGCGCTTATCCCGAGCGATGGCACGGGGCTGAAACATCCGCAAGCCAGCTATACAGCGACGGTGGGCGGTATTCCAGCAACCGTGATCTACGCCGGCTCCGCTCCCGGAATCGTGGCGGGCATCTCGCAGGTCAACGTGCAGATTCCGGCGAATGCTCCCTCCGGCGCCGTCCCCATCGTGCTTTCGTACGGTGTCCCCGGTGGCACGGTCCTCAGCACCAGGAGCGACGTAACCATTCAGGTGCAGTAACGCCCGCGGCCCGCGGTCCAAACTGACGCGCGGGCCTCACCACTCGAACGGCCCGCCATCCGCGGCCCCGTGTTAGCCTGAATTACGGAGGTCCTACTCCGATTCCGGCTGTCGAGCAAACGGAAAAACAGTCGGCCGCGCTCAACTCGCTTTTCGCTGCGGTCGCACTCACGGCAGTCAAGCTCGTCGTCGGGCTGCTCACCGGCAGTCTTGGCATTCTGGCCGAGGCCGCGCATTCTGCGCTCGATCTCGTCGCGGCCGGCATGACTTTCCTGGCCGTGCGCTTCTCCTCCCGCCCACCCGATCGCACGCACCACTACGGCCACGGGAAGATCGAGAACCTTTCCGCGATGTTCGAAACGGTGCTGCTACTGGCTACCTGCGTCTGGATTGTCCGTGAAGCCGTCCATCGTCTGGTCTCCCACCGCATCGACGTGGATGTCACGGTCTGGTCCTTCGCGGTCATGCTGACATCCATCGTGATCGACACATCCCGCTCCCGTATCCTCTATCGGGCCGCAAAGAAGTATCGCAGCCAGGCGCTGGAGGCCGACGCGCTACACTTTCAAACCGACATCTGGAGCTCCGCCGTAGTGATTCTCGGCCTGATCGGCGTGAAAGCCGGCGAGTGGTTCCCTGGCCTCGCTCTGTTGCGCGAGGCCGATGCCGTGGCGGCGCTGGGCGTTTCGGCCCTAGTCGTCTGGGTTAGCCTGAGACTCGGCCGCCGCACCGTGGACGCATTGCTCGACACCGCTCCCCCCGGCCTGGAGCGGAGGATCGCCTCGGCCGTGGAAGTGATTCCCGGCGTTCACGATTGCCACCAGGTCCGCCTCCGCTACTCCGGCCCGGTGCTGTTCATCGACCTGCACGTTCTGGTCGATGGCAAGCAGACCCTCACCCAGGCCCACGATTTAACTGATGTTATCGAGACCGCCATTCACGACATCGTTCCGCAGGCCGACGTTACTATCCATCCGGAACCGTCTGACGTTTCGCCTTGACTTCTCTCGCGCCGCGGTGTAGAAACTAATCGGCTCCTATAATCCTGAGCTGCTTCGCAAACAAGGAATCGGCGAATCGGAAGCCCGCCCGTTCAAAACCATGGCCTTGGAAATCGGAAGTCTGGTGGGTCCCTATGAAATCCGCTCCCTGCTAGGCGCCGGCGGCATGGGAGAAGTCTATCGCGCACGCGATACCCGGCTCGGACGCGAAGTGGCCATCAAGACGCTGGCAGCCCATGCGCTCCAGGATACGGCCTCCCGCTCGCGCTTCCAACAGGAGGCCCGTGCCGTAGCGGCCCTCAATCACCCGGGTATCGTCGGCATTTATGACGTCGGCGACAACTACATCGTCTCCGAGTTGGTAACGGGGACTACGCTGCGCGCCGCCGGCCAGCAGCCGCTTCGGCGCGCTCTGGAAATCACGGCCCAGGTCGCCGAGGGGCTCAGCGCCGCCCATTCCGTAGGCATCGTCCATCGCGATATCAAGCCAGAAAACATCATGCTGACTCGCGATGGCCGCGCCAAGATTCTCGATTTCGGAATTGCCAAACACACGGCTGCGGCGCCAGATGCCGGCCTGCAGACGCAGACGGGATTCGTCATTGGCACCGCCGGCTACATGGCGCCGGAGCAGATCCGCGGGCTTCCGCTGGATGGGCGGGCGGACATCTTCAGCCTGGGCCTGGTCTTGTACGAGATGCTGGCCGGCAAACGCGCCTTCGCGGGCGACACGGCGCCGGAGATCATGAGCGCCATCCTGACCGCGGACTTGCCACCGCTTCCCGCAACGGTTCCGCCTCAAGTTTCCATGGTGATCCAGCACTGTGTCGCCAAGGACCCGCAGCAGCGGTTCACTTCCGCGAGTGACCTGGCTTTAGCACTCCGCGCGATCGCCGTCGCCGCCGTTTCCGAACCGCTTCCAGTTGCCCCTGCGCCTCCGGTTCGCCGCCGCAGGCTGCTCTACTTTGCCGGATCGGCCGCGATCGCCGCCGTAGTCGCGGCCTTCGTCCTTTTCGGCGCCCGCCGGTTTCTCCCTGCTTCCCTTCCCCCTACCTTTGAACAGATGACGTTTCAGCACGGTTTGATCTCGTCGGGACGCTTTACCTCCGACGGCGCCCAGATCATCTATAGCGCTCAGTGGAATACCGATCCCATCGACGTCTTCGCAACGACGACCACGTCGCCCGAATCGCGCGCGCTCGGCTTCCGCGGCGCCCATGTCTTCGCTGTATCGCGGCGTGACGACGTGGCCCTCGGGCTCGACGTCCAGTTTCACGGCGACAACAGCCAGTCCGCCACGCTTGCTTCCGTGCCTTTGCATGGTGGCGCGCCGCGGCCGCTTCTCACCGCCGCAGCCGATGCCGACTGGGATCCCGCCGGCAAAAACCTCGCCGCCATCCACATCACCGACGGAAGGTACCGCATCGAATACCCCATCGGTACCGTCCTCTACCAGACGGTCGGATGGCTCGGCGATCTGCGGTTCTCGCCGCGCGGAGATCGCATCGCATTCTCCGAGCACGTGCTCGATGGAGATGACCGCGGCTGGGTCGCTGCAATCGATCTCGCCGGCAAAGTCACGCGCCTTTCGCGCGAATGGGAATCCATCGAGGGACTGGCATGGAAACCGAACGGCGACGAAGTCTGGTATGCGGCCGCGGACAGCGGGCCCGCCGATACGATTCATTCGGTGACCCTCGCCGGCAAAGACCGGGTCGTCGCGACTTTTCTCGGCGGCGTGCACCTCGAAGACATAGGACAAGACGGGCGCGTGTTGTTGGCACGCTCGGACGACGACAGGGCTGAAATGTGGGCCCGCCTTCCCGGCGAGCCGCGCGACCGTCCGCTCGACTGGCTGGGGTCGTCCTTCCCGGTTGACCTTTCCCAGGACGGCAAAGCGCTGCTATTCGCGCAGTACGGGCAGGCCGGCGCCCGCGAGTACGTAACGTACCTGTGGAAGCTCGACGGAAGCGCGCCCCTCCGGCTTGGCGACGGCGACGCCTCAGCCCTTTCTCCCGACCGCGCGTGGGTGCTCGCGATTCTGAACTCGGCGCCGCAACGCCTGGAACTGTTGCCCGCCGGAGTGGGCACGCCGCGCCAGCTTCCCGCGACCGGTCTTGCCTACCAGCAGACCGCCGCCTGGCTCCCGGATTCCCGGCGCTTCGTGATTGCCGCAAACCAGCCGGGCCGCCGCATGCAAGTCTGGCTCCTCGACTCATCCGGAGGCCCGCCCCAGGCCATCTCACCTGAAGGCACCTCGCTCGATTGGAACGCCATATCGCCGGATGGAGACACAATCGCGGCGCAAGGCTCCGATGGATTACTGCGGCTGTATTCGCTTTCCGGCAAAGAATCTCGCCCGCTTCCCGGCGTCACCGCCGCCGACCGCCTGGTTCGCTGGCGCCCGGACGGCCGTCGCATCCTGGTGAGAAACCGCGCCGGCCTTCCCGTGCGGCTCTTCGATGTAGACATTGCAACCGGGCAGCGAACACTCTGGAAGGAGTTCGCTCCCATCGATCCGACCGGCATCAGCGAAGTGACGCAGGTCCTGGTCGACAACCCCGGCAACACGATCGTCTACGGTCAGAATCGCCGCATTCGTACCCTGCACCTGGCCACCGGACTGCGCTAGAAGACCAGTGCAGCGTTGCCTCAGCGATAACCGGCGGCCAGACTGCCGGCGCTCCAGCAGCCATTGCCGCGGCTTCAGCCGCACCAGTCATGGCGCGGTTCTGCCATCAGCGAAGCGCCGTGTAAAAAGCGTTCGTCGCAACCGTAAGCCGCTTCCGGACCTCCGGGTATAATCAACCGGAGAGACACACATGCGGGGAGTGAAACGTTGCGCGCGTGGGCTACTCGTTCTATCGCTCTTTGGCGCGGCCACGATGATGGCCCAGACAGGCGCCCGCGGCAGTGAGTGGCATTTCTACGGCGGCGACGCCGGCATTCCGTGAGGAACGTTCTCCTATCGTGGAGCAGCGGTAAGGACAGCGCCTGGGCTCTGCATCTCTTAACGCAGCAGCCCGACGTGACTGTGACCGGGCTCGTCACCACATTCAATTGTGCGGCAGATCGCGTCGCTATGCACGCGGTCCGCCGAGAACTTGTCGAAGCACAAGCCGAGCGCGCCGGATTGCCGTTATGGCCAGTTGAGCTGCCGTGGCCTTGCTCGAATGCGAATTACGAAGAGATCATGACCGCCGTGTGCAGCAAGGCGGTCGGCGAGGGAGTTGTCGGTTTCGCATTTGGCGATCTATTCCTTGCAGATATCCGCGCCTACCGCGAACGCCAGTTGGCGGGCACCGGTCTCGATCCCCTGTTCCCGGTCTGGGCCATTCCCACCCGCCAATTGGCATTAGAGATGATTGCCGGGGGAGTGAAGGCTAAAATCACCTGCGTGGACCCAACCAAGCTGGATCGGTCGTTTGCGGGCCGCGAGTTTGATATCGCATTTCTGCAAAGCCTCCCTCCCGGTGTGGACCCCTGTGGCGAAAACGGCGAGTTTCATACTTTCGTGTACAGCGCGCCCGTCTTTTCGCGGCCGATCCCGATAGAAATCGGCGAGATTGTCGAGCGCGACGGGTTCGTCTTCGCAGACGTCATCCCCGCTTAGCGGCGCCTTTCGCGCGCTCAGCGCGATTCCCCCGCTGTCCCGGCTTGCGCAAGCGAATAATCGCTTCAAATTGCCTGAATTTTTGCTGCGGCGCTCGTCTTTCTAAGAAAAGCTCCGAAAAGCCATTGCTTAAGGAATCGGCCGGATATATACTGCTCCCACGTTCGCTAAATCATCGAGGGGGGCATATGTCGAAATCTGCAACGGTCAGGACGAGTGTGCTCGCGGCGGTCTGCCTGCTCATCGGCATCTCGCTCGCGGTGGCGCAAAACACCGCCGGTTCGATTAGTGGCGTCGTTCAAGACGCGCAGGGTGCCGTCATCCCGAGCGCGAAGGTGACGCTCACCAACGAAGCGCAGGGCGCCGTCGCGCGCGAATTAGTCACCAGTGCCGAAGGCGCGTTTGTCTTCACGCCCGTGCTGCCGGGCCGCTATACCATCTCGGTGGAAGCGCCGGGATTTAAGAAGTACACCCAGTCCGGGATCACGCTCGATGTTAGCGACAAGCTGGGGCTGCCCGCGATCAAGCTCGAGGTTGGCGCGACCGGAGAGTCGGTCACGGTGGAAGCGAGCGCGGTGCAGTTGCAGACCGTGACCGCGGAACGTTCCGGTGTAGTCACCGGCAGGCAGATGATCGACCTCGCCCTGAACGGCCGCAACCTGACGGGACTTCTCAAAACCGTCGAGGGCGCGAACATCGACACCAATAATTTCAACGGCCAGCGCACCGATCAGATGAACTATACCGTGGACGGTCAGACCTTCATCGATTCGGGTGTCAATGCTCTCACCGTGCAGCGCATCAACGTGGACGCGATCGCGGAGTTCAAGGTCTCCTCCAACAGCATGGGCGCGGAATTCGGGCGCAACTCCGGCGCGCAGATCCAGGTGGTGGTTCGCAGCGGAAGCAAGGATTTCCATGGCACCGGGTATTGGTTCAAGCGCGGCGAGTTCATGAACGCCAACACGTTCGTGAACAATACGAACGGCGTGCAGCGGCAGATCTACCGCTACATGACCGCCGGCTACAATTTCTCCGGTCCCATCTACATTCCGAATAAGTTCAATCGAGACCGGAATAAGCTGTTCTTCTTCGTCTCGAATGAATGGAACCACGCCAAAGTGCCCGGAACGCTGCAACAGCTGACGGTGCCGACTGCCGCCGAGCGCACAGGCGACTTCTCCCAGACCAAGGATTCCGCCGGCGTCCCGGTGATCATCCGGGATCCGCAAACCGGCGCTCCCTTCCCCGGCAATAAAATTCCGTCCGACCGCTTTAACCCATACGGCCAGGCGGTTCTCAATCTGCTGCCGCTGCCGAACCTTACGGGAAACAATGCGTTCAACTATACGTCGCAGTTCACGTCGAGCACGCCGCAATTCGACGAGGTCTACAAGATCGATTACAACCTGAATGAGAAGTGGAGATTCTTCGTTCGCGGCATCCGTAACCGCTCCACCACGGTAACTCCCTACGGCACGCTCGCATCGCAAAACGCGCTCGGCCTCACTCCGCTGACGAATCCGACCGGCGCGTGGGCCTACACCGTGAATGCGACCACCATCATCAGTCCGACTCTGACGAACGAGTTCCTGTTCGGCCAAACGTTGAATTTCATTCCGGCGGACCCGGCGCCGGCCGGGAGTCCGTATTACCGTAAGAACTCCGGCCTGGAGATCCCGCTGCTGTACCCCACCGCCGACCCCTACGGGATCATCCCCAACTTCGGTTTTGCCGGCGTTCCGGTCGGGACCGGCACATTCCCAGGCGGCCTCTGGTCGCAGTTCATTCTGCCCTATAAGAATGAGAACCCCATCTACAATTTCACCGACAACATAACCAAAGTCTTGGGCAAACACACGATCAAGGCGGGCCTCTATATCGAAGGGCAGCGTAAAACACAAACGCCGTACGGTGACGTGAATGCCTCTATTCAGTTCGGCCGCGACGCGGGCAACCCCGGCGATACCAACTGGGCTTTCTCGAATGCTCTGCTCGGAAATTTCCAGCGGTACACGCAACTGCAAAAATACGTGGTGGCGAATTACCTGTATCACAACTACGAATGGTATGCGCAGGATAGCTGGAAGCTCTCGCCGAAGCTCACCTTGAACTACGGAATGCGGTTCTCGCTGGTTCCCCCGATTTATGAGCGGGACAATCTGGTGGCGGGCTTCGATGCGTCGCTGTGGAACCCGGGCAAGACCGTGACGCTGTATCAGCCCACCATCGTGGGCGGCCAGCGGCTCGCGTTAAACCCGCTGACCGGGCAGACCGCGGCGGGCGCGCTGATCGGGGCCATCGTACCCGGCTCCGGCGATCCGAATAACGGCAATATCCAGGCGGGTGTCAACGGATATCCGGCGGCGTTGACCAATAGCCGCGGAGTCCAATTCGGTCCGCGCATCGGCGTCGCCTACGCAATGAACACCAAGACGGTGTTCCGCCTGGGCGGCGGCGCGTATTACGAACGCATGCAGGGCGGCCCGGTGTACTACCAGATCGCCAATCCTCCGGTTCTCCGCCAATCCCAGGTGCTCTACGGGAATTTGTCTTCCATCGCCGCATCGGCGCAGGCCGCCTTCCCCGTGGCCGCATCGGGAATTTCGCGGGATGGCCACATCCCCACGGTCTACAACTACAGCGCGGGAATTCAGCGCGAACTGCCCTTGGGCGTTCTGCTCGATGTTTCCTACGTGGGCTCGCAGTCGCGGCACCTCGTCATGCTCGTGCCGTTCAACGATCTGCCGTTCGGAAGCGCATGGCTCCCGCAGAACCAGGATCCGACGGTTGCGCCCAAGTTCGATGGCACCACTACCCTCCCCGCCGACATGTACCGCCCCTACCTCGGTCTGCTCGGCCCGACCACTTCGAACATCAGCAACCAGGGGTACATCACTACCTTTGGCGGCTCGGCCAATTACAACGCGCTGCAGGTCGGCATCAACCGCCGGGCGGCGCGAGGCTTGCAGATCGGCGCGCAGTATTCCTGGGCCAAGGCGCTGGGCACTGCCAGCGGAACTTCCGGAGGTAACGTCGGCGTCTACCCTACGCAGATCCGTAAGGCGAACTATGGGCCGCTCACCTTCGACCGCACCCAGTCGCTGAGCATCAACTACATCTACGACATTCCCGCGATCGCGCGGAACGGAAGCTTTCTCGACAACGCGCCGAGCCGAATCGTGCTCAACGGGTGGCAATTCTCCGGTCTGACCAGCATCAGCGTGGGCGCGCCGGTGAATGTCACCTATAGCGTCACTGGGCTTGGGGCTGCGCTGCTGAATCGCGAGATCACGGGCAGCGAGGATATCGCACCGCGCGTGATGTTCACCTGCAACCCGAATGGCAGCGGCGGCGGCGGGCTTTATGGCTTCGTCAACCAGTCGTGTTTCGCGCCTGCGCCCAAGGGCAGCGTGGGCATCGATTCCGGCAATTACCGACTCCGCGGCCCCGGCCTGAACCAGTGGGACATGTCGCTGTTCAAGAAAGTTCCGCTCGGCCGGGAATCCTCCCGCTACATCCAGCTGCGACTGGAAGCCTTCAACGCCTTCAACCACCCCGAATGGAACACGTTCAATTCGACCATCCAATTCAACGCCGCCGGCAAGATCGTGAATCTACCGAGCGCTCTGGGCGGCACCGGCGGACGCTTTGGTTTCGGCGCGCTGAATTCGGTGCGGCTCAACAGCCAACGCATCGTTCAGATCGCGGCCAAACTGTATTTCTGAAGGGCGCCTTGCTCAAACCCGGGCCGGGTAGCGCCGGCCCGCCTCTCTCTCGCGATGCCACGCGAAACGTTGTCCAATGGGGTATCCCGTTTGGGTACATTGTCCGTAATGCCTTCACACTGCTACACTTTCGCTTGAAGGAACTCGCCACCGGGCGGCCCGGCCATGCCTAGAGCAGCAATGCGGGTCTCCGGGGTTGACCCGTTCTCGAACTCTCCGGACAAGCTGTCTGACGGCATTGTTGCCGAACTGTACCAGCAGATTCTGCAGATGCCCTCACTGTTGGGCCGGTTGACCTATATTGCCGATCGCTGGAACCCGCAGACCCGCCGCTACGATCGCGACCTGCCCGAACGCTTCCACGACTCTTTGGTCTATCAAGCCATCGCCAACTGGCACCGCGCGCTCTTTGTCGACTGGCTCTCGCTTCCGCTCGAACGCAAGGAGCGCGACGTCTCGGCGTATTGGATGAGCATCGGCGGTACCCAGGAACAGCTCAAGACCATTGGCCGCCTCGCCGAAGCCGCCATTCCTCCGCTGATGCGCGCCGTGGAACGGGAATACTTCATGAGTGAAATCAAGTTCCTGCAAGCTTTGCTGTTGCACCAGCACGCCGGCACCGCAGCGGTCCAACTGAACGGCAAACACTCCTGATGGTTACGGGCGAGAGCCCGGATGCCGCTTCACCACATCCGATCGCTGAACACGGCCTTGCGGCACGCCGCGCAGAACTCCGGGCCTTTTACGTCCAGCCGCTCCACGCTATGGCTGGAAGACATCACGCATTGCCAGTCGGAGCAATGGCGCAGCCGGAACGTGTGGCCCAACTCGTGGATGGCCGCCTTCACCAGCCGCTCGCGCAGCAATTCGTCGCGCGCCGGCAAGCCGTAGAACTCTTCGCGCAGCCGCGCCAGCGAAACGGCGGCGCAATTGCCCTCCAGTTGCGCCTCTCCAAAAACGAACGTAAGCACGGGAACGAACAGGTCGCCGGTCGCCACTCCGAGAATGCGCGCGCCGGGGTCGGAGAGCCGGTCCAGGTGTTGCAATATCGCGGTCGAATAATACTGCTCCCGGCCGTCATCCCACGCAAACGAGATATCGCACACTTCCGGGCGAACCTGGCACGGGGTCCGGAACGCGCGCGCCAGCGACGCCCCCAGGAACTCGAGCAGGTTCAGCCCCGGTTCCCTGGCGGGCGTCAGCGACACTCCGCCGCTGAGTGGGATGACGTGAATCGGTTTCACCGCAGTCCGTAGCGCCGCAGTTTGTTGTAAAGCGTCGTGCGATCGATATCCAGGATGCGGGCCGCGCGCGAGAGATTGTGCTGCGTCTCGCGCAGGATGCGTTCGATGTGCGCCCGCTCCACATCGTCCAGCGTTCTGCCGGTTCGCGGCGCCTCCGCCTCGAACTGGAACGAGAAATCGGAAGCGCGGATCTCCGCGCCGCGGCCCACCACCAGCGCGCGTTCCACGGCGTTTTCCAGTTCCCGCACATTGCCCGGCCACTCGTAGCGAATCAACAGATCGAGCGCTTCGCTGGAAATCTCGGGAACCGGACGGCTGGTAGCCGTGCAGAACTTGTTCAGAAAATGGCACATCAGCAGCGGGATGTCCTCGCGCCGGTCGCGCAGCGCAGGCAGATCGATGCAGAAGACATGCAGCCGGTAATACAGGTCCGGGCGGAAATTGCCGGCTTTGACCAGCGCCTCCAGGTTCTTGTTGGTCGCGGCGATACACCGGAAATCCACCTTGATCGGCTGGTTGCCGCCGACCCGCACGATTTCGTGCTCCTGCAGGACGCGCAGCAGGTCGGTCTGCGTCTTCAGGCTGATATCGCTGATCTCGTCCAGGAAGACGGTTCCGCCATCGGCGTCCTCGAATTTGCCCTTCTTGCGATATTGCGCTCCGGTGAAGGCGCCTTTCTCAT
>CAYMHP010000058.1:0-23405 GCA_964390225.1 uncultured Solibacteraceae bacterium
TTTCGACTACCGCTACCTTTGGCTGGCTGCCTCCAGACGTTTCTGTAATCCAATACGAATCAACTGGAGGTCCGCCTCCGTAAATCGAAGCGGCTGCTGTGTCATCCGTTCGTAGTCGCCGGAATCCCAACGCGCCTTCATGACGCCACTCTCCGCATGCTGGCAAGTTCCTTGCAGAATGTGTGTGATCTCATGGGCCAATACATGCCCCAGGAGATACGGCTCAACGTCGGGCTGGACAGCGCGATGTATCCGGTCATAGAAAACGCGGATGTACTGGCCTCCGAAAGGTTGAGCCAGTGCAAGCGCACCAGGTAATTCGTTGCTTGGCGTAAGGCTGGCTACATCGATCTGGATGGCTCTATTTCGCGCAGCCGTGCAAGTACGAGGATTTCGGTACCAGTTCACCTTTACACCGGTGCCGGTGAAGACACGATCCGCGATCAGCTCAGCCCGTTCAATGATGGGCCATATCCCCGGGGGAAATTGTTGATCAGTCTTCAGGCATGCTGTAACCGTCCGTTCCGCGAGCTGCGGTGCTTTGGCTACCACTACACTCACAGATACCAGTGCTGCTATTGCCACCATCGCCGTCTTTTCCAAAGTTCCCCCCTGTGCGCGTCGTTTAACGTCAAGCTGCACCCACAAAGGAATGAAGAGGAACCGCGAGATTGTTACGTGATGGCCGGCGGCAGTTCGGCAACCTTGTCGCTTCCGTGCGGTGTCCGGCCGGGTCCCGTTGCGGTCCTGATAGACTGTTTGGGAACTATGCGCGGTGCTCCAAATGAACGATTCCAGACGACTTCCTGGAGTCTGGTGCTGGCTGCCGCTGCTCATCCGACGACTGCTTCCCGCACAGCACTGGGAGCCCTATGCGGAATTTATTGGTGCCCGATCTACGCGTTTATCCGAAGGCAAGGCTATGATCGGGATCAGGCTCAAGACCTGACACAGGGCTTCTTTGCCCTGTTGCTGGAAAGGCATTATTTGGGCGATGCGGATCGACAAAGGGGAAAGTTCCGCGCATTCCTACTGACCGCCGTAAAGCATTTTTTGGCGAATGAGTGGGACCGGGAGCACGCCCTGAAGCGGGGCGGGAACCAAGTCCTTATTTCCGTTGACCCGGGGGACCTCGATTCGTGGTATGCATCTGAGGCTGTCGAGCAACGCACTCCCGAGAGTCTGTTCGAGCGTCGCTGGGCGTTGGCGTTGCTCGAGCACGTTATGGGAAAACTGCGCGCGGAATTCAGTGGAACAGAGAAAGGAAATCACTTTGACAAGCTTTTGGTCTTTCTTAACGGCGATCCCGAGGCGATAGGTTACGAAGCGTTGGCTGCCCAACTGGGTAGCTCGACGGGGGCGCTGCGTGTTGCGATTCACCGGATGCGGCGGAGATATCGGGCTTTGCTGCGTGCTGAGATCGCTGATACCGTGAGTACAGCGGAACAGGTTGACGAAGAAATCCGTTTTCTGCGGTCGATATTGAGCACTTAAATGATGCGATCGATCGACGAATGTGCCAAGTGTGGAAGCCCGGTGGCTAGCGGCGGGCCGCTGGCTGGCCAGTGTCCTCGTTGTCTGCTGGAAGCTGGACAAGCAGAATCAATCGGCACGCTCCCTCCAACTCCCAGAATCGACAGGTACGAAATCCACGAGTTTTTGGCTGAGGGCGGCATGGGAGCCGTGTATCGAGGCTTCGACACGAAGCTGAACCGTCCGGTGGCGATAAAGTTCCTTTCGGAGCAGCTGGGCGACTCCGCTGGTCGCCGCCGCTTCCAGCGCGAAGCGCAGATGGCGTCCTCGCTCAACCACCCCCACATTCTCACGGTCTACGACGCCGGGGAGGTCGAGGGCAGGCAGTACCTGGTGACTGAATTCGTCGACGACGGAACATTGAAGGCTTGGGCGCAGAAGGAAAAACGTACGTGGCGGGAAATCGTTGAAGTACTAATAGGCGTGGCCGACGGATTAGCGGCGGCACACGAAGCAGGTATTCTGCATCGCGATATCAAGCCGATCAATATCTTGGTGGCAAAGAACGGCTGCGCCAAGTTGGCCGATTTCGGTTTGGCGAAACTCGTGGAAAGCGCAAAAAGCAACGCAACTCGGACTGTGACGGAAGGTCACACCCGTGCGGGAGTAGTGCTTGGCACCATCGCATACATGTCGCCAGAGCAAGCCGCCGGCCAACCTCTCGACATACGCAGCGACGTCTTCTCTTTCGGCATAGTGCTATACGAGATGGTCGCCGGGCACGCACCATTTTCTGGTTCGAACGGTCTCGAGCTTTTGCAAACAATCATCCACGGGAAACCACGCCCACTTGGCGACGAGATACCAGCAACCCTGCGAATGATCGTCGGGAAGGCGTTGGAGAAAAATCCTGCGGAGCGGTATCAGTCGATGCGAGACATGGTCGCGGACCTGCGCCGTTTGTCGCGGCAGACCACGCTTGACCAATGCGCGTCAGAGCGGCCAACCGCGATCACGCGGCTCATTGTGCTGCCTTTCCGCCTGCTGCGGCCTGATCCCGAGTACGATTTCCTCGCTTTCAGCCTCCCGGATGCCATCACAAATTCGCTTTCCGGCCTAGCCTCACTCATAGTGCGTTCCAGCGTCACCGCAGCAAAGTATGCGGAGGTATCCCCCGATCTGAAGCGAATAGCAGCAGAAGCGCAGGTTGACGTCGTACTCACCGGGACACTGCTTCGCAGCGGCGATCAAATTCGCGCGGTGATCCAACTTGCGGAGGCGCCTGGAGGTGCAGTCATCTGGTCTCGGACGGCGCAAGTAGGCTTGCAGGATATCTTTCAACTCCAGGACGAACTGGTGCAGCACATGGTCCAATCATTGGCTCTGCCATTGACATGGCGGGAGAGCCAGTTGCTCAAGCGCGATGTGCCGGCTAGCGCGGAAGCGTACGAATATTTTCTGCGTGCGAATTCGTTTGATCAGGACCATGCCCAGGCAGGGGTGGCCCGCGACTTATACCTGAAATGCGTGGTTCTCGATCCAAAGTACGCTCCGGCTTGGGCGCGGCTGGGCCGCTGTCATCGCATCGTCGGAAAGTACGGAGGAGACGAGCAGGATTTTCAGCGCGCGGAGGCGGCATTACAGCAGGCGCTCAATCTCAATCCCGATCTCAATCTCGCTCACGCCTTTTATGCGCAGCTCGAGGCGGACCTAGGGCGCGCGCCACAAGCCATGGTGCGCCTGTTAAAACGCACGCGGGCCACTGGCAACGATGCAAACCTGTTTGCTGGACTGGTCTATATATGCCGGCTCTGCGGGTTGCTTGACCCGTCGATAGCGGCCCACCTACAGGCGCGGAAGCTGGATCCCTTTATTCCGACGAGTGTTGCTCTGTCCTACTTCATGTCTGGGGACTACCGGAAAGCGCGCGAGAGTGCCTCGGCACTCGATGTGCCGTTTCATATCTTCATGCTGACTCTTCTAAATCAGCATAAGGAAGCACGCGAATTGCTACGCAGTTGCGACAGAGCATCCTTGCACCCGTTGGTCGCCGGACTTCTGGTCCCTTTACAAGCGCTCCTGGAGGGAAACTATGAAGAAAGCCGTGTGACTCTGGAGCGCTGGAGCTCTTTATACAAGCGTGGAGACCGTGGAGAAGAATTGTATTTCAACGTTCGCATGTTCGCGTACCTGGGTGACAAAGATCGCGCCTTGGCTATTCTGCAGCGCGCGATCGAGTATGGTTTCATCTGCTATCCGTTCATGGCGCGAGATCCCTGGCTAGACCCGTTGCGGGCAGACCTGCGATTCACTGCAATCCTGCACTCTGTGCAATCCCAACACGAGCAAGCGCGCAGAATGTTTATCGAGGCGGGCGGCACGGAGGTTCTCGGCACCACCTGAGCTTACCCTGTTGGGATGCATTTGATCGCGGCGACTTCCGCTTGCTTATGGGCGGGCCGAAACCTCGAGGTCGATTCACGGAACCGGTTCCCGGTAACGTGAACTCCGGATCGATGTCTGGGCTGATTACTCCGGGTAAAAGCCGCTTACCTGAAATGCGCGACGTCCGCCCAGTAGCCGGCCATGTGGACGATAAGTCGCCACGTCGGCCTTTGACCGATGCCAGCGTCGAGCGGATGTTCCAGCCACACCGTGCCTTGTCACCGCGCGTTACGCACAGGCTTGCAGCTTTGCAAATCATGATTGCGCTTGATAAACGGGCTACCAGAAACTGCGAAACCGCACCAACGAAACCCCTCTTGGCATCCACATTGACAGTCGCCTACCGACAGACGTACCGGCCCGAGAGAGAACGCTGGACGCATCATCGCCGACTTTGCTAACTCGATCGCTACTTTCCCACTAAGTGCCCCGCGTCCCTCTCGTTCTCGCAGATGTGTTCGATCAATTCCGTGTCCGGCTGCAATTCCAGGTGCAAGGTCGGGGACCATGGCGCCGTGTATGCCTTCGGGTCGTCAATCGTCACCAGCACATCCATGTGCCCGAAATCGCGCCGCACGAATCGCTCGGTGGTGTGGAGCGCCTCGGTGTGCGGATATCCGCTGGTGTCGAGCCACGTCTGATCGTTGAACCCCACGATGTCAACTACGAACGTGTCCTTCTCCCACCTACCGATCGAATATCCGAACCACTTCGGATTGACGTGTCCGGGTGCTTCCGTCCATCCGTGAAGATCTGCCGGTAGTAATTGAATTCCTCACCCCATATGGAAAATGGCCTGGCTCCACGGGGGCCGGAAGTCTTTACGCTTGCGCACTACTCGCCTCGATAAAATTCCATCGGCGCAGCGGGGAAGCCGCCGTCGTAAGATAGGCGTGAATGAAATACTTCCTTGCCAAGACCGACCCCGACACCTACTCGGTCGACGACCTCGAGCGTGAGAAGCGGACCGTCTGGGACGGCGTGACGAATCCGCAGGCCGTCCGCGCGATTCGCGAGATGCGTCCGGGAGACCGCATTTTCATATACCATAGCGGCGGCGTATCGGGAGTCGTCGGCTTGGCATCGGTGCGATCGGAGCCGCGCGACGATCCGAAAAATGCCAAATCCGCGGTGGTCGATCTGGAGTTTGCCGGCCGCCTCGAGCCGCCGACCACCCTGGCCGAAATCAAGCAATCGAAGAAATTCGAGGATTGGGCTCTGGTCCGGCAAGGAAGGCTTTCCACGATGGCTGCGCCGGAAAGCTTCGTCGCTTGGATGCGGACGCGGTACCCGGATCGAAAAATCTAGCGTCCTAGTGGGGCAGGCTGTCGCCTGCGGCCAACTTTCAGTCGGCCGCACATCCCCGCTAAGCCCTTACTCCGTCAGAATCGTCGCATCCACATTCATCCCAGGCCGCAGAACCACCCCCGGCGGCAGCCGGTCGAACACGATCTTCACGGGAATGCGCTGCACGACCTTTACGAAATTGCCGGTGGCATTTTCAGGAGGCAGCAGGCTGGTGCGCGCGCCCGTCGCGCCGGCGATGGAATCGACGTGGCCCTCGATGGCCCGGCCATACATGTCTACGTGGACTTCGGCCCGCTGCCCCGGCCGCACCCTCGCCAACTGCGTCTCCTTGAAGTTGGCCGTCACCCAAACGTCCTGCAGCGGAACCAGCACCATGAGACCTTGTCCGGGTTGCACTATCTGACCTGGTTCCGCGGTCTTCTGGGTGACGACGCCGCTGATTGGCGCGACGATGGTCGTATAGCTCAGGAGCAGTTGCGCCGCTTCGAGATTCGCACGGGCCTGTCCGACGGCCGCGGTGGCCGATTGCGCCTGCGCGGCGCTCACGCTCACCTGCTGCTGATTCGCGCGCGATTCCTGTAACCCGGCCTGAGCCTGTTGCACCCGGGCCCTCGCAGAGTTTGCGGCAGCCCGGGCGGTGGCGGCCTGCTGGCGTGCGGCTGCGAGTTGCTCCTGCGCCGCACGGAGCTGAGCCGCGGCGACGTTCGCCGCAGTTACGTACGCATCAAACTGCTGCTGCGAGATTTCTTCTTTCGCGACTAGCGGACGCATGCGGGCGAGGTCCGCCTGTGCTTTCTGGTTGTTAGCCACGGCTTCGTTCACACTCGCCTGCGCCACCACGATCCCGCTGGTTTCGGCCTCGCGCGCGGCGACTTCGGCCCGCTCATACTCCGCCTGCGCCGCCGAAACCTGCGCAGCGGCTCCCGTCGTCCCGCTGGTGGTTGTTTGCCGCGTAAGCGGAACGCCCACGGCGGCTGCGTGTGCCTGGCTTTCAGCCGCGTTGAGCGCCGCCTGCGCTTGATCGACGCGCGCCTGGTAATCGCGCGGATCCAGCCGGACCAGAACGTTGCCCGCATTCACGTGCTGGTTGTCATTGACCAACACTTCGAGGACGCTCCCGGTGATCCTCGCGGAAATCGGAGCCAGGTGCCCGTCGACCTCGGCGTCATCGGTGGACTGCCGGTTGCGGCCATGCAGCCAGAGGATCGTGCCGGCCAGCACCACTGCACCCAGCAATAACAACCCCCATTTCAGGAAGCGTACACGCGACGCGCGTGGCGGGCCTTCGAGGGGAGGTTCGACGGGAAGTGCCGGAGAAGCAAGGTCAGTCGTGGTGGCCACGAACGATTGGCCGCAAGCTTCGTGCCAATATAAGGATGCATTCGCTCGTGCGCGTCCCGCGCGCGTTCTGTATGCTGCCACACTGAAACCGGAGCGTAATCAGCAGATGACCGATCGACGACGGGCGAGGCGGCCGTATCGCGTGTTCCGCCTGGAGACCTGGGATGACTTCCTGAAGCTTGTCACGTGCCCGCCCTATTCGAACTGGGCCTTTCGCGGGGAACGCGATGAGCGCTTGCCGCTGTACAGTTCCATTTCGCGTTATCTCCGGAATTTTCGTATCGATTCACGGGCCTGGCCGGAGCAGGAGAGCCGCATCCTGCGTATCTTTAAGCGCAAGGCCCATCAGTTTCTGGACAAGCCTCCCGCCCCCGATGACGATTTCCAATGGCTGGCGCTGATGCAGCATCACGGCGCGCCGACTCGGCTCATCGACTTTACCTGGTCGCCGTATGTCGCGGCGTTTTTTGCTCTGGAGCGGACCCTCGCCGATGGAGTGGTGTGGTCCATGAATCCGGCCCGGATTGACAGCGGCCGCGCGCCCGCCCGCATCCGCCGCATGGACCCCCGCCGTCCTGGAAATTTCAGCCAGTATTTTCTGAAAGGGCAGCAGCGGATCATCTGGATGGGCGAACCGCACACCATGAACAGCCGCCTGATCGCGCAATCCGGAACGTTTGCCGTTCCCGGTGTGCTCGACCGTCCCGTGGAGGAGATCTTGAGCAACACGGATCAGGACGATGTCCTGGCGAAGATCGTACTGGCAAATTCTGTGCGCGAAGTCGGCATGCGCGAACTGTATCGCATGAACATTACGCACGCGACATTATTTCCGGACCTGGATGGTCTCGCAAAGTCGCTCGCGTATGAACTGGAGTTTCACTGGGCCTACAATCCGCGGACGATGGCCCCGTATAGTGGAGCCAGTCGGACGCCAGCGGTGCGCCGCGGGTCTCAGCCGCGTCAGTGATCGCGCGGTCTGCGCTACGCGAGCGTTTCGGCTAACAGGAACCCCGGCATCGCTGCCGCGGCTGAAAAAAACGCCCTAGTGCGCCGCAGCGGCCCCCTGCTTCGCCTTGACTCCGCGCAACAGGAACACCAGCGGGACGCAGCAGAACGTCAACACAGCAAGATAGTGAAACACGTCCACGTACGACCACACTGAGGCCTGCTGGTCGAGCAGCCGCTCGATCAAACCATACGACCGCCGCGTGGCCAGCCCCGGACCGGCGTGGTGCGCCATCAGCATCTGGGCGTGGTTGAGCGTATTGCGAAATGGCGCCGACAGGCGCGTCGCGTTGTGGATCAGATCGTTATGGCGGATCTGCGCGTGCCGCGCCGTCTCCGTATTGACGATCGATATGCCGATGCTGCCGCCCAGGTTCCGCAGCAGGTTGAACAATCCGCTGGCATTTCCCACTTGCTCGTTCGGCAGAGTGCCCATGGTGGTGGTCGTCAGAGGAACGAAGACCAGGCCCGCGGCCACACCGCTGAAGATAATGGGCCAGAGCATCGACCATTGCGAGATGTCCAGCGTTATGTGCCCTAGCAGCAGACTGGTCCAGCCGAAAGTTGCGAAGCCCGCCGCAATCAACCAACGATTATCCAGCTTGCCCGTCAAAACCCCGATGATCGGCATAATCAAGAGCGCTCCGAGGCCGCGCGGCGCCACCGCGATTCCGGCGGCGCTCGCCGTGTATCCCATGAGCGTCTGATAAAAAAGCGGCAGCAGCGCGACAATGCCATAAATGGCGCCGCCGAACAGCCCCATCAGCATGCAGCCGATCGCAAAATTGCGATTCTTGAAAATTCCCAGATCCACCAGCGGATGGCGGATCTTCAGTTCGCGGATCAAAAACGCAGCGAGTGAGAGAACGATCACCACCGCCGCCCACCGGATCCACAACGCGCCGAACCAGTCGTCCTCCTGGCCCTTGTCGAGAACCACCTGCAGCGCGCCCAAACCGACCGCCAGAAGTCCCAACCCGATCGAATCGAGCCGACCCGGACGGGCGTTGCGAATATACGGCGGATCCGTCACAAATCGCGAAATCAGCAGCACGGCCAGAATGCCGATTGGAATATTAATGTAGAACGCCCAGCGCCAGGAGTAGTGGTCGGTGATCCACCCGCCCAGAGTGGGCCCAATCACAGGCGCGACCACCACGCCCAGACCGAAGACAGCCATCGCCTGCCCACGCTTTTGAGGCGGAAAGCTCTCTAGCAGGATGGCCTGCGACAGCGGTTGCAGCGCGCCACCCGCTGCGCCTTGGATCGCGCGGGCCAGAACGATCATACCCAGGCTGAACGCGGACCCGCAGACGAACGACGCCGCCGTAAACAGAGCGATGCAGGCGAGGAGAAAGTACTTTCGTCCGAATTTGAGCGCGAACCAGCCGCTGGCCGGAAGGACCACCGCGTTCGCCGCCAGGTAGCTCGTGAGCACCCACGTCGCTTCGTCGGTCGACGCCGAGAGGCTGCCGGCAATGTGCGGCAAGGCGACCGAAGCGATCGACGTATCCACCACTTCCATGAACGTCGGCAGGATGACCGATAACGCGATCAGCCACGGGCTCACTTTCGGATGGAATTCGGGAGCTGCCATGGTTCACCGCAGCCAGACCTTCGGTTCCACCGACATCCCCGGGCGCAGGCGGTCGAGACCCGATTGGCCGTTCTTAAAGCGGATGCGCACCGGCAGGCGCTGCACCACCTTCACGAAATTGCCGGTTGCGTTCTCGGGAGGCAGCAGGCTGTATTTCGCGCCGGTTGCTCCGGGCATGTTCTGGACATAGCCGTTGAAGTCGCTGTTAATCGCATCGACGTGAATGGAGACGGGTTGCCCGGGCCGCATGCGCGCGATCTGCGTTTCTTTGAAGTTGGCGGTCACCCACAGATCTTCGATCTGCGTGATGGCAAGCAGTTGTTCGCCGGCCTGGACGTGCTGGCCGACTTCCACGTTCTTGTCTCCGATGACTCCGGCAACGGGCGCCAGGATCTTGCAGTAGCTCAGATCGAGCTTCGCGCGCGCCACCTGCGCCGCGGCGGCTTTCACCGCGGCCTCCCGCGCGGATACAGTGGCGCGCCTTGCGGTGAGCTGGCGCGGGTTGTTGGCGCGGGCTTCAGCGAGCTGCGTGCGAGCCTGTTCCAAACTCGCTTGCTGTTCGGCGATTGCGCGGCGGGCCGCTTCAGCGCGGGCCCGTGCCGCATCCACGGCCGCCGCGCCCGATTCCGCCGCCGCCCGCCGTTCGTCGTACAACTCCCTGGGAACCTCCTCCTTGGCCACCAATAAGCGGTAACGCAGCTCGTCGGCCTGCGCTTTGCGGTTGGTCGCTTCGGCCTGGCGGGTCTCGGCGACGGCGGAATCGTAGTCCCGCTGCGCGGCGGCGACGGCCTGCTCGGCGCTGGCGACCCCGGCTTGGGCGGTAGCAACCGCGCTCACGTTGGATGTCTCCGTGATTGGCACGTTCGGGTTTTCCGCCGCGAGTTGCGATTGGGCCTGCGCGAAGTTGCCTTCCGCCTGGGCCAACTCCACTTCGTAATCGCGCGGATCGAGATCGATCAGGGTCTGGCCCGCCAGCACGCTTCGATTGTTCTCGGTGTAGACGCCGATGACCGTGCCGCTGATTCGCGGACCGATCGCGTTCAGATGCCCGTCTATCTGGGCATCGTCGGTGGACTCATAGGATTGCAGGTAGTGCCAGAGAAAGAAGCCGCCAATCAGGAGGGCGGTGACTGCGATCAACCCGATCGCAAGCCCGACTGGATGCTCGCGCGGGATCCGCGCGATCCGTTCGCGCATCGGAGGTTTGGGTGGTGGCTCGGGCTTGTTGTCCTGGTGCGCCTCGGAGCTCTGCGGGTCGCCGCCGTTTTCGTTTTCCCCGGCTTTTTCGGAGTGTTTCTGCTCGCGCTCTCGCAGACGCTCGTGCTCTTGTTCGATCTGGCGCTGGCGGGCTCGGAGTGTCTCCAATTCGGCGCGAAAACGCTCGTAGACTTGCGCGTTCTCCCCCGAAGGCAGCAGTTTCGGATGGTCCTCGGATCTCTGCATACGTTCCGGTTCGCGGTGGCCGGAATAACTCCGTTTGCAGTTCTGGCTCCAACCACGCCAGCCGTACACTTCTACGGCTCACGCGAGCGGTGTCTTATGTAGCGGTCTTATTCGAGGGGGTCGAAGTTGTTCTGGACGCTCATCCGTTTCTTCTGCTGCTGCTTGCGGAGGTCGTCCACCTGTTGCTGCAACTGCTTGGCGTGCGCGATCTGGGCATTGAGGTCGGCCTTGAGCTTGGCCGTTTGCTTGGCGAGATCGTCTCTCTCCCGCCGCAGTTCGTTTTGCTGCCCGCTCAATTCGGCATTCTGCTTGCGAAGTTCGCCATTTTGCTTCGAAAGCACGGTGTTTTCCTTACCGAGTGTCGCGTTCTCTTTACCCATGTCGGTGATTTGCTTCCCGAGGTCGGCGTAATCCCTGCGGATAGGCGCTTCCTCGCGCGCGGCTTGCCCGGCGTGCGAAGGCGGCGCAGGCAGATTCGTTGCCGTCACCCGAGCGGGGGGTTTAGTGCTCGCCGGAATTACAGGGGCTTGCGATGCGGCGGCAACCGGTGTCTTCCGAGATTTGGAAACCGGGGTCCGGGCCGATGTCGCGGCCGGCCGCTTTTGCGAGATGAAGACGATCAATAACAGCAGCGCTGCGGCCACCGCCGCTCCGATTGCAATCTTGCGTCGCGTACGGCGCCGCTCGGCGGCCAGAACTCCGGGGAAAGGGATATCAGTCTCGCGCGTCTCGGTGATTCGTTCGCGTGGTGGTTCGTTGTGGAAGACGGGCCGCTCGGGCTCGCGAAGCGGCGTTACGAATGCCGGATGCTCATCAGACGCCGCGGCAGCCGCTACCAGTGAAACCGGCACTATTTCCGGAGTGGCGGCCCCTTCCTCGCGAATCTCGTCTTTGGCAGCTATCGTTTCGCTCTGCGGCGCGATGGCTTCGATACGCGGCAGATACTGCACAGCCGGCGCGGCCGAAGGAATCGCTTCCGCGTCCATTTCCGATGCGGGTTCAGGTGCGGACGTAACCGGCGTTTCCGCTGCAAATGTTTGTGCCGGTACTGCACCGTTCGACGCTGCCTGCGCGGGGACCGGTGGAGGCGTAGGGATGTGTGGCACGCTCTCCGGCGTCACCCTGATCACAGGTCCCGCTGGGACTGGCTCGATGCGGCGGGGCCGCGGCGCCTGTACGAGCGTCGAGGGCAGCGGCTGAACCGGCAGTGGATCGAGCGCGAACTCCAGGTAGCTTGCTTTCGCGCTAATTGACCCGTCAGGCTCTCGAAAAAAGAATCCGCCGCGGGTGGGGTGAAACGTCGATGGCCGCAGGACCAGCGCTACCTGCCACATGTCGGGGAAGTACCGGTTGTGAATCTCCAGGTCAGCGTCGGATAAGAAGATCTCGGTGCGCGTGTGCGAGTGATACCAGCCCACGGGTTGCAGACCCGCCGGATTGCTACGATTGGCCGCCAGGAGATCGCCGAGCCGCGCCTCATCTTTCGGTGAAAGATTGAAAGACGGACCGAGCGCATGCTCGCAATCAAGCGGCCGGTAATCGAGAATCAACAGCCTCTGCCCGTCGAACTTGCCTAGCAGGATGCCGCCGATTTCGGCGCCGCCCCGCGGCAGGGAAAAAAATGCATCTACTACAGCCAATCGAATATCGTCCAACATGCGGCGCGAATACTCGATTGCAAACGGACATTGGGGAGTGCGCCAACTTTCCAGCTGGCCAGCTTCTGTGGAGGTCTCGATCATCCGAATCGCCCTCCTGATTGTAGGTAATCCGGCCGGGGAGAATATCTGGATTTTGGGCAGCAGGGGAGGCCTATCGGTCGGCGTATTACAGTACTTAACTCGGAAGCGCACGCCCGTTCACAATTGGGTGATATCCCCCACCTCGCGCCGATGCGCTGCGTTATCCCTTGAATTATCAATCATGTGAGGCTGGATACGAAACTGCAAATCAGTTTCGTCTGAGGGGAGACACAATGAATTTCGACCAAGCGCCTATGCTGGTGATCTGGGAAGTGACCCAGGCTTGCGATCTGGCGTGCGTCCACTGCCGGGCCTCTGCGCAGCCCGAACGGCATCCACAGGAATTGAGCACGCGGCAGGGGTTTGAACTTCTCGACGAGATCCGCTCCTTCGGCGAACCCCTAATGGTGTTCACCGGCGGCGATCCCTTGAAACGGCCGGACCTGTATGAGCTGATCCGCCATAGCGTGGAGATCGGCCTCCGCACCAACGTGACTCCCAGCGCCACGCCGCTTCTGACCCCGGCGGCCATTGAGCGCTTCAAAGAAGCAGGCGTGACCCGAATGGCCATCAGCCTGGACGGGCCCGACGCCCCTACGCACGACGAATTTCGCGGAATCCCGGGGACCTTCGAACGCGCTCTGTTCGCGCTCGAGCATGCGCGCGACATCGGCCTCGACACGCAATTGCAAACCACCGTGACCCGGCGAAACATGGCGCGGCTGCCGGAAGTGGCCGAGATCGCCAGGCAGGTGCGCACGAAGATGTGGAGCCTCTTCTTCCTGATCGTGACCGGCCGCGCGCTCGAGGGCGATGACCTGGACGCGGCGGAATACGAGAAGGTCTTCGAATTTATGTACGAGCTTTCGAAGACCGCGCCGTTTGGGATCAAGACCACTGAGGCGATGCACTACCGCCGCTACGTGGCGCAGCGCATCAAGGCCGAACACGGGGTCACGGAAAACGAAAACGCGAAGGGTGTCGCTTGGCGGACGGCAGGCGTCAGCGACGGCAAGGGATTCGTGTTTGTCTCGCACACGGGCGAGATCTTCCCCAGCGGCTTTCTACCCGTTAGCGGAGGCAACGTGCTTCACGATTCGCTCACCGACGTGTACCGGAATTCCAGCCTGTTTCGCCGCCTGCGCGATACCTCGCAGCGTGGTGGGAAATGCGGCCTGTGCGAATACCAGAAGATCTGCGGCGGCTCGCGCTCGCGTGCATACGCCTTCACCGGCGATTACCTGGCCGAAGATCCGCGCTGCGTCTATCAGCCGCACTTAGCGGAAGCAGTGATCGGATAGGCGGCGGGATGCGCACCCCGACCCGCGCCCTTACGGGACGCGGCTGAATCGGTGCGGGTCCGCCGTCACACCAGTTCCTTCACCTTGTCTTCCAGCACAGTCAGCGCAATCTTGCTGCGATTGGGTTCGCCGCGCACCAGCGACTCGGCGAACTTGGCTGCCTGCTCCACGGAGATGTTCGCGGGCAGCGGCGGCTCATACGGGTCGACGTACGCTTCCACGACAACCGGCCCGGGCGCCGCGAGGGCCTGCTCGACAATTCGACCGCAGTCGGAAGGCTCCTCAATGGTGAATCCCTCAGCGCCGCACGCCCGCGCAAAGGCGGCAAAATCGATGGGCTGCAGTTCGACGCCATACTCGGGGTTGCCCAAAAAGACCATCTGTTCCCACTTGATCTGGCCCAGCGTGTTGTTCTTGACGATGAAGACCTTGATCGGCAGCTTGTATTTCACCGCGGTGGCCATCTCCGCCATGAGCATGGAGAATCCGCCGTCGCCGATAAACGCCACGCACTGGCGCTCGGGATGAGCGATCTGCGCCGCAATTGTGTACGGCAGGCCCGGCGCCATCGTCGCCAGATTGCCCGAGCAGGAATGCATCTGACCGCGTTTCGCCGGAATCTGGCGCGCCCACCACGTGGTCAGCGTTCCCGAATCCGAGGACACGATCGCGTTATCGGAGAGCCGCTTCCCCAATTCCCAGGCGAGCACTTGCGGCTTCATTGGTTTGTCTCTCCGCGTGCCGCGCTGCTCCATCACCTTCCACCAGTCCTTCATACCCTCCTGTGCTTTTTCGAGGAAGCTGCGGTCATCTTTGCGGCGCAGCAGCGGCAGTAACTCCTGCAGGGTGCGCTTGCTATCGCCGACCAATCCCACCTCGACGGGATATCGCAGGCCCACGCGCTTGGGGTCCAGTTCCACCTGGATGGCGCGCACGCTGCCCGGTTTGGGATAGAACTCGATGTATGGGAAGGAGGTTCCGATAATCAGCAGGGTGTCGCAGGATTCCAGCGCCTCCTGCGACGGCTTCGTGCCAAGCAGACCGATTCCTCCCGTTGTATACGGGCTCATATCCGGCACAGCGGCTTTACCGAGCAGCGCCTTCACGATGGGTGCGCCCAGCACCTCTGCGGCCTGCTCCAATTCGTCGGTGGCATGGAGGGCGCCGGCGCCCACCAGCATCGCTACCTTTGAGCCTGAATTCAGTATGTCGGCGGCCCGGCGCAGGTCGCGCTCCTGCGGAATGTGACCCGGCTCGGCCCAGACGTCGGATGTATGATGCGGCTTGTTGCGCTTCGAGCGGTCGCGACGCGAAACTTCCTGGTCCTGCAGATCGGTCGGGAAGGTGATGTGCGCCACCTGGTGATAGCTCAGCGCGGTGCGGCAGGCCAGATCGGCCAGGTTCTCGACATGATCCGGGCTCATCACGCGCTGATTAAACACCGCCACGTCTTCAAATAACTTGTCCAGTTCGACATCCTGCTGTGCCAGTGTGCCGATCAGGTCGTGAAAGTGCATTCCGGTGATCGCGAGCACGGGCTGGCTATCCATCTTTGCGTCGTACAGGCCATTCAACAAGTGGATGCCGCCGGGGCCGGAGGTTGCCAGGCAACAGCCGAGCTTGCCGGTGTATTTGGCATACGCGCAGGCCATGAATGCGGCTGCTTCTTCGTGGCGCACCTGAATGAACCGAACCTTGTCCTGCCTTTTTCGCAGGGCTTCCATGATTCCATTGATTCCATCGCCAGGGAGGCCGAAGACCACCTCCACGCCCCAATCCATGATGGTTTCGATCAAGACATCGCCGCCCGTGTCCGCCATATGATAGCTCTCCACCTTGATCGTATCCCCCGCCCGGAACAGGGCAGTGGACAGAAGGGCACATCCCCTCGCCAGCCTGTGACGCCGCACACCCTCGAGTGAGCGTGCTATTCCGTTGTCAATCGTTCGAGGCGGCTGGTCGATTCATTCCAGAGAAACTGCTGCGCGCCGGGTTCGTGCGTGCCCTGTGCGCCGTGCTCGCCGATCACATGAATGCGGTTCGCGGGTACCCCGCTGTTCATCGCCACGCACTCCTCAAAGCCATTTGCCAGGAAGACGACGCCATTTCGCGTTGATGGCAAGCCGCTGACGACGATTTCGCCGGGTGTGTGCGCAACCGTTCGGCCCAGATCCGCGCACACCGCTCTCGCCAGACCGGCCGTGCTGCGCCAAGCCGCGAGATTGTGCTCCAGCATGAGAACGTGGACCACGAGAAGCGAGCAGGTTGCCAACACTCCCGCCCGGGACGTACTCCCGTTCCACAACAGCCCGCAGGCAATCGCCAGCCCGATACTCGCGAGATAGACGTTGCGCATACCGCTCAGGTCCGGGCCCACGAGTAATAAATGCTGAACCGGCAGTTCCGCGACGACCGTGAAGGCGATCGAGCCCAGCAGCAGCCGCGTCGGCGCCCGAGACAGCAGCGCGCATGCTGTGAGGATCAGAGGCAGCGCAATCGCTACGAGCCGCATGGTCAGACTGGCCGGCCAGGTCCAGTTGAACGGGAACAGCAGGATCGCCCATCCCCGCAGCAGGAGCACGTTGACGGTGTGGAGAGCGCCCATCTGAATCACGTAAGGAACTCCCGCGCTGCTGCGGTATCCTCCGATCCCTCCCAGCGCCCACCAGCGATAACTGAACAGCACAATCGCGACCGCTCCGGCCCATGCCGCGGCAGCCCAGACGCGGCGCACTTCAGCCTTATCGCGAAACACTGCGAGGCACGCAATCAGCAGAGGGAGACAGAATGCCGATTCCTTCGAGAGCATGGCCAAGGCGCCCGCCGCGAGCGCAGCCGTGCGCCATGTGGTCCGCTGCTCGCGCACGTACCGGCAAACGCATAACAGACTGAGCAGAACGAGAGCCGTCGCGATCAAGTCGAACCGCGCATCCACCCACGTGACCGTCTCCGCCGACCCGCCGTGCAGAAGAAAGAGAAAAGCGGCAAAGATGCAGGCGGGTTGCGTCAGTCCCAATTCACTCCCAAGCAGGTAAACCAGGAACCCGCATGTGGAGTGGAGAGCAATGCTGCTCGCGTGCCATGCGACAGGATCAAATCGCGCCGCCAGGTAATTGAACCAGTAGAACAGGAAGCCGGCGGGCCGGAAGAACAGACCGGGGCGATGCGGCGCCGGACCGAAGCCTGCCAGGATCGCCTTCCAATTGGCTCGCGACGCCTCAGTAATGTGCGTGTAATCGTCGTACACGAAGGGAACTCTGAAATTACCCGCAAAGGCAAGGCAAGCTACCGAGACAATCGCAATTGCGACGGCCGCTCGCCCGAGCGGGGATGCGTGGCGCTGCGGAAGGCAGGAAACACGCGGGACGCTCCGTACGAAGACGAGAACCAGAAACGCCAGGCTCACGATCCCTTCGATGTTCATCAGGGCGTGCGGCGAGGTACGCCCAGTCAGCACGTAGGAAGCGAATACCGCTCCAGCCACGACGAGAGTCGTAGACAGCACCACCGTGACGATAGTCCGTGCGGGCGGGCGGCTTTCTGCTTGCACAGTGATTAGAATAGGGGTTCGACCGGAGCCCTGACCAGCGCTCATCTATGTCAATCAGACAATTCGGGTGGCTGGAGTCCTATATACGTCGGTCCTCGCGCCCTGCTCTGCGGAAATCGGGTTGATCGATTGAGGATTCTTCATATCCGACGCCCTCAGTTGAACCGCTTTCGAATGAAGCAAGTGCGGCCGGGTCCGGCGGGGAAATCACGCGCTTCTGAGGGAACGCGCATTTTCGGACACGAAAACCCCGGAAAAATAAACGATTCCCTGTGAAAGTATTGACGGCGGAGGTCTCCTCATGGTTAAATCGGGCCAGCTTTATTGAGCAAAAGGAAACGACAGCCAGACGATCCGTTTCGTGTTGAAGGCAAAGAATTTCTCTTGACACGGGATGAGGGATCAGTTATGAATAGGTTTACCGCGTCTGGTTTTCGTCTGCAATTTTGTGTTTGTACCCGGTGAGCACAGAAGAAGACTAAAAACAGAAACACCCATGTGCCACAGGTAAGGCTTCAGCAAGTCCCGGTGGCTCGGCTTCGCGGCCCCCGGTAAATTGACTCTCCGCCCGACACGGAGAAGTTCCCTAGGTAGACTGAACGGTTTCACATTCGAGGCTCAGGTTGAAAGAGAACTTCGACCGATTCAATTCGCAAAATTCACAAGGAGAAGGAAATGGCAGATTTTCGCAGATGGATACTTGCGTTAGCTGTTCTCGCATTGTTCGCGGGACTAGCTAGCGCACAGGTAAACCAGGGTTCCCCGCTGGCGTGCAATGTCAACGCATCGCCGAACCAGATGCGGGCTGAAGGGATCACGGAATTGATTGGTGATATCGTGATTACCTGCACAGGCGGCAGCTTGCCGGCAAACGGCACGGTTCAGCAGGTGAACATCACGGTCACCTTGCCGGCGAACGTGACCAGTCGGCTTCAAAGCTCAACGACAAGTGCTTCGGAAGCCCTGTTGTTGATCGACGAGCCCGGTAACACGACTCAAACGGGGTTTGGTCCTGCTCAAAGTCAGGTGGTCTGCTCGACGCCGCTCACAGGGTGCCCCGCAATAGTCGCGACCAACGGTACGAATAACTTCGCGGCTAACCCTGCCGGTAGCACTCAGGCCAGCACGGTTCCCGGCGGCGCCGCCCCGAACGTTTACCAGGGCATCGTTGCCGCGAATCAGGTGACGTTCTTTGGCGTTCCGATCCTTCCGCCGGTTACCAGCGGAGCCCGCGTGCTTCGCATCACCAACGTCCGTATGAACGCCAATGGCGCCGGCGCTTCGCAAGTGATCGCGTCTCTCGCGGTTTCTTCGTTTGCCGTGCTGCCGATCAACACCACGGTTCCGCCGGTCGGGCAAATTCAGAACGGACTCGCTCCGACGACGTTCACGAATGCGGCTTTGACCGGAAGCTCCACGCCGGGGTTCGTGGCGACCTCGTTCCAGCAGTGCACGAGCGCAGGGTTCCTGTCCGGAACTAACCCACTTATAGGCGCTGTCAACTTCAAGGAAGGCTTCGGGTCGTCGTTTAAGACTCGAGTTGCGCCCGGCACATCATCGAGCGGCCAGACAAACGCGCCGGTGCCGGCCCAGAACGTACCTGGCGTCGTCTACAACTCGGAATCCGGGTTGATCGTTCCGATTGGTAGTTTCACCGCGGGTCTCGCAGACTTCGGTACGCGTCTAAAAGCAACGTTCACGAACATTCCGGCGGGTGTCCGCGTGTTCGTTTCGTTGAACAACATCAGTACGACGGCGGGCATAGCGAACATCCCTGCGCCCCCGAATAACTCGACCACGTCGTTCGCCACCCTGGTGACGGGAGAAACAGTGGTTGACACTACTGGCGCGCCTCTGGCAACTGCTTCAACAGTGACCGGCGGTCCTGCTGGAATTCCTCTCGTGGAAATAACTCCTGCGGCTGGGTTGAATACAGCAACGGCCGTGTGGGAAGTGATTAACACGAATCCGTTTGCCGTCGAAACGTTCAGCTTTGCGGTGTACATGACCTTCACCTCCAATACCGCAACAACTCCGGTAACGCCGGCGGCGGGCGCGATCAACGTGGCTCAGAGCTTCGCTCCCACGAGCACGGTGACCACTGCGTCTACCTCGGCGCCTGTGCCGCGGTTCATCGATACTTCCACGGCGAAAGCGTTCGCAACGATTGGCGCCTGTCGGACGGTGCTGCTGTTCCCCTTCGTAACGAACATTCCTGGGTGGGACACCGGCATCGCCATCGCAAATACGACAAGTGATGTCTTCGGGACAACCGGCCAGACTGGCACCTGCCAGACGAACTGGTACGGAGCCGGCGCGACTATCACGCCGTTCAACCTTGGACCTGCCGGTACAGGCACTGCCGCCGGCGGAACTGCCATCGCGCCCGGCACAGTAGCCGCCTTCGCGCTCTCGGGTGAGAGCCGCGTCTCGGCCAACTTTGTCGGTTATATGATTGCCGTTTGCAACTTCCAGTTCGCTCATGGATATGCGTTCATCAGCGACCTGGGTGCGCAGAAGTGGGCGCAGGGCTACCTCGCGCTCGTGCTTCCTGACGCCGTCGCCAATGGTGGCTCCCGCACGGCCGGCTTCGTCACGGCCGGTGGCGAGGAACTCGTTCACTAACGAACAGCAGTCTGTAAGGAAAGGAGGGGGGCTTCGGCTCCCCTCTTTTTTTTTGCGGGTTAATGATGCCATGGCGGTGGAGAGATGCTAAACTCGATTTTCCCCCGCCCGCGTCCCCCCAAATTCTTTGGAGGTAAGCTTGAAAAACGTCAGGTTCGCCTTTTCGGGCGCAATTGCAAGCGCCTTTTTGTGGGTTCTTCCCGCCCAAGCGCAAACTCCCGCGCATGTTTCAATCGTGTCCGGCAACGGACAGTTGGTGTGCACTACCTGCACGAACTTCACCTACGCATTCTTCGAACCCCTGATCGTGAAGGTGACGGACGCAAATGGGAATCCCGTGCCCAACGCGACAGTGACGTGGGCCGTGACTACCGGTAGCGGAGTCATCGGAGGCACTACCACAACAGGTACTAGCACAAGTGCAGCTGCAGATCCCTGTTCGGCCGTTGGCCAGAGTTGCAACAGCTTCAGCCCCGGGACCGCTTCCACCGCCCCGACGCTCAACACCATAACGGCCTCAGCCGGTTCGGCCAGCGCCACTTTTTACGAGACTGTGGCGCCGGCAACGAATGTGAGTGTGATCTCGACTTTAACATCGCCAGCGCTCGGAACGGTCTTGAGCGGCCCCGCTGGTTCTCAGAGCAGCACCCCTGTCACCGTGACGGTGACGAGCAACGGACAGCCGGTCCCGAACATCTCCGTCCGGCTTGTTTCTTCGGCTGCGGGCACTGGCGGCCCTACCATAAGCTGCGTCACCGGGACCGGCGCCGATCCTGGAAGCGTCTTGACCGACGCCACGGGTACAGCGACGTGTACGCCCGTTTTCGGCGGCACGCCAGGGGATGCGGCTTACAACGCTCTCGTCGGCGGAGTTGCTTCGGCGTCCGTGAACGGCACCGGGCCGCTGGGATATTTCCTGATTCCCCAACCCATCCGTATCACCGTTACGCAAGCGGCCTCGACCACTATCCAAGTGATCAGCGGAAACAACCAGACCGCCGCTGCGGGCCAGGCGTTGACGAACCCTCTGGTGGTTCAAGTGAATAGCGGCGGAACGGCTGCCGCGGGCCAGACGGTGACCTGGACAGTGTCGCCGGCCAGCGCCGCAACGCTCGGGAACGCCTCCACCACCACCGGGACGAACGGCCAGAGCTCGAACACGGTTACGCTCTCCAGCACCGCAACTGGCACCGTGCAAGTGACTGCGACCAGTGGGGGGAATTCCGTGATGTTCGCTGTGACCGTCACCAGCACCACGGTTACGATCACATCGGTAACGAAAGTCTCCGGCGATCAGCAGACCGCCATCGTCGGAACGCCTTTTGCAAATAATCTGGTGGTTCAGGTCAACACCGCGAGCGGAGCAGCCGCCAGCGTTCCCGTGACATTCGCAGTCAGCGGGCCCGCGACGTTGACTTCTGCAGCGAGCGTGTCGACCGGTTCCAACGGCCAGGCTCAAGCCGTCGTAACCGCCGGCAGTACCCCGGGAACAGTCACTGTGACCGCAACCGCGGGAAGCGTCTCCACGAGTTTTACGCTGACAGTTGTGCCGCAGGGTCCGCCGATCACGGCATCGAGTTTCCTGAACGGCGCCGGCTTCTACTCGTCGTCCGATCAGAACCACACGGCGCTGTCGCCCTGCAGCATCGGCGTGCTGGCGAATGCCACTTCGGTGCCCGCAGCCCCCGCCGCACCTTACCTGTTCGCATCGCCCGCATTGTCTAGTGCCAATGCCAATGTATCGATCGGCTTCGCTGGCGTCACCGCTCCGGCGCCGATTTATAGCGTCTCGAGCGACAAATCGCTCATCGCATTTCAGGTGCCCTGCGAGGTCGCGCCCGGTGCGACCGTACAGGTCAATGTGAACGTCGCGGGCGCGACCAAGCAGGTCACGATCCCGGTCGGCTCGGCGAGCCCCGGCATTTTCGAATTCGTGGATGCGGATGGCGTACGGCGGGCGGTGCTGATCCGCCCCGATGGATCTTTTGTCACAGCCGCCAACCCCGCGCGCAAGGGCGAGAACATCCGCATGTTGGCCACGGGCATCGGCCAGGTGCAGCCGGCGGTTCCCACCGCCGGGGTTCCGCAATCAGCCGTGGACTCACTGGCTGTCGGTCAGATCATCGTAGGTGTCAACAGCCGTGGGGCCCAGTTCATCTCCGCGCGACGTGCTCCCGATCTGGTGGGTGTCGACGAAGTGACCTTCCAGGTCCCCTCGGATGCTCCCACCGGGAATAATGTCGTGCTTTCGCTGGCGGTGAATGCGCTCGGTTGTTCTTCCAGCGGCAATTGCACGCAGTTCAGCAACGGCAGCAAAATCCCCATCCAGTAAAACCTCGAAAAGGGCCGGCGCAAACCGGCCCTTTCCTTCCACCGGCACACACCTTGAACCCCAAGCTTCGCCTTATTTTCGCCATCCGAGCCACATATTGTATGTTGCCGAATCAGTGTAGATCTGCTTGTGTAAGCCTAACCCATGGGCTTTCAGAGAGTTCCTGAAAAAAGCTCTTGCCAAACGCGAGGTGGCCATGCCACTATTGGTTGTGGCCAAACTATGGCCCTAAAGTGGATAAAAAGTGGGCGACTGGGGCCAAGAGCTGCTGATGGTGGAGCCCCCCCGGGGGATGTACCCGGCGCGGCTCGATGACAAGGGCCGCGTGAAGCTACCCGCGGATTTCCAGCAGTTTTTTGCCGCCCTGCGCGAGAAGAAGCTCTTTGTCACCAGTCTGGACCGCCGCATAGCGCAAATATATCCAATTGCCGTGTGGCGGCAAAACGAAAAGTTCTTTGACGGCTACCGCGAGGATCCCAGAATCGCCCGCAATGTCGCTTTCAACGCGGCGGATCTGGGGGCGGAATCGGAGATGGATGGCCAGGGGCGCATCCTGTTCCCTCCGGAACTGCGGCGCGAGCTGGGGATCGAGAACCAGCCGGTGCGCCTATTTGCGTACCGCGGCCGGATCGAAGTTTTGAGCGAGAAGCTTTACGACGAGCGCAAGCGAGAGGCGTCGCAGACGGCCGCCGAGGACGTGGCGAAACTCGAGGCAGCGGGGTTGAACTGATGTTTTATGCATGTCTCTGTGATGCCCGCCGAAGTGATGGAGTACCTGGCGGTGCGCCCCGACGGAGCCTACCTCGACGCCACTGCCGGAATGGGCGGACACACGGCGCTCATCGCTCAGCGGCTGACTACAGGCAGGGTAATTGCGAACGACCGCGACGCCGAATCGCTGGAGATGGCGCGGCGCAATACCGCCGAATGGACAGAACGAATTCGATTTCATCATGGCACGTTCGGTTCGCTTGCCGAAGCCGTGCGGGATGCCGGTTTCGAGAAGGTGGATGGCTTGCTGGCGGACCTCGGTGTTAGCCGGTTTCAGCTCACCGAACCCGAACGAGGATTTTCATTTTTGACGGATGGGCCGCTGGACATGCGGATGGACCAGACGACGGGCACTACAGCGGCCGATCTCGTCAATCACCACGCCGAGAAGGCACTCGCCGACCTGATCTTTCAGCTAGGCGAAGAAAGGAGGGCGCGGAAGGTAGCCAGAGCAATCGTCCGAGCACGG
>CAYMHP010000059.1:0-23178 GCA_964390225.1 uncultured Solibacteraceae bacterium
GACGGGGATGATGATCGCATCCCTCAGCATCGCGCTGGCTGTTGGAGCAGGCGCCGACATTGAAATCCCCCGGAGGCAGGCCGCGCATGCATAATTCGAACGGCAGCGTCCTCTCGTCTGACCCGATCGTCGATTTCTTTGATCGCAGAGCCGCTGATTACGACCGTGAATATGACCAGCTTACGCCCGGCGGCTACGCCCTGCGCATCCGGCGCAAAAAGGTCCTCGATCTGTTCGACCGGCCGGGCGGCAAAGTGCTGGATGTGGGTTGCGGACCGGCTGTCATGACGAGGGAACTGCTCGCTCGCGGCTGCGAGTTTTGGGGCGTGGATCCGTCCTCAAAAATGATCGAAATCTGCAGGAATCGGTTTTCCGGCGATGACCGCGTCCACTTCTTGCAAGGCGACGCCTTGAATCTCGATCTGCCCAACGGACTCTTCGATGCGGTGCTCTGCATGGGAGTCATCGATTCGTTGAAGGATGGGCGCCGCGGAATTCATGAAATGCTGCGCGTCCTGAAGCCCGGCGGCACTCTGATTCTGACTTTCACGAACTTATGCAGCCCGTATGCCTGGTGGAAGAACTACGTATTTTATCCGCTTGTCGCCCAATGGCAGGAGTGGCGCACCCGGTGGGGAGCACAAAACCCGGCGCGGCGGAGCGCGGACCGGCGCGCGTTGTATTCGCGCCGCAGAGCCTGCGGGATGCTGGAGTTGGAAGGCGCTCAGGTGCTTCAGATTATGAATTATTACTACAATCTGGCGCTCGCGCCTGTTGATGAAATCGCGCCGGCGGCGGCGCTGTGGCTGACGCGGGCACTCGAGGAGGGCCCGTTACCGAAGCCCAGCTGGGCCGCGGCGGGATTGATTGTGAAAGCCAGAAAGGTAGCCCGGTGACTTCGACCACAAACACGAACACCTTCTGGGCGGGAAAGAGCGCGCTGGTGACCGGCGCGGCGGGGTTCATAGGTAGCCACCTGGTGGACCGCTTACTCGAACTCGGCGCTCACGTCACGGCTTTTGTGCGATATAACTCCCGCAACGACGCTGGCCTGCTGGAACTCCTCGGCGATCGGAAGAAAGATATTCGCATCGTGTTCGGCGATATCCGCGATCTGGTCGCAGTCCGGAAGACTTCGCAAGATGTCGAGTTTATTTTTCATCTGGCGGCGTTGATCGGGATCCCTTATTCCTACCTGCATCCGGATGAGGTGATCGCGGTCAACACGATTGGCACACTGAATGTTCTCACCGCAGCCCGAGAATCCCGAGCCACCCGCGTGGTCGCAACTTCCACCAGTGAGGTTTACGGCACGGCACTATACGTCCCTATCGATGAGAAACACCCCAAGCAACCTCAGTCTCCCTACTCGGCGAGCAAGATCGCGGGTGATGCCCTAGCCCTCAGCTATTATTTGTCCTTCGATCTGCCGGTCGTGATCCTCCGCCCTTTTAATACCTATGGGCCGCGGCAAAGTGACAGAGCAATTATCCCTACCATCATCAGCCAGGCGCTGACAAAAGAGGAGATCGTGCTGGGGAGCACGACGCCCACACGCGATTTCACGTTTGTTGGAGACACGGTCGAAGGGTTTCTCCGCGCTGCCGAAGTCGACTCGGCGGTCGGACAGGAGATCAATCTAGGGACGGGAGAAGAGATATCGATCGGGGAACTAGCGTCGAAAATAGCGGCCTTATCCGGCCGCGAGGTTCATATCCGGCGATCTGAAGAGCGCATCCGGCCGGCCCGGAGCGAGGTTCGCCGGTTGCTGTCCAACCATTGCAAAGCCAAGGAACTGCTGGGGTGGCAGCCGAAAAAGACGCTCGAAGCTGGTTTGCTGGATACCATCGAATGGGTCAGGGCCAGACTGGCGATGTACGAGCCGGGATCGTATCGGATTTGACTATGAAAGCAATGATTCTTGCAGGTGGCCTGGGGACGCGATTGCGCCCTTTGACGTTTTCCATTCCCAAGCCGCTCCTGCCCGTGGGAGAGCGTCCCATACTCCAGATCATCGTCGAACAGATGAAGGCGGCCGCTATCGAAGAGGTCATCCTCGCTACCGGCTACCAGGCGGAACTCATTCGCGCGTTCTGCGGCGACGGGTCCAAATTCGGACTTCGCATTTCATACGTGCATGAAGATCAGCCGCTCGGGACGGCCGGCCCGCTCTCACTTGTCCGGCACCGCTTGGAACGGGACGAAACGCTCCTGGTGATGAACGGGGACATCATCACGAAACTTGATTTCGCGGCATTCCTTCGAGCCGGCGCAAACAATGGCTGCGATTTGACCGTTGGATATACCAAACATATCTATCGCAGTCCGTTTGGAGTGCTCGATATAGCCGGCGGGCAGGTACGGGGTATTACCGAGAAGCCCTGCCATGAATACGCGGTCAGCGCAGGTATTTACACTGTGCGGGCATCGGCACTGGAGTTCGTACCGGAAGGCAGTTTTTTCACCATGCCCGAACTGATCCAGTCTCTCCACGCGTCGAACCGTAAGGTGGGCGCATACTTCATTCAAGATTGCTGGATCGGAATCGAGAACATCGAGCATTTTGAAGAAGCCATTCGCGAGCTGAGCAATGCTCCGGAACAGGCTGCCTTAGCGGCCGGAGTTTGACGACGTGACATTCCCCGAAGCGACAACGGCCGGATCGGTCTCCGTTTCCAACGGGACGCCGCAGAATACCAGCGCGGCACGCGTCCTGGTGCTTTCCCGGAACTATCCAAACAACGTGATGGAGTTGCTGGGGCTGTGGGTCCAGGGCCTGGTGCGGGAGTCGGCGCGATATTGCCCGCTGAAGGTGATCTCGCCCGTTCCCTACAGTCCTCCCGTCCCCGGGCTCCCCGAAGAATATGCGCGTTTCCGCCGCGTAGCCCGCATCCGATGGGATGGCGAGGTCGAGATATTTCATCCGCGGTTCGTAGTTGGCCCGCAATATTCGACGCATGAAATCGAATGGCTCCTATACTACGCCGGAATCCGCAAAACGGTAGCCCGCCTCCGGCGCAAGTTCGAATTTAATGTGATCCATGCCCATTTCACCTACCCTGACGGCGTGGTGGCGGCGCATCTGGGCCGGCGGTATAACGTCCCGGTCATCATCACTGAGCAGAATCCCTGGGGACCTTGGCTCGAACGCTACCCTGGCGTCCGCCGACGTTCCATCTGGGCTGCGAAACAGAGCGCTTGCCAGATCGCGATCAGCCGCGCCGTTCGCCGGACCATTGAAGATTACGCCGGAAGTCTTGACCAGATCGCGGTAATTCCGGATGGGGTCGATGGCTCCGTATTTGCGCTTCCGCGAGGCGGCGAGCGAATCGCCAACCAGATTCTGTTCGTAGGCGCCATCCGTCCGGTGAAAGGCTTGGATATATTGCTCCGGGCGCTGCGTGTGCTTGCGAACGAAGGGCGCGCGGTGCAGTTGCTCGTGATCGGAGAGGCCTTCTATGGTGCCTACCGGCAGGAGGAGTTGCGGCTCAAGCAGCTCATGAGCGAATTGAACCTGTCGGACCGAGTGCAATTTGCGGGGAAGCAGCCTCTTTCCGAGCTCGTCCGCCAGATGCAACGGAGCGCCGCATTGGTGTTGCCGAGCCGTGCCGAGAGCCTGGGGATGGTTTTGGTGGAGGCCTTGGCCTGTGGGACGCCTGTGATCGCCACACGTTGCGGGGGGCCGGAGGATATTGTCAACGATCGGGTGGGCGTGCTGGTGCCACCCGAGGACCCGGACGCTTTGGCGAAAGGCATCGCACACGTCCTCGATCACCCCGCGGCCTACGACGCGCAACATCTCCGCGAACATGCACTCGAAAATTTCGGACTCGAATCTGTCGGAAACCGGCTGATTCATGTTTATGATCAAGCACTCCGCCGCTCATCGCGCCGGAATCGCGAAATAGGGGGCGGACATGAGTGATGTGATTCAAGCGAATATTCGTACTGTCAGGGAGCATTACGACAGCCTTTTCAATCTAGTCGATCGTTCCGGTCTTTACGAATCAGGCGGATTCACCGAGCGTCCCCCCATCGTGAACATGGGCTACTGGCGCCACGGGGCAAAGACTGCCCGCCAGGCTCAGGAACAGTTCGTTCATGAACTTGCATCCCGGGCGGGCAGCCTGCGCGGAAAGCGCGTACTCGATGCCGGCTGCGGCCTCGGAGGTCCGGCCACGCTACTGGCGTGCGAATACGGGGCCATCGTCGACGGCGTCAACATTGTCGAGCAACAGGTCCGCTGGGGACGCCGCTTCGCCGACAACAACAAGCTGAATGGCAGAGTCAGACTGCATTTGGCCAGCGCCATGGATCTGCCGTTCGAGGACAATTCGTTCGATCTCGTGTTTTGCCTCGAGGCCGCGCATTGCTTCGTAGACAAATCCCGATTTCTGCGAGAGTGCCATCGCGTGCTTCGCAGTTCCGGCAGAGTTGTATTCGCGGACATCGTGGGGACGTCGCATTTGCCCCTGCTAAATTGGCAGCCCGCTCTCAAGCTTAACCTGATCACCGCCGCCGACTGGGAGAAACTATTTGCCAGCGCCGGATTCCAGATCCTCGAAAAAAGTATGGTTGGCGATTCGGTTTATCCCGGGTGCCGCTGGTGGGCCGCGCAAACCGCGGGCGAACGAAGACAATCGATACTCAATAAGAGCCGCAAACCGCATTCGGCGGCTCCCACCTCAAAGCTGATGAGCATCCGGGCAGCAGTCCTGGAATTCCTGTATTTCCGGTCGGTTCTGATGATAATGAGCCGTCTAAAGTTGAGGGATTTTGCGTTGGTTGTCGCGTCCAAGTGCGCCTGAAGGAGTTCATGATGTTCTCACGGCTCCCTTCCGTGTGTAGATTACTGGTCATCCTGACTTGCGGCGCGGTTGGAGTTTCCGGGATTTTTTCTTTCCAGGGCCCGAGTATCGCTTTGGGCGCCCGCATCCCCACTTGGCTGCACGTGCTGCCGGTTGCGGCGGCGGACAGCGCAAACATAACCGTAAACGCTGCGGCTCAGTTTCAGCGACTCGCAGGCTTTGGGCAGGCGGAAGATTTTCCGTTGGTCTATCCCGGAGTTCCCGGTAATATGAGCGACGCCCTAAGGGCCGAGGCAATTGAAAAAGCCTACCATCAGGTTGGGATCAACATGGGAACAGTCGGGAGCCTTTTGGAAAGCCCCGGAGGATATGACCAGCGGCAAAATGATGATGACGACCCCTTCAATATCAACTGGAAGGGTTTCAACGCGGACACCTTGACGCTGATGAAGCGGTACATCATAGATCTCGCCAAGCCGTTTGGATTCACCGGGTACTTCCTCGGGGCCGAGGGTCCCAATGTGCGCTGGCAGTCGCCTTGGTTGGCGGCCATTCGTGCGCACAACTATAACCGCTTTCTGGACGAAGCCGCCGAGCAGGTACTCGCGAACGTTGCTTACTGGAAGAAAGCATATGGGGAGGAGTTGGAGTACTATCAACTCGGCAATGAGCAAAAGAGCGGTAATCATGCTTCTTCCGATCCCGACAACGAATGGGCACACGGATCAGTCGAAGTCACGCAGCAGGTGGTCGATCTCGTCAAGCGTGCGGGATCGAGGCTGAGGGCCGCGGGTTTCAGCAAGACACGGTTTGTAGTCGGAACTGAGGAGACCGAATCCCACTCCCTTGACGTAGCCTCCGCGATTCTGGGCGACCGCAAAGCGGCGCAGTACGTCGGCGCGATCGGCTATCACACGTACCCCTATCACCAGGGCTATTCCTCGGTGGAGTTTATCCTCTCCACGTCCGGAGCCGGTAAGCCGGATCCCGAACGCGTGCACCTGCGCAATCAAATTCGCGATCTTGCAAACGCCCATCACGTCGAAGCCTGGATCACCGAAAACTCGAACGGCGGCGACACCTTTCGGTACGACACATTCCGCGCCCGCGCCATTCAGATTCACGACGAGTTCTTATATGCCGGCGCGAGCGCCTATTTCGCCGAGGCGGCGATCTGGGATGAAGTCGCGCAACAGAAGCACTTTCCCGGAGTCCCCATGCGGGAAATCGAGGGCGATGCCGTATACGTCCGCAATTCTGTCGGGAAAGTGGACATCGCCGGAATCGGGTATGCGATCGGGCACTATGCGCGCTGGGCAAAGCCAGGCTCGGTTCGCGTCGAAGCCCGCAGCAGCGATAGCCTCGTGCAGATCACAGCTTTCCGGGACGATGCCGCGGGGCGGTTGGCTTTGGTGATGATCAACAATAACCCCACACCGAAGATGGCCACGGTCACCTTCAAGGGCGTAGCACTGTCCGCAACCTGGGAAGGCGAGGAATCCACGCCGGAAGCCTACTGGATGGCCCTGCCTGCATTAACGCCGGATAGCTCCTCGGAACTCCACGTTACGCTCCCGCCGACGAGCGTCGTATCCCTGCGCGGTAACGTGACGATGCGACGAGGGGCCGTGGAATAATGACTCATAGGATCCCCATCGCTTCGAATCGGGTCCTTGCGTTTTTGGCAGGTTGCGACCGCAGGAATTCTTCGGTGAGGTGGTCCGGTTCTTGCTGGCTGTGAGTCCGAGGTGGGATATTGTCTAGGTCGGCGTCGAACGTGCCGCGAAAAACAGAGTGGTGGGTGCGCGCTATCAGCTTGGGTTTAGCCCTCTTGGTGGCGAGTGTAGCTTTTTTCCGGCCGGCCATCAGAACAGCCAGGGCCGCGCCAAACGTAACGATCCAGGTGAACCCCTCCACGACGTATCAAAAATTAGAAGGGTTCGGAGAAGCGGAACCGAGTGCGCTTGCGGCGACCCTCACCGATCGCTCCCTGCGGGCAGTTGCCATCGAAAAGGCGTACGGCGAGGTCGGCATCAACATGGGCACTCTCGGCACCGCTGTGGAAAGTCCGGGTAGCTACGATCAGCGGCAGAACGATAATACGGACCCGTTTTCGATTAACTGGGCGGGGTTCCACACCAGCGACCTCGACGATACCAGGCACCTTCTCGTCGATCTCGCTAGACCGTTCGGGTTTACCGGCTATTACCTCGGAGCAGAAGGCCCAAACGTACGGTGGGGGTCTCCCTGGCTCGCTCCGATTCGCCGCCAAAATTACGACCAATTCCTGGATGAAGCCGCCGAGCAGGTTCTGGCGAACGTAGCCTATTGGAAGAACACGTACGGAGAAGAGCCGGCCTATTTTCAGCTCGGCAACGAGCAGGCCACCGGAAACCGCGCATCCATTAACCCCGATTTGAGCGGCTTCGGAACTGTCGACGTGACGCAGCAAGTGGTTGATCTGGTGAAACGGGCGGGGCTGCGTCTGCGGCAGGCCGGATTCCAGAAGATCAAATTCATGGTGGGAACCGAGGAAACGGAGGAAACATCGTATCAAATGGCTTCGGCCATTTTGGCCGATCCGGAGGCGAGCCAGTACGTCGGGGCCATCGGTTACCACACGTATCCCTACGGTTCGGGTTACTCTTCGGTGCCTTTTATCCTCTCGACATCGGGTGCTGGCGCGCCTGACGTGGGACGGATAGCCATTCGGAACCGGATCCGCGACCTCGCCGCGCGACACAACATTGGGGCATGGCTTACGGAGAATTCCCACGGGGGCGTCGGATCTCTTTCTTACGATACCTTCCGCGCGCGGGCCATTCACATCCATGATGAGTTCGTATATGCCAACGCATCCGCGTACTTCGGCGAGAATGCGATGTGGGACACGGCTTCCCAGTTGGGCCACTTCGGAAACACGGACATCTACTCGGGAGACAACGAAGGCGACGTCGTTCTCATTAACAATCGCACTGGGCAAGTCGACATCGCAGGCATCGGATATGCGATCGGCCATTACGCGCGCTGGGCAAAGCCGGGCTCACTCCGCGTCGACGCTCAAAGCAGCGATCCGCTGGTGCAGGTCACCGCGTTCCGGGATGATGCCGCTGGGCGGCTGGTGCTCGTAGTAATCAACAATTCAATCGCTTCAACCATGGCCACGTTGAACGTTAACGGCACGATATCAGGGGACGTGGCCGGCGAACAATCTACACCGGGCGCTTACTGGACACCGCTGGCGAGTTTCACTCCCCCGAGCGGCAACGCTTTTCAGATTTCGTTGCCGGCCTTGAGTGTGACGTCGCTCGCCGCAAACCTGAGCGCAACCGTTCCGCCCGCCGGCAACCTGAGCCTGAACCCTCCAGGTGGCGCCAATACGGTGGGTCAGAGCTGGCAATTAACGCTGACTGGCGCGTTCGCAAACACTCCATTCACCATTTGCGCCGTGAAGGATGGCGCGCCGGTAAGCTGCACTCCTAATTTCGGCTCGACCGACTCGACCGGCTCTTGGACAATATCCGGCAATTTCGATGCTTCATCTGTAGGTGCATGGACGGAATGGCTGCAGTTTCCGTCCGGTGCCGCCTCTAACCGGATTGCTTTTACTGTCTCGCCGGGTAGCAGCCCCGCTCTGAGCATCAACGGTGCGGTTTCAGGAACGTACCAAGTCGGCCAGAGTTGGACTCTCGCGCTCAGCGGGGGGCCGCCCAACAGTGTCTTCGACCTTTGCTATACAATCGGCGATGCAGCACCCTCCTGCTTGGGAGGGTTTGGCACCACAAGTCCGCATGGCGCTTGGACGCTATCGGGAACGTTCGATTCGGCTTCGGCTGGGGTCTGGACCGAGTGGCTGCAGTTCTCATCGGGCTCGGTTTCGAACCGGATATCGTTTACTGTGCAGTAATGACCCCGTCGCGCTGAGGCCGACCCGGCCTGAGCCCATCACTTCCCGATAATTGGGAAATAGTTCCTAACCGTGTTGCAGGATCTTCGGACCGGGGTGCTCCTCCCCCACCCGTCCCCCGTTTCCCAGGCCTCGTTCCATGTTCATTTCGCTTTTGTTTCAACAGGATCGCTCGTGAATGGCAGATGGCGGACCTGCGTCCCGGCCAGCCCTTGCCAAGTACGCCGGGATCGGTAGCGGAGATGCATAAACGAAGCTACCAGCGTTCGCATCCCCGTTTTAAACCGGGGATCCAGGAGATTTGCATTGTCAGAGAAGAAGATAGCGGTATACATCGACCCGTTCAGCCACCACTTCTACGGTGACAAGCTGTTTGATCTCAAATCTGACACTCAAGCCGACGACGTTCTGGCCCCGTATGTAAGTCTAAAGGCGTATTTCGATGCGCGGGGAATCCCGTTACACACGAGCGACTACCTCCCGCCCCAGCCAGACGGGCGCCGGAATCTATTCTTCTCCTTCGGTGGGATCGAACAGTACAAGCGCGTGGCGAAGCGCGAAGACACCGTTCTGAGTGCGTTTTTTGCGTTCGAAGGCCCGACTATCGAGCCGTCCATTTATCGCGAGCTGCTCCACGCGCAGCATTCCTTCCGGCGCGTTTATTCCTGGAGCGACAGTGCGTCTCTGGAGCCGTGGGTGGGCGGGCCTCTGCGCTGCCTGCCGTTCATGACGCCGCATTCTTTCGACAAAGTGCATGCCGGCATTTGGGAGAACACCAACCGCGGCTACATGGTAATGATCAACCACAATAAGCTCTGCCGATACCAGCCTCTCTGCCCGGAACTATATAGCGAGCGGATGCGCGCGTTGGAATATTTCGGCCGAACCGGGGAAATCGAGCTATATGGCAGTGGTTGGGACGGCCCAACATTCCGCGTGGGCCAGGCATTTATCCCCGGTACATTTCAGAAGATACGGCAGCCAGGCACCCTGCAGCGAATCAACCGGAAGCTGGTGACGTATTGGCAAAAGTTCCGCCCGGACCCACGCCTCCTGGCTGCGCGTAAGGTTTACCGCGGATTCGCGGTGTCGAAGCGGCAAGCGCTCGGCAAGTATAAATTCGCGCTTTGTTTCGAAAACTCCATCCTCAAGGGCTGGGTTACGGAGAAGATTTTCGACTGTTTTGTCGCGGGGACCGTTCCGGTTTACTGGGGAGCTCCGAACGTCCAGGATTTGGTCCCTACCGACTGCTTCATCGATATGCGCCACTTCGCCACTTACGACGAGCTCGCGTTGTATCTCCGATCGCTTGGGCCGCGAGAGATCCAAGCTTACAAAGAAGCCGCGAGGGCGTTCGTGGAATCGCCGCGCTATCGCCCCTTCACGAAAGAGGCGTTCGTTGATCGCTTTGTGCGGATCGTGGAAGAGGATACCGGCATCAAGTTGGTGGAACGCGAGGCCGCACATGCGTGATTCGATGAGTTGCGGCGCGTGATGAAGGGAACGGTTCCGTCCCTCATCAACGTCTGCCAGAGGGCGCTCGAGACCCTATATCGCATCCAGAAACGCCAGGCCGATCCGCGGGCCCACCACCAGGCCGTCATCCGGTCCACAGCGCGATATGATATGGGGGCGCGGTCGGGTGAGGATTACTACCTCCAGCAGTATTGGCATTGGATCTCCAGCTACCTCGAATCGAAGCACCTGCCTGAATCCGGGTCCTATCTGGACGCTGGCTGCGGTCAGGGCAGAGTGACGGTGCCGCTGGCCCAGTGGTGCGCGCCGGATGCTGAGGTGCTCGGGATCGATCTCTCCGAGAAAGCAGTGCGCCAAGCGGCCGCATATGCGGCAAGCAGGCAACTCCGGAACGCAAGCTTCTCTGTCGCTGACATCTCCTCATTCTTGCGAACGTGCCCGGATGCTTCCTATGACGCCATTGTCTTCCTGGAGGTCTCCTTCTTCTTTCCAGGTTTCAAACTGGCACTGCAGGAAATGCGTCGAGCCCTCAGGCCGGGCGGCCTGTTATTCGCTTCCTTTCGACCGCAGTATTACAACATACTCGCCTCGCTCCGGAACGGCCGGCGCTGGCACGATGTGGAAACCGTCCTGCATAGCCGGGAAGGGCTGCTCTGGGGAGGCGACACCTCCTTCACTTGGCAGACCAGCTCCGAGGTCCGCGATCTCTTTGCTGCCTTGGAGTTTGAGGTGCTGCAGCAAGTCGGAATCGGGTGCTGTTCCGGATTGAGAGGCGAGCCTTACTACGATATCCTTAATCCCCTGGATGCGACGGATCGCGAGAGGCAGAAACTGTTGAGCCTGGAACTGGCCCTCGGACCGGCAGTTCCGGATTGCGGGCGGTACATGCTGTTTGTAGCCGGAAAGCCTCCGGCCTGAGCCAGCGAAGCCGTTAGCCGCTTTTGCTCTCCAAAATCTCAGATATTTTCCTAATTTCTCGGTCCGCCGGGCAGGAGCCGGTATTGACGTCTAGACACCCCAACTCGGAAGAACGGCAACCCAGATGCTAGAAAGCAGTATTTCGCACATGAAGATCGTTACCGACCGAACTATCATCGCTGAAGATGTTGAGCTTATACTCCGGGATTTGGGCGGGCCGCTGTCTCAGCTCAGCAGTTCCACGATCTTGATCACGGGAGCGGCCGGGTTTCTATGTAGTTACGTTGTAGAGACTCTGGCAGCATTGAATGACTCCGGTCTGCTCCCGCCGTGCCATGTGATCGCTGTTGACAACCTCCGCACGTCGGTTCCCGAGCGGCTCGCGCACCTGGCGGGCAGGGACGACGTGTCATTTGTAAACCATGATGTTACTCTACCGTTTGACCCCGCCGGAAACGTAGACTGGATCATTCACGGCGCCAGTATTGCTTCTCCGACATTGTACCGACGCTATCCGCTCGAAACGATCGACGTGAACGTTACCGGCACCCGCCACATGCTGGAACTCGCGCGCCGGCAGCACGTGAAAGGAATGCTGTACTTCAGCACCAGCGAGATCTATGGGGATCCGGACGCGGCCCATATTCCCACCGCGGAAGATTATCGCGGATTCGTTTCCTGCACGGGCCCGCGTGCCTGCTACGACGAATCGAAAAGGCTGGGGGAAACCCTGTGCGTGACCTTCCATCAGTTATTTCAGGTGCCTGTAAAGATTATTCGTCCGTTCAATGTCTACGGGCCTGGGCAGCCACTCCAGGATGGACGCATCATCCCCGATCTGATGACCGCCGCCATTCGCCGCGAGCCGATTGTCCTTTTCAGCGACGGCCGGGCATCCCGCGCATTTTGTTACGTGTCCGATGCGGTGCGCGCTATCTGCCGCATTCTCCTGTCGGACGCCCATGGCGAAGCTTTCAATGTGGGAAATGACGAGAAGGAGGTGAGCATTCGCGAACTCAGCGAAACCATGCGGGAGATTGCGGGGCCACCCCATCTGGAAATCCAGTTCCGTCTCAGCGGCGATGTGCACTATACGACCGATAACCCACAGCGGCGCTGCCCCGATTTAACCAAGCTGCGCTCGCGATTTACCTGGGAGCCAAATGTCAACCTGAAATCCGGGTTGACGCGAACACTAGCGTATTATCAGGAGGCGACTGCCGCGCAATGCAGATAACGGTTGTTGGAACGGGTTATGTAGGTCTTACCACGGGTGTCTGCCTCGCGTCGATAGGACACCAGGTCACCTGCGTCGATAATGTCCCCCACCGTGTCGCCGAAATCAACGCCGGCCGGGTGCCTTTTTTTGAAGCCGGCTTGCCGGAACTTCTCGCCCTCGCGCAGGCTGCCGGAAGGTTTCGCTGCACAACCGAGCTTCAGGAACCGGCTCGCCATGCGGAGATTCTGTTTCTTACGGTGGGCACGCCCCAAACACCCCACGGAATCGATTTGTCATACGTGGCGCAGGCGACTCGCGAGATCGGTTCTGCTCTGCGCGGTGCGGAGCGGCTCCCGGTGATTGCGGTCAAGAGTACGGTGGTCCCCGGTACTACGGATGGTCTGATCCGCGGTCTTCTGGAAGAGCACTCGGGCCGCGTCGCGGGCGAGTTCGGCCTGTGTATGAATCCGGAATTCCTCCGCGAGGGTTCCGCCGTGGAGGATTTCATGAACCCGGACCGGATCGTCATCGGTCAATGGGACGAGCAATGCGGGCAGGCTCTGGCGGAAGTCTTCCAATCGTTCCACTGTCCTACACTCTTTACCTCTCTGCGGAATGCCGAGATGATCAAGTATGCCTCCAATGCCTTGCTGGCGACGCTGATCTCGTTCAGCAATGAGATGGCAGCGGTATGTGAAGCCACGCCCGGCGCCGACGTGCGCAGCGTACTCGAAGGCTTGCATCTGGACCGGCGGCTTTCCCTGGTACTGAATGGCCACCGACTCAGGCCCGGCATTTTGAGTTTTCTGTGGGCAGGGTGTGGTTTTGGCGGAAGCTGTCTGCCCAAGGATGTGAACGCGTTGCGAGCGTACGCCCGGGAACGCCAAGTCACGCCTCACCTGTTGGACTCGGTGATGGCCATCAACCAGAACCGGCCCGCTTATCTCGTGCGGCTGGCCGAACAGGTGTTGGGTTCGCTCAGCGGCGCTACTATCGCGGTTCTTGGCCTGGCATTCAAGGCCGGAACCGACGATTTGCGCGAATCCGTCGCGCTCCGAGTCATACCCCTATTGGCGGCCAAAGGTGCGCACGTGCGGGCCTATGATCCCATCGTCAGGGCCGACCACGGGACACAACTCGGAGCCGCGATATGTGCCAGCGGAGCCGAAGCCCTCCGCGACGCGGATGCGGCGCTCATCGTAACCGCGTGTCCCGAGTTCGGCGAGTGGAACTGGACGGAAATTTGCGCCACCATGCGGCGGGAGATCATCATCGATGGCCGGAACGCATTCGAGAAGGTGGCTTGGCCCGCGAGCGCGATGTATCTCCCGGTCGGGTGCGCGAAGACGAGCGAACTGCCTGCGCGGGATAAATTCGCAGCGGCGGCGAACCTGGGGTGAAGGGCTGTGCGGCCTGGAGGCGCTGTGACGAGCAATGATTAAGCTGTCCAGAGGATGTTTGGGCGAGGAGGAACTCGCCGCTCTACGCCCGGTCTTTGCCTACGGATACTTCGGCCAAGGTTCGCAAGTAGCCGAGTTCGAGACCGCCCTGAAAAACTACTTGGGAGCCGAATACGTCCTGGCGACCAATACGGGAACCTCGGCCCTCCACCTTGCGCTCGATGCGCTGGATATCGGCGAAGGGGATGAAGTGATCGTTCCTTCCCTGACCTTCGTAGCCTCGTTTCAGGCCATCGGCGCGACCGGCGCCACCCCGGTGCCGTGCGACATCGTGCCCGATACCCTGCTGCTGGACCTGGCCGATGCCGAACGGCGAATCACGCCTCGAACCAAAGCTTTGATGCCCGTTCATTATGCGGGCAATCCCTGTGATCCGGATTCCCTTCTTCAGATGCAGGAACGCTATGGAATCCGCACTGTTGAGGACGCCGCGCACGCCTTCGGTTCCACCTGGAACGGGCGGCGCATCGGCAGCTTCGGCGATATCGTCTGCTTCAGCTTCGATTCCATCAAGAATATTACCTGCGGCGAGGGAGGCGCGGTGGTATGCCGGGACCCCGAGTTGGCCGAGTTGATGCGCCAGAAACGCCTGCTTGGAATGGATCGAAGGCCCCAAAGCAAATCTGCCTGCGCAGATCAAAAGTGGCAGATGCCTGTAGCTACCCAGGGCTTCCGGTATCACATGAGCAATATCAATGCGGCCATTGGTCTGGAGCAGCTTAAGAAAGTCGAATGCTTCATCAGCCGGCGTCGTGAAATCTGCCGTCGCTACGACGAGGCCTTCTGCGGCGTGGAAGGTCTTGCTGTCCTCCCGATCGACTACCGGGAGTGTGCCCCGCATATTTACGTCGTGCGCGTCAAAGACGGGCAGCGGAACTGCCTCATGGACTTCCTGAAGAGCAAGGACGTCGAAACGGGCATCAACTATGCCCTTAATCATCTGCAGCCGTATTTCCGTAAGGAAGGCGTGCGGCTGCCCGCGGCCGAAGCGGCCTACGGCGAGATTTTGTCGCTTCCACTGCACTGCGCTCTCTCCGATGCCGATGTCGACTACGTGATCCGGTCTGTCCAAAATTTCTTTGAAAAGGTGGCGAGATAGCATTGTGAAAGTCGTAATCCTGTGTGGTGGACTAGGCACTCGGCTGCGCGAAGAGACGGAATTCCGGCCCAAGCCGATGGTGCGCATTGGCAATAAGCCGATTTTGTGGCACATCATGAAGCTGTACGCTCATTACGGCTTCAAGGACTTCGTCTTATGCCTGGGCTACAAGGGAGAAGTGATCAAGGAGTACTTCTATAATTACGAGCTGTACAACCACAACTTCTCCATTTGCCTTGGAAAGCCAAGAAAAGTTGAGGTGCACGACTCCAGCGACTCCGTCGACTGGCGCGTCAGCCTCATCGATACCGGCGAAACGGCTCTGAAAGGCGCCAGGGTGAAGCGCATCGAGCATCTGATCGATGGCGATGATTTCATGTTGACATATGGGGATGGGGTGGGGAATGTGGATCTGGCGCGTCTGCTCGAGTTCCACAAAAGCCACGGCGGGATTGCCACGGTAACTGGGGTACGCCCGCCTTCGCTGTTTGGCGAGCTCAAGGTGAAGGGCAAAAAGGTCGAGCTGTTCACAGAAAAACCGCAAACCTCGAGCGGCTTGATCAGCGGCGGTTTCTTTCTTTTTTCCCGGCGCATTTTCGACTATCTTTCTGCGGAGGACGATTGCGACCTGGAGCGAGGACCGCTGGAGAGGCTGGCGCGGGAGGAACAATTGATGGTCCACGAACACACCGGAGACTGGGCCTGTGTCGACACCTACCGCGATCTGCAGCACCTCAATCATCTGTGGAACAGCGGAGAGGCATTCTGGAAGGTTTGGGCGTGAGGAACACGGTTCGACCGAATGGCGCCGCGGCCGCCGTCGCGCCTACTCCGGGACCGCGCTCCACTTCGGCCCCGGAACCGTTGGTGAGCGTTTGTATCTCTGCGTATAACGTCGAACGATTTGTGGCCGAGGCGTTGAGCTCGGTGCTGGCTCAGACCTACCGGAATATCGAAGTCATCCTGATCGACAACGGCTCAGTTGACCGTACTTTGGAAGTAGTAAAGGCCACTGCCGACCAACGCGTCCGCTACTTCCGCGTTCCGGAGAATCTCGGCGGGTATCAGGCGATGAACCGGGTCGCGGCAATGGCGAACGGGGAGTTCATCGCGATTTACCACTCCGACGACCACTACGAGCCTGAGATCATCGCCAAGGAGTTAGCCTACCTTCAGACACACCCGGACGTTGGAGCGGTCTTCGCGCTCGATCACTACATGGACGAAGACGGCCGGATTTTTGGGGGCGCGAACCTGCCGCCCGAGTTCGCCGGGAAGAAATCCCTAGGCTATGAAGAGGTCTTCCGTTTTGTCCTCCGGAACAAGAACATCCTGTTCTGCTGTCCGACCTTCATGGTGCGGCGCTCGGTTTTCGAAGCGGTAGGGCCGTTCGCCCCGGAGACCTGGGACATCGGAACCGATCTGGAGATGTGGTTCCGGATCGTGCGGCGCTTTCCGGTTGCCATTTTGAACGAGCGGTTGATCCGGTATCGCGTCTCGCGGACCAACTGGTCCGCCCGCTACAATAATCTCCGGACGACCCCCGATTGGACGTTTCCGGTGATTGAGCATTATCTGCAGAAGGACGGGTGGGTTGGCAAGCTGACGGCCGCGGATCTGGCGGAATACGCGTTCCACCGCTGTGATGATGACACCTTCTGCGCCGCGAACCTGTTGCTGCGGGGAGACGTCAATGCGGCCAGAAAGCTCCTCGACAACCGGCCCTATCCGTGGCGCACTCTGCTCAATGGAATTCGCCGCCGCAAGCTGCGGCTGCTGGTCCTGCGCTCGGTTCTCTATGTGGGCCTCGGGCTGCGCCTTTACCGGCCTCTGGCTGGGCTGCTGAAGCGGATCGGACGGTAGCCAGTCAGCCGGTGGCTGATTGTGCCACCGTCGAGGCCGCCTCGCTGTATTAGATACCCTGAACGTTCCGATCTACTCTAAGTTACCTTCGACCGACTCCAGCCAGAGCCGTATCAGGGAGTGCAGAAGCCGTTAAGCAGAGGTGCCACCCGAGTATGCAGTCGTGTCTAGATATGTCACACCGCAGCAGCCAGGCAGGACGCCCGCACCTGCTCGGCGATCCAGGAGTACGTCTTCTCCAGTCCCGCTCGTAGCGGAAGTGACGGCCGCCAGCCGAGCCTCTCCGAGATCAGGCGGTTATCCGAATTACGGCCACGCACACCCAGAGGACCCGCAATATGCCGGATGCGCAGATGCTTGCCCGCGATCTCCATGATCAGCTCCGCGAGCTGATTAATGGACACCATCTCCTCCGATCCTATGTTGACCGGCCCAATGAAATCGGAGTCAACCAAGCGCCGCACGCCCTCAAGGCATTCGTCTATGTACAAGAATGACCTCGTTTGGCAGCCGTCGCCCCAGATTTCGATTTCGCCGCCATCCGGTGCTTGCGCCACCTTGCGACACAGCGCGGCGGGTGCTTTTTCGCGCCCCCCGTCCCACGTCCCCTCGGGCCCGAAGATGTTGTGGAAACGAGCCACTCGCACGGCGACCCCGTAGTTGCGACTGTAAGCGAAATACAGGCGCTCGCTGAACAGTTTTTCCCAACCGTATTCACTGTCGGGTGCGGCCGGGTACGCCGAATCCTCCGTGCACTTCGGGTTGTTAGGATCCAGCTGGTTGTACTCGGGGTACATACAGGCCGAAGAGGAATAGAAGAACTTCTTCACGCCTGCGCGGTGGCCATATTCCAGCGTGTTCAGGTTAATGGTTGCTGAATTATGCATTACGGCGGCATCGTGCTCGCCGCTGAAGATATAGCCCGCGCCACCCATATCGGCCGCAAGCTGATAGACTTCATCAATGCCTTCGACAACGGCCCGCGCGACACCCTGATCGCGGAGATCGCCGACAATAAATTCATCAGCCTGCGACGGACTGAATTCTGGTTGCTTCAGGTCCACCCCGCGGATCCAGAATCCTTCGGCCTTTAAGCGTTTTACGAGATGACTGCCGATAAACCCACCAGCACCGTTGACTAATATGCGTTTCATGGAAGCATCCTCTGCGCAGCGTTAAGAGGCTAAACTATGCATCTGGGGTTCCAAAGAGACAAGCATCAGTTAACGTCTGCGGTTCCCTCACTGAGGGGCAGAAAAATGCCATTTTTGTAGGCAACTTGCAAAATATTCGGATCCAGTGTGCCGCCGCATGAATTCGCCATTCATGACCAGATCGCAGGGCAAGTAGCTCATCAACGCCGATCCTGGCATATCACGAGTTTTCTCGTTGGATTCTTCCCGTGCTTGCTTTGCGGCTCAAGATTTTTGTCGGGATAGTTACCCAGGATTCTGAACCTGGGTTCGTGGGCGGCTACCGCTGAAACGCCAGTTGTCCTCGATCCGCAGCCTGGCCCTGGCGTATTTGCGGCCGGCGCGATCTACCAGATCGCCGATCCTGGCCGACAGTTTCGTGGCGCGGATTGGAGAGCGCTTTTGGAATTCGGGCTGTACGACTAGCGGCTTGAGCCGCGCAATGTCAGCGCCGCATCCAACCACCTCGAACATCCGCTGACACTGCGTTTCGAAGTCCTTACACAACGCGCGGTATTCGATGGAGATATCGGCGTTGGCACGATGGGCGGCGAGGCTGCGCTCATAAAGTTTCGAAAAGCGCTCGAAACCGTTGCTCGACTGCGCAAGCGCGAGTTCCGGAAAGACAGTCTTCAGATCCTCGCACCAGCTCCCGATATTGAACCCTTCAAATGCCGGGCTGCCTTGCCCGATGTCCTCGCGGCCGAGGTACTCCTGCCCGCGCGCCACGATGCTCTTCCACTGGCTCTGCTTGTCACGGTAGATATGGACGATTTTCGCCTGCGGAAACCGCGCCCGCAGCCAGGGAAGGCGAAATGCCGTTCGGTTGAACTTCAGCAACACCTTGTCTTTGCGAGTGAACCCGGTCTCGATTAAATAGTTCAGATAGCGGTACAGGTCATCTGCCCGATCCTCGGCGGTCAGACAGAGTGCGTGGGTGGCCCAACTCGGATTAAACAGTTCCCTGATCTGATGGAAGCCCTTGAATTCCTTGAAATAATCTCTCACGAAATAGTGATGTTCGTAGGCGCGCAGTGGCCAGATCAGATATTCCCGAAGTAGCGGATGTAGCGGCTCATAAAGGCAGTGGTATTCGCCCGTAGCGCGAAACAGCGTAAACAGGAGCGTACTGCCCGAGCAGAAATCGCCGCTGAGAAAGACCAGGTTGCTCATGGAACGTGCTTCGGTACCGCCAATCTCCATGTATTTTAGCTGTTCACCTGGGGATACCCAAGAACTCCTGCCGAGGAGCCGTACTAGTAGTACCGAATTTCCGGCGCCCGGCGTCGTCTGCTATCCTTCGAGCGGCTATACTCAGGAGTCCTCCTGCATGCGCGCGAGCTTTACCACTCTCAGCCAGCTTGTTATAGGCAGAGAGGAATCGTCCGCCATCCGTGACCGGCTGGCCCGCGGGGCGGTCGGCCTCTTCGGGCTTCGAATCGCGTTCTCAACTCTAGCATTCACCGGCACGGTTCTGCTAGCTCGTTTATTAGGGAGAGCAGCGTACGGATATTACACCTACGCGTGGGCATGGATGACCCTAATCACCGTTCCGGCGGTGCTTGGAATGGATCAGTTGCTGGTACGCGACGTGGCCGCCTACCATGACAAGCGAGATTGGCGAAGATTGCGGGGTTTGCTGAAGAAGGCGACCGCGGCAGTATTTCTCACATCTGTGGCGTTCGCGGTACTTGGCGGACTCGCAGCCTGGCTGTTTCTCGGCAGAGAGGCTTCCCCCGGAATGCTGTCCACGTTTCGGATGGCTCTGCTACTGGTGCCTTTGGTGGCGCTGACGAGGGTTCGTCAGGCCGCCATGCAGGGATTCCACCGGGTGGCACTGGGCAGCCTGCCGGAACAACTGATTCAGCCGGCTATACTCGTCGCGCTTCTGCTGCCAATTTACTTTTTCAATCGCGACGGACTAACGGCACCCGTGGCGATGAGCTTGACGGTTGTTTCCACTCTGATAGCCTTCGCGACGGGAGTGACTCTTCTCTACCGGACCATACCCGAACCGGCGCGAGCCGCGGCCCCCCTCACTCGAAATTTGGGGCTGATGCGCAGCGCACTCCCAATCCTCGTTGTCGCAGGTATCAGCGTGCTCTTCGGACAGGCGGACACCATCATCCTCGGCGCGCTCAAAGGCGCGGCTTCGGTCGGCGTTTATACCGTGGCGCACAAGGGCGCGGAGTTTGTCTCGTTCCCCTTGGTTGTGCAGAATGCGGCCTTTGCTTCGACCATAGCCAGTCTTTATACGTTGGGAGAACACGAACGCCTCCAGAGACTCATAACCCGGCTGACACGGTGGACGCTGGTGGCTGCCGCGCCGGTGTGCCTCGTCCTAATCGCGCTGGGCCGCTGGTTCCTGTACTTGTATGGACCGCAGTTCAGCGGAGCCCGGCTTACGCTCGCGATCTTGAGCGCCGCTCAACTCTTCGATGTTGCCCTTGGACCAGTGGGCGTTCTACTGGTGATGACGGGACACGAGCGAGATGCAGCCATGGCCACTTGTTTCGGCGCAGTAGCAAACGTGGCGCTCACCTTTGCGCTGGTGCCACGCTGGGGTTCCGAAGGCGCTGCCGTAGCTTACGGAGTCGGCATGGTGCTATGGAATATTTTGGCTGCGGTCGCTTTGTATCGCAGAGTTGGGCTCCATAGCACTGCACTCGGCAGCTTGGCTTTGTGGTCGTCTCCCGAAAAAGCGGGTGGGGAGTCTACTTTATCCCGGCCATCCCGGTAACCACCGTGAAGAATGTCCCCGGGCTACTTTGATTGTTATAGCTCGAGGTCACCCAGTCCGGCGAGAGCACCACGCCCTTTGCCGATACCCGGCATTCGTCCAGCGAAGCCATCGACAGGCTGTCGGCCCCGTTCCGGCCGTTGATCTGCGGAGTCGCCGTGTTCAGAATCGATCCGCTCAGATTGTCGTTGATAGTGTTCAGCGGCTGGTTGGCCCCATCCACGTAGATCCTCGTTCCCGCCACGGTGCCCGTCCCCGAATAGGTGGCCACTACTTGGTGCCAGACGCCTATGCTGAATTGAGTCGATGTGCTCGCCATGGCCCGGCTGCTTGGCCCGTTGTTGGCAAGATCGAACGCAAACACCGGGTTCGCACTCCCGGCCCCCTGCTCCAGCACCCATCCCGCAATCGGCGCCGCGCTCGTCTCCTTGGAAAAAACCGTCGCCCATCCGTTCGCGGTCGGCTTCACCCAGCACGACACCGAGAACGAATCCGTCCGCTCAAAACTAAAGTTGGAGGCATTTGCCAGCGTCACATAATAATTGCCTCCATTGAAGCTCAGGCTGCCGCCGATTTCTCCGGGAACCTGCTGGCTCGCACTCATCCCCCCATTGGTGGTTCCGTGATTGGCGTTCGCCGTCGAATCGTTCATCTGGGGCGCCACCCCGTTGGGAAGCTCTTTGAGGTGATACACCGCTTCAAAGTTCCCGCTCCACGTCGTGCCGGGCGTCGTCTTCAACGTTGTCACCGCCGAGTTGCCGTACCAGGCGTAAACGACCGTTCCGCTGTTCAGGCTCGGCACATTTACCCAGATGTTGACCGCCCCCGTGGCCGCGTTGTAGCTCTCGAACTCCCAGCTCAACAGCGTCGTTCCTGCGCTATCCGACGTGAAAATCAGGTCGCAGGGAACCGTCAGCGCGCTATTCCCCACCGTCTGCGTACACGTGTTCAGCACCTTTCCGCCGTTGCCGGCCGTGGCCAGATCCGAATACGTCCCGGAGATCAGCGCCGGGAAGTTCGTCTGCGTGCTCGGCACCTTCCCCGTCCCCACCGTGAACGTCGCCTGGTAGTTATAGCCGTTCGGCCACGGCGTGATTGGCGTCACCCCGGTGCCACTCAGCGTGATCGACTGCGGGCTGCCGCTCGCATTATCTGTAATCGTCACGGCTGATGTCCGCGAGCCTGCCGCGCTCGGCTTGAACGTCACCGAAATTGTGCAATTGGCATTGACCGCCAGCGCCGCCGGGCTCAAGGGGCAGTTGTTGGTCTGCCCGAAATCTCCGACATTGGTCCCCGTCAACCCGATGTTGCTGATGCTCAGCGCAGCCGTCCCAGTGTTCGTCAGAATGACATTCTGCCCGGGACTTGTCGTCCCCGTATTCTGATTTCCAAAGTTCAGGTTGGTGGTGGACAGGGTCACCGCCGGTGCCACGCCCGTCCCGCTCAGCGCGATCGACTGTGGGCTCCCGCTGCCATTGTCGCTGATCGTCACCGCCGCCGTGCGCGCACCAGTCGCCATGGGCGTGAACGTCACCGAGATCGCACAACTCGCATTCACCGCCAGGGTCGACGGGCCCATCGGGCAGTTGTTGCTCTGCATGAAGTCTCCCGCATTCGTCCCTGTCACGCCGATACCGTTGATCGTCAGTGGGCCGGGCCCGTTGTTGGTCAGGGTTACAGGCTGCGACGGACTCGTGGTACTCACCATCTGATTCCCGAAACTTAAGCTCCCCGATGACAGGCTTACCATCGGCGAGGAGCCGCTATTCGTAATTCCTGTCGCTACCGTAAAGAACGTCGACGGGTTGCCCTGGTTGTTATAGCTCGACGTCACCCAGTCCGGGGAAAGCACGACGCCCTTTGCCGATACGCGGCACTCATCCAACGAAGCCGTCGCAAGGCTGTCCGGCCCGTTTCGCCCGTTGATCTGCGGCATCACCCCGTTCAGAATCGATCCGCTCAGATTATCGTTGATAGTGTTCAGCGGCTGGCTGGCTCCGTCGACGTAGATTCTCATCCCCGCGACGGTTCCCGTACCCGAATACGTGGCGACTATGTGGTGCCATGTACCCAGGCTGAACTCCGCCGTAGTCCTCGCCATCGCCCGGTTCGTCGGTGCACCGCTCGCAACGTCGAACGCAAACACCGGGTTCGCACTCCCAGCCCCCTGCTCCAGCACCCATCCCACAATCGGCGCGACACTCGATTGCTTGGAAAGCAGCGTCGCCCACGCGTTCGCGGTTGGTTTCACCCAGCACGACACCGAAAACAAATCTGTCCGCTCGAAGCTGAAGTTCCCTGCGTTCGCCAGCGTCACATAATAATTCCCGCCGCTGAAGCTCACGCCGTTGCCGATGTCTCCGGTTACCTGCTGGCTCGCACTCATCCCCCCGTTGGTTGTTCCGTGGTTGGCGTTCGCTGTCGAATCGTTCATCTGCGGGGCCACCCCGTTGGGAAGCTCTTTGAGGTGATACACCGCTTCAAAGTTCCCGCTC
>CAYMHP010000060.1:0-23028 GCA_964390225.1 uncultured Solibacteraceae bacterium
GCCTTACTGCGGCGGGGACTTAGTGAGCGGAACGAGTTTTGGGACGGCGGCTCCGTCCTTCGGCCGTTTCGCGACTGACCAACTTGTTGAAGTTGCTCTTCTGACCGGAACCCGTTGTGTCCTGAACCAAAAGGGCCAGGTTGTTCTGGTCGAACTTTTCGAACCAATCGTCCCAGCCGATGTGTTCGAGCGACTCCTCACCGCTAAACCCAGGGAAGTCGAGGCGAATCATGCCGGTATCTTCCTTGCCGCCGGTTCCGCGGACACACGCGGGCTGCCCGCCGCGCTCCTCGGCCCATTGCCGGATCTCTTCGTGATCGGTGAGGGGGTGTGCCGAGCCTCCGGCGTTCCGCTGGGAGCCTCGGGGCGTCCGCGACGACGCACCCCGCCGCGGATTACCGGTTGACCGCCCGCCGCTTCGGCTGCTCTGTGACCTGCTTCTCGCGCCGGCGCGCCGTTGGTTTGGAGCGCTCTCGCTTTCCGGTTCCTGCATACGGCTGCGGGAGGACGCCTCCTTCAGCAGGCGCTTGGAGATCTGCGCCAGTTGCTTATCCGTTTGCGTCTCTTCGCGCAGAGTTTCTTCGAGCAGCTTGGCAGCGTCTTTCAGACCTAACTGCTGGGCAAGCCCGCGGACACTCTCGTAGCCGGCCATCTCGTAGTGCTCCACTTTCCGCGCGGAACCTACGATGCCGGAATCGAGAAGGCCTTCTTCGAGGTCTTCCCCAATCATCTCCTGGCCTTCTTCCACGATGCCTTTCATCCCCTTGCAAGGCTTGCTGCGCGCCCGCATATCCATTGATTCGAAGACCTGCTCAATCCTCTGCACCTGGCCCTTGGTGACCTCGAGGTGTTCCCGGAGGGCATTTTGCAGCTCCTCGTCCGACGCGGCTTTGGCCATTTTCGGAAGCGCCTTTACCAGTTGCTTTTCCGCATCGTACAAATCCTGGAGTTCATCGACCAGCAGTTGTTGCAAACCCTCGACCTTCGATGCCATTTTTCCCCCCTTGCAGCAGGGCTGTCTGCGCCAAATCGTGCCCCGCACTTTGAGTGTCGCAACACCCTGACTTTCTGCACACTGGTTGCGCAGAGCGGCTGTGCGAGGCCACACGGCGGGCGCGAATGTGGCGTTAAGTGCCGCACCTCAGAGACCCGGGTACAATGGAACCAGCGTGCTCGTCTCGATCTCAACGCCCGCGCCACGACCGCAATGGCTTCGCGCTCCCGCTCCGGCGGGCGGCAATTACCAGGAACTCAAGAACCTCGTCGAGCGACTGCGGCTGCACACGGTTTGCGAGAGCGCCGGCTGTCCGAATATGGGGGAATGCTGGAACCAGCGCACCGCGACCTTCATGATTCTGGGCAATGTCTGCACGCGCCGTTGCGGCTTCTGCCTGATCTCAAAAGGAGCTCCGCTGCCGGTCGACTATCACGAGCCGGAACGCGTGGCCGAAGCGGTTGCGGCGATGGGTTTGAAGTTCGCCGTCGTGACCAGCGTCAACCGCGACGATCGCGCGGACGGCGGAGCCGAGTTGTTCGCGCTCACCATCCGGGCTATCCGCCAGCGCGTACCCGGATGCGGGGTCGAGGTGCTGATCCCCGACTTCCAGGGCAGCCACACCGCCGTGGAGACTGTGATGGAAGCCGCACCGGACGTGCTCAACCACAACACGGAGACGGTGCCGCGCCTGTACCGTCAGGTGCGTCTCGGCGCCCGGTACGATCGCTCGCTCGACGTGCTTGCCTATGCGAAAGAACTCGCGCCTGGCTGTCCCACGAAATCGGGGCTGATGCTCGGGTTGGGCGAAACCACCGAAGAAGTGCTCCAAGTGATGCGCGATCTGCGCGCAAACGAGGTGAATATTCTCACGCTGGGACAGTATCTGCGCCCCTCTCCCAAACACTTGCCGGTCGTCCGCTTCGTTCCTCCCGAGGAATTTGCGGAGTTCCGGCGCATCGGGTACGAAATGGGCTTCGGGCACGTGGAATCCGGTCCGCTGGTACGCAGTTCCTACCACGCCGCCTCGGCAGTCAAGTAATCGGGATGGAAAACTCACCAGTGCGCTACCGGCTCATGCTGGTAGCCACGGCGGTTTTGTTTTCCACCGGCGGCGCTGCCATCAAAGCGGCGAGCTGGGGCGGGTGGCAAATCGCGAGTTTCCGGTCGGCGATTGCCGCGACGATCCTGGTGCTGGCTGTGCCGGAGGCCCGCCGAGGATGGTCGTGGCGAGTGCTTCCGGTCGCGCTCAGCTATGCAGGCACGCTGGTGTTGTTCGTCCTCGCGACGCGTCTCACCACGGCGGCGAACGCCATTTTTCTGCAGTCCACCGCGCCGCTGTATGTTCTCATACTGGCTCCCTGGCTGCTGCACGAGCCGGTACGCCTTCCGGACGTGGTGTATATCGCAGTGCTCGCCGGCGGAATGACGCTGTTCTTCCTGGGAACCGAGCCAGCGGTCGCCACGGCACCCGATCCGCACCGCGGGAATTTGATCGCCGCTGCCGCAGGCGTTGCCTGGGCCCTGACTGTCACGGGCCTGCGCTGGGTGGCGCGGCACGGCTCGGGAGACGCGACCATGGCCACTGTGGCGATGGGAAACTTCGCCGCTTTCCTGATCGCGCTTCCGATGGCGATTCCGGCTCATTTCGCGACGCCACACGATATCGCGGTTATTCTTTACCTCGGAGTTGTACAGATCGGGTTCGCATATGCATTGCTGGCCCGAGCGATCCGTCACGTACCGGCATTTGAGACGACCACGGTGTTGCTGCTCGAGCCCGTCCTCAATCCCATCTGGACGTGGCTGGTTCACGGAGAGCGGCCCGGAGCGTGGGCGCTGGCAGGCGGCGGCATCATCTTATCCGCGACGCTGGTGAACACGTGGCGTCTCTCGCGGGGCTGAGCTCCGGAAATCCGGAGGTCCCGATTAGAGGCGACCGCGCAACACCGTTAACCAAGCGCAGTATTGAATAACCAAGCGCAGTCTTGAACCGATGGCAACAGGCGGTCCATACTACCCACGCGGCAGGCTCTTTGCGGAGCGGCTTCGAAGCTATATCCAAAGCAGTTAAAGGCAACGGAGGTGCGGCTTGGGAATACAGCAGACGAAGAAACGGGAACGCGGGCAGATCCTGATGATGACGACGCTCGTGATCGTTCCGGTGATCGGGATGCTGGGGTTGGTCACCGACCTCGGCTACATGCATTTTTTGAAAATGTCGGCGCAAACCGCAGCCGAGGTTGCGGCCCGAGCGGCGATTATTGATTTTCACGCCACTTACGGGGGCGCCGCGGTTTCCTGTGGTGGCGTAGTCGTGTGCAGTTCAACGCCAACTGCCTGCCCCGCTGATCTGGATAGCCCTTCGAACTCAATAGAGGACGGGTGTGCGTATGCCAAGCAGCACGGGTTTCAATCCTCCGGGAACCAACTGGTGACGTATCAGACCGGCATCAACAGCACTCCTCCGACGGCTCCCGGCACGGGTACTGCCTCGTATTGGGTGACGTTCCGGGTATTGCAGAGAGTTCCGCAGCTATTTTCGGCCGTTCTCGGCAACACATCCGGCTGGGTAGCGGCACGCGCAACCGGCGTTGTTTTTGGCGCAAACGACTGTATATACGCGCTGAACCCGAACGCATCGGGTGCGGTCTCCGTCGGCGGAACCGCAGCCCTCACTTCGAGCTGTGGACTCTACGTGGACAGCAACAATGCATGCGCTCTGTCGACGAATGGCGGGGGCAGCGTATCAGCTCCCGAATACGACGTCGTAGGGAATGTCTGTACCGGAAACCCTTTGACGCCCGCAGCGAACACCGGCGTCCTGCCGGCTTCGGATCCGCTCGCCAGCCTCGCTGCGCCGTCCTCGGCGCCCTATCATTGCGATTACGTTAATTATTCCGCCTCAAACTGGTCGAATCCCACACTATCTCCAGGCGTGTATTGCGGCGGAATCAATGTTGGCAATAACTCGTACACGCTGAACCCCGGACAATATATCCTCGTTGGGGGCGGCCTCACGACCCAGAGCGCCAATTCGCATATCTCCGGTACGGGAGTAATGTTCTACAACACTTATGGGGCATCCGACCAAGGAAACTACACCTACAGCCCCATCAATATCGCCGCCAACTCGAGCGTAAATTTGACGGCCCCCTCCACTGGCACATATGCGGGCATGTTGTTTTTCGAGGATCGTACCGCTCCGGCGGCATCGGATACCTATGGCGGAGGCAGCACCGCCGTGTATCAAGGCATAATCTATGCGAAGAATGCCGCGGTCACCATGTACGGAAATTCCAGTGTAAATACCGCGTACACTCTGCTCGTCGCCAGCACCATTAGCATGGTGGGCACCACTACGTTCAATAATAACTACTCGTCTCTGCCAAACGGATCGCCAATTCAGAAGACTGCATTGGTGGAGTAATTCGATCACTGAATACAAGGGTGGCCGGCGAACTCCGGCACTTCATGTTAACTTCGGGCATTCGTGTCTTGCTGCCGGAAGTAAGTGAATGAAGATTGTAACAAAGAGCAATATTGCGAATTAAGCCGAAATGCCTCAAGTTATTAGGTGAGCGGCTACTATGTGGAGCACGAACGAGCGTCCCAAAGTGGGGCTATTCTTTCGGCAGGTTTTCGGTACAGCGGCAATGATCCGTCGCCGCAGGTCCCGTGGTAGCGCAGTGGTGGAGCTTTCTCTTCTGGCGCCGTGGATTTTCTTTCTCTTCGTCGGCGCGCTCGACATGGGCTTTTACTCGTACTCCTTAATCGCAGTCGAGAACGCAGTACGTGTGGCGGGCGAGTACACCGCCAGCAGCAGCACCGTTGCCGCTGACTCGTCTGGGGCCTGCACCCGGGCGCTGAACGAATTGGCGATGGTCGCCAATTTAGGGAACCCTTCGAATTGCAACGCTGCCCCGGTGATTGTGACAGCCCAATCCGTGACGGGACCCGATTCAAAGCCGGCAAGCCAGGTTTCGATTACCTACCGTTCGAGCAATCTCATTCCGATACCCGGTCTGTTGACGGGGAGTTTGAACATCACCCGGACCGTGCAAATGAGGGTGCAACCGTGACACGGGGCAGGCAAGCACGCTCGAGGGGGGCTACAATTCTCGAGTTTACGCTACTCGGAATTCCACTCATTTTTGTACTCATTTCGTTTTTCGAATTGGCCCGCGGGATGTGGACTTACCACACGCTCGCCTATTCCGTGAGGGAAGCAACCCGCTATGCCGCGATGCATGGCAAGGACTGCGCCTCGCCAAACACCTGCCAGGCGAACATAGGTCAAATCACCTCGGTCATCAAAGCTGCCGGCCCTGGGCTCGATGCGGACCAGGTCACGGTGACGTATACCCCGGCGAGCGGATCCGCTACCAGCGACACCATGACCAACCTGATGACGAACACGACCACGTGGCCGCCCGCTGCGGCCAATGCACCCGGCCAAAACGTCAAAATTGCCGTCGTCTATCGCTTTCGAACGCTCCTGGCGGTTTTTTGGCCGGGAACAGGCGGGCCCGCCGCTGATTCCCAAAGTTTCAATCTGTCTGCCTCTTCGACAGAGCCGATTCAGTATTGATCGTGGCGGCCGGGGTGCGGCCCCTTCCGTCATCCGAACGCATACAATCGGGATTCCATGCCACAGTGGGATGCCGACCAGTACCTGAGATTTGCCTCCGAGCGCACGCAGCCCGTTCACGACCTGATCGCGCGCATTCGCCTCGAGAATCCGCGGCGGATAATCGATCTGGGCTGTGGACCGGGGAACAGCACCGCCGCACTCCGCCGCCGCTGGCCTTCAGGCACCGTGATCGGGCTGGACAATTCTCCCGAGATGATCCGCAAAGCACGCGAGGCGGAACCCACTGGAATGTGGCAGCCGGGCGATGCCGCGTCCTGGCACCCGGAAGAGCCATTCGATCTGGTGTTCTCTAACGCAATGCTTCAGTGGGTTCCCGATCACGGGCGCGTCTGCAGCCATCTCATGGCTCAAGTCGCCAAGGGCGGAGCGTTGGCGGTGCAGGTTCCCGCGCATTACAATTCGCCCCTGCACCGCGAGATTCTGGAGGTGTCGGCGGACGCGGCATGGCACGACCGCATGAACCGGGCGCGCTCCGCTCTTACCAATAACCCTCCAGAGTTTTACTTCGATCTCTTGCGTCCGCAAAGCACGCACCTCGAAGTATGGGAGACAACCTATTACCACGTGCTGAGGGGCCCGGAAGACATTCTGGAGTGGTTTCGCGGAAGCGGACTGCGTCCGTTCCAGGAGGCTCTCAGCACGGAAGACGAGCGAGCGCGCTTCGAGCAGATGCTCCTGGAACGGTACCGCACCGCATATCCGAGGCGCGATTCCGGCGTCGTTTTGTTCCCGTTTCGGCGTCTCTTCTTCATCGCGTACCGCTGAGCCGCGTGAAATAACGTACAGCGTCACGACTGTGCATTGGGCGTTAAGGCACGAAAGAATTAGAATGGCTGCACAGATGGACGGGGCTACAGCGCGCGGGGTAAGCCGACACAAGCTCGAGCTGCTGGTGGAGGCCTCGGCCGCTTTGTTGGGACCTCACGCGGTCGAGGAGATCCTTCCTTCTCTTCTGGAAACCGCACGCAACCTGACCGGCGCAATGGCGTGCGCAATCTGGCGGCGCTCCGCAGACGCTCACACCTGGCAGATCGTCGAGGCCACCGGTCTTTCGCAGGAATTTCGCGCGGTTCAGGTGCCCGACAGCACCATGGAAGAGATCGGAGACCAGCCGATCTGCTACGAAGACGTGTACTCGGCGACGGCGACTTCTCGGCGCGCGACGCTCTACGAGATGGAGGGAATCTCCAGCTTTGTTGCCGTTCCTTTGAAAATCCGCGGTAGGCGCACAGGAACGCTGACGTTTTACTACCGCGATCCGCACTGCGCGTCTGCCGAAGAGATGTCGCTCCCCACAGTGCTGGCCAATCTGGCTGCGTCCGCCATCGAAACGGCGGAGCTTTACCGCGAACAGGAACGCCACCGGCTGGACGCCGAGCACGGCCGTGTTAGGTCCGCATTCCTGGCGGAAGCGAGCGCGGTGCTTGCCTCATCGCTTGACTACGAAGCCACGTTGGCTTCCGTGGCCCACCTGGCCGTTCCGCACATTGCGGACTGGTGCCTGGTGGAAATTCTCCAGGATGACGGCACCCTCAAGAACCTCGCCGTCGCGCACCCGGATCCGGAGAAGATCGAGCTCGCCCGAGACCTGCGAAAACGGTATCCCGCAGACCCGAACAATCCTTCGGCGCCGGCGCGCGTAGTCCAGAGCGGAAAGCCGCTGCTGGCGGAGACCATCAGCGACGAGCAACTCGTCCGCTTTGCGCGCGACGAGGAGCATCTGGCAATTCTCCGCTCGCTGGGGTTCACATCGTTCATGTGCGTGCCCGTGGAACTGCGCGGACGATCGCTGGGCACGATCAGTTTCGTCTCGGCCGAACTCGGCCGTAAATACGGCGCGGAGGACCTCTCGCTGGCCGAGGACCTGGCACGCCGCGCCGCGGTTGCCATCGAGAATGCCCGCCTCTACCAGAGCGTGCGGCGCGAGCGCGGAGCGCTGTCATCGGCCATTACGGCCCTACGCGAAAACGAAGAACGGCTGCGGATGGCGCTCGATGCCGGCCGCATGGGAATCTGGGACTGGAACGTTCGTACTAACGATCTCGAGTGGAGCGAGGCCCTGCTCGCTATGCACGGGTTCGAGGCGGGCAAGTTCGACAACCGCTTCGAAACGTTCGTCTCGGCGATTCATCCCGACGACCGCGCCTCTTTCCTCGCCACGTTGGATCGCGCACTCAAGGATAAGTCTTACTATCAAACGGAGTTCCGAGTAGTGTTCCCGGACGCCTCGATCCATTGGGTGGCCGGAAGAGGCAGAGTCTTCTCCGACCCGGAAGGAAACGCCGTCCGCATGATAGGCATCGGGTTGGATATCACGGAGCGGCATACTCTGGAAGAAACGCTGCGCAACTCGCAGAAGCTGGAGAGCATCGGACTGCTGGCCGGAGGCGTCGCGCACGATTTCAACAATCTGCTCACCGGCATCCTCGGAAATGCCAGCCTCGCTGTGGATATGCTCCGCGGTCAGGGCCCAGCCATTCCCCTGATCCAGAGCGTCATCGAGGCAAGCGAACGCGCTGCGGGCCTCACCCAACAGTTGCTCGCGTACTCCGGCAAGGGAAAGTTTCTGGTCGAGCCGATCGACGTCTCTTCCCTGGTGCGCGACATCAGCAACATTATTCGCAACATCATTCAGAAACTAGTGCAAATGGAACTTCAACTGTCTCCTTACCTACTCTTGATTTAAGCCGACTCAAGTCAGATCCATCAGGTGATCATGAACCTGGTGATCAATGCCGCCGAGGCGATTGGCGACCGGCCGGGCTCCGTATGGGTCAGGACCGGCCTGGAACTCATAGACGAGATCTCAGGCCACCGCTTCACGGGCGAAAGCCTGGGCCCCGGAAAGTACGTGTACGTCGAGGTTCAGGATACCGGCTGCGGTATCGACACAGAGACGCAGTCGAGGATCTTCGACCCGTTCTTTACGACCAAGTTCACCGGCCGCGGCCTTGGACTGGCAGCAGTGTCCGGCGTCGTTCGGGGCCACCGCGGCGCTATCCGCATCCGCAGCGCGCCGGGCCAAGGCAGCACGTTCCGCGTGCTCTTTCCAGCGTGCGAGGCGTTGCAGGAACCGGTGGAGCACAATCAGTTGGCGCGGAACCTCCGCGGCTGCGGCCTCGTGCTCGTCATCGACGATGAAGCCTCCGTCCGCGCGGTCGCTGAATCGGCGCTTCGCTATTACGGGTACCGCGTGATGACCGCGAAGAATGGCGCCGAAGGCGTCCAACTGTTCCAGCGCTCCCCCGCCGACTTCAGAGCAGTAATCCTCGACCTGACGATGCCGGTGATGGGCGGCGAGGATGCTCTCCGTTTAATCAAGAGCATTCGTCCCGATATTCCTGTGATCGCTTCCAGCGGTTATAGCGAACTGGAGGCCAACGGCCGATTTGGGGAGCGCGATCTGGCCGGCTTTCTCCAAAAGCCGTATACAGGCGCGGCCGTGGCCAGGAAGCTGAAGGAGACAGCCTCCTCCGTCATGGGAAAGAACACGGCACGCTGACTTCAGTTAATTGCGCCCAGTACTCAACGATCCTGCGCTTCTGCGTGCAGCGTGCTAAAAAGGATACAGGTATTGGAATAGTGCGCCAGTTCCCCCGATGCTGTATCCGCATGGCTGCTTTAAGCTGGCTGGTTTCGTTTGGCCTCATTGCCTCGCCTGGCAATGTGATCAATTTTGATAACCAACCTGTAGGCAAGACGCCCTCAGGTTGGACGATCGCAATGACCAATCAGGGGGCGGCTCCGCGTTGGGAGATTCGCAAGGACACCACAGCGCCGACGCAACCTTACGTGCTTGCGCAGGTCTCAAGCGACCCTCGCAGCGACCGGTATCCGCTCGCAATCCTGAACTCCCCGCCAGTACGCGATGCCGATATCAGCGTTCGGCTCAAACCGGTATCTGGCCACGAGCAGATCGGCGGCTTGATCTTCCGGTACAGAGACGAGAAGAACTATTACATGGTGCGAGCCGATGCGCGTGCCGATGGGGTGAGTGTTTACCGAATAGAGAACGGCCGCTGCCTGCCTATTTTGCCGCGCGGCATGCCGCCGTCTGAATTCTCGGTGAAGCACGACATCCGGCCGAACACGTGGAACATATTGAAAGTCTCCGTGCGGGGCAGCCGGTTTCAGGTCTACGTGAATCACCGCCGTCTCCTCGAAGCCGACGATACCGCCTTATCTGAGCCGGGCAGAGTCGGCCTGTCCACGGTGGCCGATTCCATTACGTACTTTGACGATTTTCGGGTTTATCCGAAGTGAGCGTCACGCGGTAAAGCGGATCGAGTCCACTACTTTTTGAAACGTGTCCTCGAGCTGGGCGAAATTCGCCTGCGGCGCGATAAAAATCATGTAGAACAGCCCTTCGGGCCGCGCTACCGTCAGCAGAGCGTCCGTTTCGGAGCCTCCGAATGGCGAGTTACTCTCGAGCCTCGTGACCAGCCCGCCGGCGCCGCTGACCCTCACTGAACGGGACTGGGTGGAGCTGACCTTCATGCCCGGGTTTTCGGCACGCAAGTGGTGGACCAGGTCGTCGGTCGCGGACCGGAGATCGCGCTTCGAATCCGGGTTGAAGTAGCTGACCATAATCCCGTAGCCAACCTGCGTGGCGCCGTTCGGACCGGCCACCAGGCCGTCCCGCGGAGCTATGGTCAACATGGACGAGTTCTGATCGCCGTAGGCGTTCCAATTCGCGGGATAGGATAGCTCGAACGTCTGCGCCCGATACTGCTGCCAGCCGCCGGAAGGCGCTGCCTGGTCGGGTTGGAATGATGCAGCGCGGGGGCGCTTGTTGGAACCGGGCAACCCGAGAATGGCTGCCTTGACGCGCTGAAACTCACCCGTCTCGTAGCCGTAATTTTGCTGTGGGATCGTGCGCGCCTCTTCTTCGATGGCCCGCTCCCGGTTGCCGGGATTGGGGTGGTCCGAGAGGAACTGCGGTCCGCGGCTCCCGTCGGCCGCGAGTCTCTGGAAAAAGCGCGCCATCTCGATCGGGTTGTAGCCGGCTTCCGCCATGATGTGCGAGCCGAGCGCGTCGGCTTCGCTTTCCGCGTCACGCGAGAACTTCAGGATGAACGAGTTGGCGCCCAGCCCGAGCCCCACCTGGGCCAACTGCCCCAGCATCGAGCCCCCCGCCGCGGCTCCCGCGAGCAGCGCGGGAAGGCGGATCAAATTCGCTTTGCTGGCCTCGTGGGTTCCGTGGCGCAAAATGACGTGCGACATCTCGTGAGACATCACGGCGGCCAACTGCGCTTCGTTATCCAGCTCTTTGAACAGACCGGTGAAGATGAACATCGGGCCGCCCGGCAGCGCAAACGCGTTCACTTCCGGCACATTGAGCAGTGTGAAAGTGAACTGAAAGCCGCTCTGGCGGGCCTGCGGAGTAGCGGCCAGACGATCGCCAACCCGGCGAACGTAGGCCTGCAGCGACGGGTCTTGTACTACCTCGTACTGCTGGCGGACCTGCTGGGAAGCCTCCTGCCCGAGTTGAACGTCCTGCTGCTTCGAGAATAAATTCCACCCCGGTGCGAGCGGGTCTCCGGGGCGGCGCGCCCAAACGCTCGTGATCAGCATGGAGCCAATCAGGAGAGCATTAAATCTCCGCCACATACACGAACTCCTGCGAGTTTACGATAGCAAACTTAATGCCATCAGTAGCCCTACGTTATAATTGACGCATGTTGACGCCCACCGACAAGATTTGGCACAACGGCCGCTTCATCCGATGGGACGAAGCCACGATTCACGTTTTGTCCCACGTCGTGAGCTACGGCACCTCCGTTTTCGAAGGTATCCGTTGTTATTCTACGCCGTCCGGTCCCGCCGTGTTTCGGTTGCGGGAACACGTTCGGCGGCTCGTCGACTCCGCCAAGATTTACCGCATGGAGAACCTCGGCTTCTCCGCCGACCAGCTCGCGGAGGCCATGCTGGAGCTCGTACGCGTCAACAAGATGGATTCCTGCTATATCCGGCCGATCGTGATCCGCGGATACGGCGAGATGGGAGTCAACCCGCTCAAGAATCCGATCGACGTTTATGTCGCCTGCTGGAACTGGGGCAAGTACCTTGGCGAAGAGGCGCTTGCGGAGGGAGTGGATGTGTGTGTGTCCAGTTGGACGCGCATTGCACCCAATACCCTCCCCGCGCTCGCCAAAGCCGGGGCGAACTACATGAACTCGCAGCTCGTGAAGATGGAGGCACTGGCCAACGGCTATTCCGAGGGAATCGCGCTCGACGCATCGGGTTACGTGAGCGAGGGCTCGGGCGAAAACATCTTCGTGGTGCGCGACGGCAAGATTCATACGCCGCCGCTAGGCGCCTCGGTCCTGCCCGGGATCACGCGCGACAGCGTTCTGACCCTGGCCGGCGATCTGGGAATTCCTGTGGTGGAAAACCTGGTTCCCCGCGAGATGCTTTATATTGCAGACGAGGTGTTCTTCTCGGGTACCGCCGCGGAGATCACGCCGATTCGCAGCATCGACAGGATTCAAATCGGCAAAGGCCGCCGCGGCCCCATCGCGGAAAAACTACAAAAGGAATTTTTCGCAATCATCAACGGCGCGAAGCCTGACCGCCATACGTGGCTCTCGCCGGTGCATGCCGGCCAGCCCGCGGCAGTAAAGTAAGCTTGTGAAATAAATAAGGGCTGGAGTCCGCCCAGCCCTTCGCGGATTTGTGGTGAGACGCCTGCGCGACCGGATAGCCACCTCCCCCGAGATTTGCCACCCGCGCCGCGCAGCCGCCTAATGGACTCTCCTTTTTTAGCGCGGACCCTGTTTGAATGCCAGCGCGAATTGCGATGTGCCAGTTCTTTTCAACAAATATTTCGCTCTGTTGCTGGTTGAAGATACGAACATCGGCGTGTGACAAACTTGTGAATAAACCATAGGCGAGATGACTTGTTCAGGCAAAAACGCGTTGACCGGCGCCGAGGTGGAGATTACTTTTCACGACGCGATCCAATCGGTCACGCCAGCCGCGCGGGAATCGGGTCTGCACATCGCGCCAGCGTGGGTCGATCTTCAGGTGAACGGATTCGCTGGCGTCGACTACAACGATCCGTCGGCCTCGCTACCGGAAATCGCGCGTTCCATTCGCGAACTCTTTGCGACCGGGGTGGCCCGCTTTTACCCCACCGTCATCACAGGCGAGCCTGAAAGGATGCAGGCTGCACTCCGCAACCTTTCGCACGCCAGGAACAGCGTTGCGGAGGGCGAAGCCATCGATGGTTTCCACGTCGAGGGTCCGCACATCTCGCCCGAAGATGGGCCGCGTGGCGTGCATCCGCGGCAGTGGGTACGAAAGCCCGACTTCGACGAGTTCCGGCGATGGCAGGAGGTCACGGCAAACCGCATCCGCATTGTCACGCTCTCGCCCGAATGGCCCGAAGCCCCGCGATACATCGAACGAATTACGCGCGAGGGAGTAGTGGCCTCGATCGGCCATACGCAAGCCACGGCCACACAGATCGGGGATGCCGTTTCCGCGGGTGCATCTCTCTCGACCCACCTCGGTAACGCCGCGCACCGGGTGATGCAGCGGTACAACTATATTTGGGAGCAACTGGCGGAGGATCGCCTGATGGCCGATTTCATCGTCGACGGCTTCCACTTGCCGCTCTCGTTTTTGAAAGTCGCGCTGCGCGCCAAGGGAATCGAACGGGCCGTGTTGGTGACGGATGCCGCTGCTCCGGCGGGGAGCTCGCCCGGGCGTTACCAACTCGGCGAAATTGCCGTGGATCTCACCGCGGATCAGCGCGTCTTGCTCGCCGGGCAGGATCGCCTTGCTGGCAGCGCGCTGCGCATGGATCGCGGCGTGGAAAATCTCATGAAACAGGCGGCCCTGCCGCTGGCGGATGCCGTGCGGATGGCTACGGTGAATGCGGCGAAAGCGGGTCGGGTCCCGGGACGTGAGTCCGGCCTCGTTCCCGGCGATCGCGCCGATTTCGTTCAGTTCCGGTTCTCTCCCCAGCTGCTGTCGATCGAAGTCGTCTCGACCTGGCTCTCGGGCCGTGAAGTTTATCGGAACAGCGCCTCGGCGCCGCGCTGAATCACCGCCGCGCCCGCGACTCCGGTCAATGCGGAGACGAACGCGGGAGCTGCGCCCCGATGCTTCCACTCCTCGTGCACTGCATGGAAACCTAGATAGCAGACCCAACCGGCGGTAATGCCCAGGGGGTAGAAAGTCCATTGCGTGCCCAGCCGCGGCGCGAGCAGGAGCCCACCCGCGCCTCCCACCAGCGTCGTGGCTTCCGCGAGCACACACAGTCCCAACGCAGTAGACCGCCATTTCACCGCCGCTTGCAAAATGCCGCCGAGCGCAATGCCTTCAGGAAGCTTGTGGAGCGCGATGGCCAGGGGAACGGCGAAGCGCAATCCCAGTGGAGCGGCCCACTCGGCACTCGCGATACTCCACCCGTCCAGGAAGCTGTGGAGGGCGGCGGCGGTCACCAGCGGCATGGCAAAACCATGCAGCTCCGTGGAACAGCCCGCATGGTCGTGATCGTGAGTGCAACTCGGACATACCGGAACCACGAACCGGTTGATCAGCATCAGGAACCCGTAGCCGAGCGCAAACAGAAGGAGACTGGTGCTCCATCCCGCTTCCGTCGCCAGTTCCGGAACCAGGCCAAAAACTGCCACACCCAACAACACCCCCGCGCTGAAGGGGACCACCATGGTCGCGCGCCGGCGTATGCCCGTAAGCCAAAGCCCAATGGCGGCGCCCGATACGCCAACGCCGGTCGCCAGCACGGGCGCAAGCATCCCGCGAGAGGTAGTCAAGGCTAGAAGCAAGTTCTACTGTAGCAGCCAGGGCTTCGACCCAGAATGAAGGCGGTCGCCTCTCGACGCCCTGATGCACGGTTTCTGATATATTTTTCAGACCCGGGCATGAACAGGAGGTTGTATGGGTCGACGAGAGTACGCGGTTGCGGGATGCTGGTTCGCGGTGCTGAGCGCCTTATTCGTGGCGCCCGCCATGGCGCAGCGAAAGGCCGAGAAAAGCAACATGGAGCTGGTCGGCTATAACGACCTGCAGGCTCGGAGCGCCTATCAGCCGGTAATCCAAAAGCAGGGCGAGCACTGGATCGCCTACATCGGCCACCACGCCGGTGTTCAGCCCAATCCGCTGACCGGCAAAGAGGAGCCTAACGGGACCTCCGTCCTCGATGTCACCGATCCCAAGCATCCGAAATACATCGCTCACATCCCCGGGGAGATGGCAAAGGGGGGCGCGGGCGGAGACGCTGGTGGAGCCCAAATGGTGCGCATCTGCAGCGGCAATGACCTGCCGCACGCGGACAAGAGTAAGTTCTACATGCTGCGGAGTCTCGGCAACTCCGCGCATGAGATGTGGGACGTCACCGACCCGGCCAGGCCCACTCGCCTCAACGTCATCGTTGACGGTCTGCGCGATACCCACAAAAGCTGGTGGGAGTGCGACACCGGAATTGCCTACCTGGTTTCGGGTGTCGTGGGCTGGCGTACGCCGCGGATGGCGCAGATCTATGATTTGAGCGACCCTGCGCATCCCATCTTCATTCGCAATTTCGGATTACCCGGCCAGCAACCCGGCGCGCGCGGACCGACGCCCGGCGGATTGCACGGCCCCATCTCGACAGGCCCCAAGGGTAACCGCGTGTACTTCGCATACGACAATGCCCGCGACGGTATTTTGGAGATCGTCGATCGCGAAAAATTGCTGAACGGTCCGAAAGAGCCGACCGAAGAAAACCTCCGCTATCCGGTCGTCGGGAGAGTGGACCTGCCTATCGACATCGGCGCGCACACCGCCTTCCCCCTGCTGCGCGTTCAGCTTGCCGAATTTGCTAAGCAGAAATTCGGCCAGGTGAAGGATTTTGTCGCGCTGGTGGGTGAGACCGGACCGAACGAATGTCTCGAGTACCGGCAAATGGTGCATTTCTTCGACGTCACCACCGAGTCTAAACCCGTGGGCGTATCGACCTGGACGGTTCCGGAAGCGAGCGGCAACTTCTGCGAGGCCGGCGGCCGTTTCGGCGCGCATTCCTCGAACGAGAACATGACCCCGATCTACTACAACCGCGTGCTGTTCATCGCGCATTTCAACGCCGGGGTGCGCGCGATCGATGTTCGCGATCCTCTGCATCCCAAAGAGATCGCTTATTACGTACCGGCGATCACAGATAAGACGGACAAGCGCTGTGTTGGCCAGGGCGCGGAGCAGCATTGCAAGGTAGCGATTCAGACCAACAACGTGGAGGTCGACGACCGTGGCTACATCTATGCGGCCGATCGCGCTAACACCGGACTGCACATTCTAGCGTTAACCGGCCCGGCGCGCCAAGTTGCGGACTTTTCGCAAACCGAGACGTCCTCCGCCCGGCGATAGGAGCGCGCCTCTACGGCCGCGGCAGCATGCCGCGGTTCCTGCTACACGAATGCTTCGCCGCGTCCAGAACCGCGCCATCGACGGGCGCGGATGAAATTCGTTCGTCAACCTTGGGGCAAGGCGGCCGCGGCCCCGCCGCCCCTGAATTTCTGCGCGACTATGTCCGTAATCTTGAAAGTACCCCCAATCGCGCCCGCTACTGCCGTGACCAGCCCGGAGATCGCCTGTAAAGCGTGATTCTGGCTGATGCCGGTTAACACCAGGGCGAATACCACCATGATCACGAGAATGTTGCGCACCAGCGGCCATGAACTCTCGCCGGCTTCCTTCTCCCATGTAACAATCTGGGCCTGAGTGGCAGCCGTACACAAGAACCGGGCGAAGGATTCATTCATGACTCTCGGATACGGGCACATGATCACCAGGCGTTTCCGAATCAGTTCCTGCAACGTGTCCTTTCCGAGCGGGTTGATCAAGCCGGTTTGCGCCAGTTGTACGAGCATCAGTTTTTCGGGGCGAGTGCAGGCCGACCAGAACAACTTGTACAGCGCAGTAGCCTTCTCATGGAGTTCTTCGATGAGTTCATCGGCGTCGACTGAGTTCTGCTCGCCAGGCCCAGCGCGGCGCGGCTTGCGACGATGCGGAATGATGGATGCAATCCGAACCAGCCAGCGAGGGCGCCTCGATCCGGCATTGCGCTCACTCTGCTGGCCAGGGGCGGCGGTGCCCGCCTTGACATCCTCCGCAATGAAGGACGCGATCCGAACCAGCCAGCGATGATGCTTCGCTTCCTCCCACAGGCGCTCTCCCCACCGCTGGCTCGTCGCCCAAGCGGGCTTTTCTTGATCGTCCACGGCCAAAACTCGCTCAAACTGCAGTAAGACGTGCGCCCAGCGCCCGAATTCGGTTTCCGGCAGCGGATCCTTTTCCATCTCATTGCGCTGCTCCGGAAAGATGCTGTCGAAATGAAACATGGGATCGACGACGGAGGTCACGATAATCCCGGGCCGATCTTGAGGCCGATAGAGCAGCAGCGTATCAATCAGGCGGAGCGCAATGTCACGGCGCCCCTTCTCCTGAAGCGCCGCTTCCAGGTTGGTGATATGAACCCATTCCGGCTTCTTTCTGGGCGTGGCCGGAAGGGATGCCGACGGCGCGCCCGTCTCAGCAAGTTTTTGACTAACACCTATGCCCACGCCTGCAGCCGCGCCCGCGACTGCCGGCTGCACAACCTTCGAGTGGCTTGCCTCCGCTGGAATACCCAATTCCTCCAACCTGGCCTTGAGCCAAGCCCTATCCAATCTCTCCTCCTTCAAATCGATCTTTTGCAAATCAATCTGTTTGACATCGGCGTTCCCCCCGTCGCCTCGGATGTAGCGCTTGACAGCGCTGTCTTTCCCCGAACGCGGCAGCCCGAGAACTAGGATGGGATGATCGAGCGTCTGTGCCTCCGGCAGGCTATTCAGAGACCGTAATCGGATGTTGTAGAAATCGAATAAAAAGAGGCGCGAAGCGGCGCTCCAAATCCAGGCAGAACCTGCAATCAGAAGCGACGCGAACAGACCCCACCAGGCACTCCGCCGGGGAATCGACAAGCTCCGAATCTGCGATGTCACGTCCGGGATGATCGTCGTGGCGGCAACCCGCTCCTTCGAAGAGGCGTTGGTCTCACTCTCGGCCGTTTGGTGCATTACGCTCGCCGCGTCGAGTCCGCCCGGAGTTTCATGCCTCACGAACAGCAGCACGCGTTCCCAGAAAGGAGGGACGGAAAGGGTAGGGGGCGCTTGGCCGCATCGAACGCGAGTGCTATCAAATGCGTTGTAGAGCTGTTCTTGGTCACACCGGCCGTCCTGAGAAGAGGGAAGGGCCAGGTTCAGGGCGATGTTCATCGTATCCGGTGACATGTTCCGCGACGGACGGATCTCGGCTTCCGCGGTGTGGCGTTGGCGCACGATCCGCTGAGCCAGCTCTCTTTGCCAATGGCGAAGATGGATTTCGGACTCGAGGTAAATCGAGAGGTGGAAAAACGCAATTACCGGCATTACCGAGCTGATGAGCATTCCAAGACACAAGGCCGCGCCATACTGCCGGCGCCAACTCCGGAAAGCCTTTGTGGATCGTGGCCCGCCAGGGGATTGTGGGCCACTAGCGGATTCCGCCTGGCTGGTGGATTCTGGCTGGCTGGTGGATGGGTGCTGCCGATTGGGCTTTGCCCCGCGGAGTTGCCAAATCCAGGCACCGACGGCCACAAAGGGGAATGCGAACGCCGAAATCAGCAAAGCCACGCCTGCGGCCGGACCCGGCCTCGTGGTGAACCAGGCGAGCGCCAGAATAAAGCCTGCGAGCAGACCAAATTCGATCCGCGCCACCCCGCCGTAATTTCTCGCAGCGTCGGGCCGCGGCCAGACATACCGCAGTGCCCGCACCCGGCAGCGATCCCAAGAGCATCGTTTCGTCACCTTCAACCAGAGCAGGCCGCCGCAAATGGCCACGACCGGCCAGAACCACAGCGCAATATAGAGGACGAATACGTCCAACACCACCTGCCAGCCAAGGGTTTGCCACGGCTCCATCTCACGAAAGACGACGATCGTCCAAGGGATGCCGTCAATCTCGCGGATCGGCCGAACATGGAACATCACATCGTTTCCGCGATAGCTCGCGAGCACATCTTTTTCGATTCGGTTCGCCACCGCATCGGCCAACTCCCGTGAATCTTCCGTTTCCCGAAACAGGTTCTCGTTTAAGATCCGTTCGCGCTTGGAGTGGTAAAGAACCGAACCGTCGGCGCGGACAATCGCGTATCCGGTTTCCGGCGGGATCACCGGCGACAGTAGCTGCCGCGGAGACGCGACCATCGAGATGAACTCCGGCTTCAAACGGTCCGGGGCCGACGGATCGAATGTCCGCCGGTCGGCGCGCACTGCGAGTGCCTCCCGGTGGGAGACGATCGTCAGGACCGCAATGGGAGCCGAAGTCGTGGGCGAGATCCGTAGCTCGCTAGTGAACGGCTCACCCCCGTCGTGCCAATACTGCCCGCCCACCGCAAGATCGTAGTGCTCCGATCCCTTTTGTGGATAAAACGGCGTGTTGGTCTCGAGCGGCGTCCACTTTTCAATTTGATACCCCGCGTCGCTGGTCCAGAACACGAACTCGAAATCCGTTTTATCGATGTTGGGCACACCCCGGCGCAAGCCATCATCCGACCACAGTCTTACGCGGTTCTCCGCTTTAGCGGTTGCCGGCTTTCCGTCTGTGCCGATGGCGTAAGTGTCAACCGCGCGGAGGAGTTGCCGTCCCGTCTGGAAGCTCTGAAGCAACTCATGATCCACCGCGTTGCCGAAATCCCGCAGTTCCGGGCTCATGCGTTCGAGATTCTGGTCGTGCTCCGCGTAGGCGAGCAGCACGACTGTCAACATTGCCATCGCCAGGCACGAACAAAACAGGAGCAACGGCACGTCGTGAGTTTTCAAACGGCCAGTCCGGCGCAGCATGACGAGCTTCAGAAACGGTCCGCTGAGCAGGGCCGCGCCAAGCGGCACAATGATCCACAGCAGGTAATTCGGGGGAACATGCATGGCTTCCTGGCGGATCTTCTGCGAGCCGACCAGGCCGCAAAGCAGCAGGTTCTTTACCTTGCCGTCGGGCGATCGGGGCACTTGGATCGTCAAGGGCTGCGCAAAGATGTGATAGGCGGATCCATCGAGATCTACCTTTTTCAGAAGATCTGTATCACCACCGCTCCCCTCGCTAGTCAGCCGGTGGAAGATCTCCAGGATTCCCGGGTCTTTCGTCTCCGGCTTTTTCAGAAATACCGAGAGGGTTTTGACCCTGGGTGGCGCATTTGACCTCTGAAACAGCACGTCTCCACCCTCGGTGGCCAGAAGAATATCGTCGAAGCTCGTGTCTTCGGTAAAAGGGCGGATCAGGCCTCCCAGAGAGTCTTCCCATCCGTTTTGTTGCTCACTCAGGCTGAATCGGACGCGATCGGCGGAGACCAGAAAACCGATATGGGGATTCACCACGGGAACTGGGTCCTGATCGTCACTCGCCCCTGCGGGCCGCCGCTCGGCTGGTGCCACCTTGGGGGGAATAGGCTGCAATCCAGGAAATACTTTCCGGACGTAGTCCGCAAATTGCACCGGCTGTGACTGCTGCGATGGATCCCGCTGCGGAATTCGGCCGATGAACCTGCCGTAAGTGAGGCCAGAGGAAACGGACTCCAGCTTCGTTTCAATCTGCTTCCCGATCACGGCCAAAGTCCGGAAGCGTAAGTTCAGCAGGTATTCCTCGCGATCCGGCACCCGCTCCAGAATATAAAAACCGAGTGTCACCAGCAGAGGTGCGATTGTGATCCCGTAAATGACGGATCGTCCAAGACGTGTAGAACCGCTGGGCATATTAGGACCCTTTCTTCCGCCGGATCAAATTATATTGCGCGCGGCTAAAAAAGAGAAATGGGACTGGTACGGGGTGCCGGCATTAAGCTAAACCAGGGCAACTCGATAGAGCACCGCGAAATCGCCCAGTTCTTCGCCCTCGATCACGCCTCGCCCCGGTTTAGTGGCCGGGGGGACGACTGAATAGTACTAAAAGTCGATACGTTCCAGTATTCCGGACGCCGAATACCGAAAAAGTCCTTGACAGAAGTGTTAACGGGAATTACCCTTGCGTTCTCAGCAGAAAGAAGCCACGGCCCAACGTAGCGGCTGACCGGCCTGGAAACGCCGGTCACTCGCCAGAGGTGTGGTGTGCAAGTGGACGGTATCCCAAAGGAGAGGATTGATGAGAACCAAGGTTTTATCCGTTCTAACAGTAGTTCTGGCTTTTACTCTGACCCCGTTGGCGGTCAGCCAGACGAAGCGCAGTTCGCCGAAATCGCCATTTATCCAGGTTGGTCCGCAAGCCGAGTTGTCCAGTGCCTTCGGTCCGAACTACGGTCTGTTCAGATGCCAGGTCGGTTTGTCGTCCTCGGTCTGTTACGACCCCTACCAGGTTCGGCATGCCTACAAATTCGACACGCTAATCAGTGCGGGATTTGACGGTAAAGGGAAGACGATCGTCATCGTTGACGCGTATCAATCGCCGAACATCGTTCAGCAGCTCAATTACTACGACAGTTTTTATGGTCTTCCCAGTTTGAACGGACTTGGGGCGCCGAACAATGCCGCGCTCGGAACATTCACCCAGATTGCCCCGGATGGTCTCACTCCGTTTGTTACGGGCGATCCCAACATGACGGGTTGGGCGGAAGAGATCTCGCTTGACGTTCTGTGGGCGCACGCCATGGCTCCCGGTGCAAACATCGCGCTGGTGCTGGCGAAGTCGAATGACGATGCCGACATTCTGAGCGCCACCAAGTATGCGGTGGATCATAACTTAGGCGACGTCATCTCGCAGAGCTTCGGGGAAAACGAAAGTTGTGTGGATCCCGCCATCCTCGCGCAAGAACACCAGGTGTTTTCGCTGGCGACGTTGAAGGGAATCACGCTGTTTGCATCCTCCGGCGACGACGGAGCGGCGCAACAGACCTGCGACGGGAAGTCCTGGGTGAAAGCGGTCTCGTCCCCCGCCAGTGACACGCTGGTCGCGGGCGTAGGCGGCACGGAATTGCACGCCGCCAAATATTGCCTGACGGCGCTTAAATGCGACCCGAGTGCGAACCCGGCAGCCGGAACCTACCAGGGCGAGATCGTTTGGAACGAGGGCTCGATTGGATTTGGAGCGACCGGAGGCGGATTCAGCGTACTTTTCGATGAACCCTACTTCCAAAGAGAAACCGTACCCGGCAAGCAGCGCGGCGTTCCCGACGTCGCGTATAGCGCGGCTGTGCTCCACGGCTTGCTCACGTACCTCAACATCCCCGGAATTCCCGTAGGCATGTATTTGTTCGGCGGCACCAGCGCGGGTTCGCCGCCGTGGGCGTCCCTGATGGCCATTGCGGACCAGAAGGCGCAGCACAATCTCGGGTTCATCAACGCCGCGGTCTATCGCATCGGTGAGAACCGCAGCCAGTATGTAGCCTCGTTCCATGACATAACGAGCGGCAATAACTCGATCGTCGAGCAGGACGCCAACAACAAGGACGTAGTAATAGCGGGTTTCAACGCCGGACCAGGCTGGGATCCGACAACGGGCCTCGGTTCTCCGGTTGCCGATCAACTCGTGCCGTATCTCATCCAGACCGTCTCACCGCTCGATGGCCTGGCTGAAGTCGCAGAATCGCTGCTTCACGACTTCAACCAGCCGTCACAACCGGGTCGCCAGAGGCCGCACTAAGCCGGAACCGGATCGCATCCTGCTTTCAGCCGCGCCAACCATGGCGCGGTTCAGGATAGGCGACGATTGCGCGATGGGGCAGGCCAAAGGGCCTGCCCCATTGATTTCAACCTTCGTCTGCGAATGGGCGATCCGGCCGGAGGCGGGAGGCAAGCACGGTGCCGAGTAGAAGCAGAACGATCGAGCCGACGAACGGCACCACCCAGCTTCCGGTGCGGTCCACCAGGTAACCGAAGCTGGAAGGCGATACCAAGCCCGCGACACCGAAACCGAAGTTCATCATGCCACTCGCCGAGCCGGCGTATCGGGGCGCAATATCCATTGGCACCGACCAGATAGGCGCCACAATCAATTCGGCGAAAAAGAACGCCAGCGAGAGGCAAACTGCTGCCATCCGAAGATTGTGAAAAAGGACGACCGGCACCAGAAAGACTAACGCGCCCAGGAAACCTGCCATGATCACGGAGCGGCGCGCTACCAGGAGATTGCCAGTTCTGCGCAGCAAGCGGTCGCTCAGCACCCCGCCTACCGTATCGCCAATCACACCGGCAAAGAGCACTCCGGCCGAGAACAGCGCCGAGGATTGTAGGTTCAGGTGGTAATTCTCGAAAAAGAACGCCGGGATCCAGCTCAGGAAAAGCCAGAGCGTCCAGCCATAGCAGAAGTCGACGATGGTTACCGGCAGGATCCGCCGGGCCAGGCGCAGCCACGGAATTGCAGGGCGGCCACC
>CAYMHP010000061.1:0-22906 GCA_964390225.1 uncultured Solibacteraceae bacterium
GCTCGGCAAGATCGTGCTGCTACCGAACGGCTAGGGGAACAGGGCTCCCGATCACGGCTCTCCTGCAGGGCCAGCTAGTTCGCGCGGTTCATCGTTTAATCGCGGTTGGGCAATCGAACGTCGCAAGATGCCATCAGCAGGCTACCGAAGCTCAAGCGAAGTTTCCCTTAGCGCCAGGAGGACGGGCAAACGGTAAGTTGGGCGGCCAACGTTCGTCAGCAGATCTCAACTTCCCCTTTGCCGACGATCCGGGATCCGAGGTTCTCTTTTCACTCTAGTTGAAATTACGAGGGGTTATATAGCGAGGCAGTTATGAAGATCAGGCAATCCAACACGGCCGGTTCTGCCGGCCGGCCGTTTCGCGCAGGCGGACGAGGAACTCACGCAAAATCGCCACGGCGCTTCAATCTCGAGGAAGGCACCAGTCGGGCAGAATTGAAGATGAAGGCCATTTCCGAGGAGACGTGCACGATGGCGGCCAGCAAGGGCGTAAGAACGCTGGCCGCCGCTAAGCCCATGCCGATCGCGTCCACGATGAGGGTGCCATAAAAATTGAACAGAATGATGCGACGGCAGCGCCGCGCCAGTTTCAGGAGTTCGGCACAATCGACGAGATCGTTGCCAAGAAGCAGGACACCGGCCGTGTGGTGAGCCAAGTCGGTACCCGATCCCATAGCGATTCCGACAGTCGCTTCTGCTAGCGCTGGTGCGTCGTTAATTCCATCCCCTACCATTGCCACCCTCTTGCCGGCGAGGATGAGTGCCTCCGCACGTTCGCGTTTTTGTTCCGGCAACATCTCCGCGTCAAACTCGCGGACACCGAGTTGCCGGGCTATTTTTTCCGCGATCTGGCGGCGATCTCCGGTCAATAGGATCGCTTCCATTCCCATATCCCGGATGCGCGCAACCGCCTCAACTGCTTCCGGCCGCAGAACATCGTCAGTTCGTAGGGACCCGATTAACCGCCCACGATAGGCGACCAGCACGTCGCCCGTATCGCCCGCAAGGCTTCGGAGCTCCGCCGCCACACTTTCGATATCGTTCAACAAAGCGGCATTTCCAACAGCGATCTCTCCCCCATTCCATCTGCTACGCACGCCTTTACCGGGAATGTATTTGAATGCCTCGGGCTCGCCCACCGGAATTCTCAGCCGAGCCGCCTCCTTTAAAATGGCACGAGCAAGCGGATGCTCCGACGGTCTTTCGGCGATGGCAGCAAGTTGGAGAACCGTGGTGGGATCGATTCCAGGGCGAGCCACCACCCCCATCACATATGGCTCACCGAATGTGAGGGTTCCTGTTTTGTCCAGGATGACTGTATCGATGGTACCCAGCGCTTCCATATGCCGTCCGCCTTTGACGATTGCGCCACTCTGGGCAGCACGGCCAATCGCCCCGAGCAACGCCAGCGGTGTTCCCGCCGCGATACCGCATGCCCCGGCCACAATGATGACGGCGATCGTGGCGCGCAGATTGTGGGTGAGGGCCAACGTAACGAACGCGGCAGCAAGCGCAAAGTAAACGAGCCACGCTGCGAGACGGTCCGCCAGTTTCTGGACAGGAGCCCGAGAGTGCTCCGCTCTTTCAACAGCCTCAATGATCTTGCCAAACACGGTATCCCGGCCGAGATTATCTACTCGAACTTCCAACATGCCTGAATGATTCGCCGTTCCGGCGAAGACAGTGGAGCCGAGCACTTTTTCAACGGCTTTGGATTCCCCTGTAATGCTGGATTGATCAACGGTTGAATGTCCGACAAGCACCACACCGTCCACGGGGATTTCTGCTCCCGGGCGAATCACGACAACCTCGCCCGGCCGCACCTGGTCGATCGGCAGTTCCTTGATCTCGCCATTCCGCCGAACCACGGCTTTCTTGGGCAGGAGGGTCAGTAAATTCGCAATCGCCTTCCGCCCGCGGTTGACGGTCAAGCTCTCCAATATCTCGGCGCCCAATACAAAGAAGAGGATGAACAGTGCGGTCGTGAATTCGCGAATCGCCAGGGCGGCGCATAACGCGATGGTCATCGAGAGTTCCATCGTCATGCGGCGGGAGAATAGGTTTTCTACTGCTTCACGGAAAACCGGGTAACCTCCGCCCAAAACAGCCGTAACCGCGAGCCAGTCGATTCCCCCGACGCGCGGAACCATTCCCGTCCAGCTGATGATCGCGGATATGCCGACTATCGCAAAAGAGAAAAGATCGACACGTTCGACGTGACCGTGTTCCGAAGGTTTTCCGGAGGTGGAGCCGACCTCGGACTGCGGGATGGAATGGTTCGTTGCGATCCCCATAATCGCGCCTCGCCGGATGCTGACCGCCTGATTATCGCGTGTCCACCGCGCGGTTGCAGCAGGAATTCGATGGACGGCTCGCAAAGCGCCACAACCGGGCCCCCTTGAAACGGGGGCGGAGTCGTCATCCGTTTGCTAGCGAATTGCACCCGTTGGTAACTCGAAGCGGCGGTGAAGGGCTCCCGCGAGGTGGGCTTCACGGTTGTATCGATGACAGTCTCTTTGGTCGCCGTGTTGATTCCGGTGCTGTTCCTGGGAGGCATACTGGGGCGCGTCTTTCGTGAATTCGCGGTAACCATTGCGATGGCAGGCCTGCAGGGCTTCTTTGGACGAAGTTCCAGGCGCTCGGTATCGTCCGACCTTGAACCCCGGTCCGGCATATCAATGTCCGCCAAGGAATGAGGGCCGCACTTCAGCTCTGCGCGAACCGAAGTCTCAAACGCCGCCGCTGACAGCCGCCTACAGTCAGAAGGCCACGCCTAATTCCGCCCGGAATGAACGTGGCGTCACAAAATGCGTTCCGGCACAGGTGGAGAGAAAGTTGTACATCGCGACCACGTTCGTGATATTTAGCGCGGTTACACGCAAGGTCCAGCGCACGCGCTCCGTGCGGAACAGGTTATCGGAGCCGGCGCCGACATCAAAAAGGTGCCGCGCCTTCACGCGGGCCGGGTTCAGGTCGTCGTTCGCCGTGCCCGGAGCGGGAATGTTCACCAACTTGGCGCCCCAGTTGGGCGACGTGCAAGAGGTAATGGGTTGCCATGGCGTGGCGACCTGGCCGCCGCAGTAGAATCCGATCTGCGCTTGCTGATCGGCGGTCAACCCTAGAGCGCTCTCCAGGTCCGGCACTGCTCCCGACACAATGCCGCTATCGTAGCGCCAGGTGAACGCGAGCCACGGCCCCTTCTTGCCCATCTGATACTGAACGTGAGTGGTGCTCTGCAATGCCTGGTCGTGATCGATGCGCACGACACTGCGGTCTACCGGGCTGCCGAAAATGAGGCCGCCAATTTCCGGACCGAAGACCCGAGCCCGTGTGTGTCCGAGCGTGCTGAAAGCGGTGAATCCATTGAAAGGGCGCAGGCGCAGCCGCGCCGAGACCCCATCCATCTTCGACTTCTCCCACTCGATGGGGAAGTAGATCGCGGTGGTGAACAGGTTGTCCAGGTCAAACGCATTGCGGGTGTATTTCCAGAAGTAATCCGCGTCGACAACGAAGTGCGATCCGATCGCCTGCTCAAGCCCGGCGTTGTACTGGTTCCGGATACCGGGCCTGAGCGGAATGCTTCCATAGGCGCCAAAGACATTAGCGGCGAGTCCCCCGGCGCCCGTGGCGCTCGACAGAACGAGGTTCTCATTCAGCGGCGTCTCGTAACTGTGGGAGTATGCGATCCGCAATACGGTGGACGTTTGGGGGATCCGGTAGGACAGGCCCAGACGCGGCTGCCATTGTGTGCCATAACTGATGCCATCGTACCGGTCGAACCGCACCCCGGCGTTTAGCGTCAGATTTCCGGTGGTGAAAGTGTCCTGAACGTAGAAAGCCTGCTGTTTAATGTCGGTATGGCCGCGATATTGAAAGAGGGAGCCGCCGCGTGTCAGGTCGTAGGGCACCAAGCCTGGCGAAAGGCCCGGATTCGCCGCAAAACCCCCGCCGGCGCAGTCATCCGGGTCGGTCAATGTGGGGTTGAGGACGGCGTCGCCATCGTCATCCACGCAAACGGGATTGAACGTCGGATCGGTGATTCCGAGACTAAAGCGCTCGGTCAGAAACGTGTGCATCACCTGCACTCCGGCCTTGGCGTTGTGCCGCCCGTGCAGGTAGCTGACATCGGCTTTGATTCCCAAGTTGCTCAACCGCCGCGTCTGGGCCATCGTGCCCGGAAGATCGGCCGTCCAATCGGAGCTGGGGTAATAATTCACCTGATCCTGTCGAAAGAACGGATTGATCGCCAGAGTGGCGGAGGGTCCGAACACATGCACCCAGCCCGGAGCAATATTGTAAGAGCGCACCATCTGCCGGTGGTCTTGGCCGGAATCCCTCTGCTCGAACGTGTTGGGAATTTGAAACCAGTTACGGGCCGCGAGAAGGTTGAGATGCAAGGCGTCTTTGGAACCCGGCTGATAGTCAATCCGGTCGAAGAAGTTCTGGTTGTTGCCGATGTCGTGGAACGGCCGATACTCGGGGCTGTCGAGGAAGCGGCCTGACCGCGCCGTGTTCAATGCCACGAAGTTGCCCCAGTTGGCGCCGCCCCAGCCAAGATCGGCCCGCTGATTCAAGGTTCCGAAGGAGCCATACTCGCCCGAAAAGCTGCCGTGAGCCTTCTGCCCCAACCCAGAGCGCGTAACGGTGGTCACTACCAGCGCCGTTTTGTCGCCGTACTCAGCCGGCGTGCCGCCGTAAACGCTCTCCATCGACTGAATGGCATTTAGCGGGATCTGCGTCGAAAACAGGATGCCCTGTTGGTCGGTGATCGGCTGATTGTCAATAGAAAAAGCCATCTGAGCGTGATCCCCGAGCGAGTGGAAGAAGCCGTTGGAGTCAGCGACGATGCCAGGCGTGGAGAGCGTGAGAATGTCGCTGGCTCCGGATGCAATCATTGTGGCCGGCATTTTCGAAAACAGCTCGCGATCCACATCGGAATGTGCCGTCGGAGTAGTCTCGATGAGCAGCGGTTCGGAGGAAACCGAGACGGACTGGCTCTGAGTCGCAAGGCCGAGTCCGACCTCCAGTGTGACCGGCACACTGCTGCGCACGACGAGATCCCGATGCAGAGGGCGGAACCCCGGCGCCTCAATGCTCAAGTGGTAGGTGTTGGGGGGAATGTTCGTCAATTGGAACTCGCCGGAGTCGCTCGTCTTAGTCTCCTGGCGATACAACGTCAGATCGCTGGAAAGCGTTACCGTTGCGCCGGGAATGAGGGCCCCTGCGGGGTCGGCCACTTTCCCTCGGATCGTTCCCGCGCTCCCGAGGGATTGGCTGTACAGGGAACCAGAAAGCAACAAGCAGGAGAGGGCAAACCAGAACCGCGTGCTCATGACGACCTCCTATAGAGGCTTTAAGACCTTTATATCCGTATAGTAGGACCTTTCAACGCCGCTTCAAGTGTTTTCTTGCGAACGGAGACCAGCGAATCGCAAGCGGGAAGTTCGAAAGAACGCTAAAGCCGCGTAGACGCGTGGCTATGGACGGACGACAGATCGCTTCCTTCGCGCCGGGCGTTCGGGATGATCATGGTTTTCCATCCGCTGAAGTTTCGCCGGCGTGAGCTACGGCGGTCAGGACCAGATCCATAATGTGCTCATCCGCGAGCGTGTAGGTAATGTGCTTTCCACGGCGCGTGCGCAGGATTATATTTTCGTTGCGAAGCACTCGGAGGCGCTGGCTGATGGTGGATATGGTCTCGCCTTCTGCTTCCGCCAACTGTGTTACGCAGACTTCCCCTTGGGCCAACCGCGTTAACAAGCGCAGGCGGGGCACTTCGCCGATGGCCTTGAATAAGCGGGCAGCTCGTTCCAAACGCTTCGGATTTACGAGCGGAGGGCGCCGGCGCGTTGCAACGTACTTTTCCGATTTCAATGTTGGCCTCTTGGTCTGTTCCACTTCTCACAGTATGGACGGTGTCTAAACCCGCATGCAACCGAAACAGACCGTTCGTTAGCCATATATGTCCGTCTGAGATCAAAAATACCCCGCCTATCGAATCAGTAAAACGCAGCAATTATTCACTTGCACAGTTGTTCAACTGTAGGTACGATGAGGATGGAGTGACAGAGCCGCACGACAAGTTGGAGCCGTCTTGCTCCCCGGATGAGCACAGCGCCGAAGCCGTTCGGAAGCCTCCTGTCGACGACGCCGCACTGGAGAGAGCGTCCCGGTTGTTTCGTGCTATCGGCGAGCCCGCCAGACTACGCCTGGTATCCCGCCTCGCGCAGGGCGAGATGTGCGTTACCGAACTGGCGGCCTCGGAACGGGAAACACTGTCGACCATCTCGCAACGGCTGCGCGTGTTGCGATCCGAGAACATTATCATTCGACGGCGACGGGGCAAACACATCAATTACCTGCTCGCCGATCAGCATGTGATGGACTTGATCTTCAACGCTCTGGCCCATGCCACCGAGCGGCCGGCATCGGTCGCGACGGAGCATCAAGATTTTGAAAAGGAGAAATTGCCTTGAGTCATTCGAACAATGAACACGCTGCGACGGAGAGCGGGAGTTCTCCGGTTCAACCAAGTGGCCGTGCGACCACGGGATCCCGGAAGGGTGCATATCTTTGGGGCGCGGCGTCGGGGGCAGCACTTGCCCTGTTTGCACCCCTGTTTCGCCCCGCGGCGCGAAGCGCCGTGAAGGGCGGTATTCGCGTTGGACGTTACGCGAAGAAAGTCGCCTCAAATGTGAAAGAAGAGTTCGAGGATATCACGAGCGAGGCACAAGCCGCCCTCGATCGGGAGGAGAAAACCGACAGGCCCGGCAACGCCAAGGGGTAGGAGAAGCAACCATGCATCACGTAATTGGGACATTGCTGATTGGCGCGTTCGCCGGGGGATTTGCCAGCCGGCCCGCCCGTTTTCGCCCGATCCTGCGGGGTGTGGTTAAGGGTGGAATTGCGGCGAAACGCAAGATCGTGGCCGTAAGCACCACTGCCGGGGAAGAGATGCAGAAACTCGTCGCGGAAGCACGTGCCGATCTGGACCAGTCTGAAACGGAGCAGCACAGCTAATGCAGACTGAGGTTGCCTGTTTCGATTCCGAACTCACTGTTGTGTCGGAGGTCCCTGGACGGCAGCGTTGGGAAGTACCGGCCATAGAGTCTAATCCGCGCCTCGCAGCTGCCGTGGAGATCGCCCTCCGCAAGGAATCCGGTGTCTTGCTGGTAAAGGCAAATCCTGTGACGGGGAGAATCCTAATCAAGTGGCACCCGTCACAACCGCCTCCAGAGATTCGATCCATCGTCTGCAAGGCTCTGAACAAGGGTCCGCTCAGCGAGAGTGCTTACCGGAAAGTTCGCGGCGCGCCGGATCGTAAGGTGCGCAGGCTTATTCAGAGATTGGTTCTTGGCGGAATTAAACTCTCGCTGATTCTTTTCAGCCGCGTGATCTGGGGCGGCGTGGCCGCCGGTCCGCTCGCCGGTCCGGTGATGGTGCTTTCGGTTTCCGGCATCGTCATCACCGGTTTCGACTTTTTGCGGGCGTTCTATCGCACCGCTACCGGGCAGGCCGGCATCACAACCGGTACTCTGATCGGAGCGGCGACCCTTTCGAGCATCGCGCTGAGCGAGAACGTCACCGCGCTGATCGTCATCTGGCTGCTGAATCTCGGCGAGTATCTGGAAGTCCTGACGCTGCGGCGCACCAGAGCCGCGATCCGGGATCTGCTGGCAGCTGAAGATGAGGAGATTTGGATTTTAGTAAATGGCGTTGAGGTGTCGGTGCCGGTACACGAAGTCCGCCCCGGAGTGATCGCCGTGGCGCGGGCCGGGCGGAAGATTGCAGTGGATGGGTTAATCCAATCGGGCACGGCAACCATCAACGAGGCGCCGATCACTGGCGAAAGCATGCCGGTAGTCCGCGAGGCAGGCGACGCGGTATACGCGGGAACGCTGTTGATGGCGGGCGCCATTCGAATCAAGGTCACCGGCGTCGGCGCGGGCACGGTAGTGGGCAAGCTGATCCAGCGCGTCGAGTTGGCGCATGCACTGCGGCCGCGGATTCAGACGATCGGCGATGCCTTTGCGAAGAAGGTCGTCCCTTCTTCGTTTCTCGCGGCGGGACTCGTATTTCTGATCACGCGCGATCCGCGGCGGGCCCTGACCATGCTGCTGGTCGCTTGCCCTTGTGCAGCCGGGTTAGCCACGCCGACTGCGGTCAGCGCTTCCATTGGCAACAGCGCGCGCAGGGGCATTCTGGTTAAGGGCGGTACGCACCTCGAGTCGATGGCAGCGCTCGATACCATCGCTTTCGATAAAACCGGCACATTGACCGACAGTCAGCCCAGCGTGAGCCGTGTGATTTCCTGTGCCAAGGGCTATACCGGCGAACGAGTATTGCACCTGGCCGCCCGCGCCGAGATGCACTCGCAGCATCCGCTGGCGCTCGCGATTGTACGCGCTGCCGGCAAGGATGGCGCCAAATCGGAGGAAGGCGTCGAGTTCGAACTGCTGGCAGGGCGCGGTGTCAGCGCTCGTTGGGAGGAGCATGAAGTTCTGGTGGGGAGCCGGAAGTTTCTTCAAGACGCTCAAGTGGAGGTCTCCGTCGCTAATGAGCGGCTGTTCCGGTCACAGATCGGCCCTGCCGAAACCGTGGTCTACGTGGCCCACCAGCGCCGCCTCGTGGGCCTGATTGCGGTATCGGTTCGGGTGCGGCCGGAGGCGGGCGCGGCCATGGTCAAGCTACGCCAAGCCGGGGTTTCCAGGCTGGTGATGCTTACCGGTGACCTCGATGGCGTAGCCGAACACGTAGCTTCTTCGGTCGGTGTCACCGAATGGCGGGCGCGGCTTCTGCCGGACGACAAATTCGAACTGATCCGCGATATGCGCGCTTCGGGCCGTCGTGTCGCCATGGTGGGCGATGGGGTTAACGACGCGTCGGCATTGGCGATTGCCGACGTGGGCTTCGCCATGGGCGCCGGCGGTTCGGATATTGCGGTGGAGACTGCCGACGTGGCTCTGGCTTCCGATGACTTGCGGCACGTCGCCGACGTGATGGACATCAGCCGGCGTACCATGCGCGTTGTGCGCCAGAACTACGCGATGGCGTTTGGCGTAAACTCGGTGGGCTTATATCTCGCAGCCGCCGGAACAATCAATCCTATTCTTGCGGCAGTGCTGCACAATCTCAGCACGTTGCTTGTCGTATTTAACTCATCCCGCCTGATCCGCTACGACCCTGCGGGACTCCAGCCAGCATTAGGCATGAGAATGCGCCCTGGAGCGGCGATGGAGCAGGAGGAGAACACCTGTTGCAGCTAGTCCGACCGGGCAGATACCTCCGAACAGAACCATATGGGAAAGGGAACAAGCGATCTCTGCCGTGAGCAACTGTTTCGAGTACGAACACTTCGGCTGCTCGGATCGAAGGGCCTCGAACTCTTCATGGCTCATCGGACCAGCCGCCACGGCACGGCGCAGCAGGGACTCGACCGGCTCCGAAATCGTGTCCGGCCGGTAACGAACCAGCACTTTGCCGGTTAGAGAGTTGGCAGAAACTTGTTCGATCCCCTCTTCGCTCCGTAGGACCAGCTCAATGGCCGCGGCGAGATGAGGATTGTCCTCCAATAGACCGACAAACCAGCGCTCTCTTCCGGGCGTCTTAGAGCGTAAAGCAAACCGCGCTTGCCGGTTCGCCGCAATGCGTGCCTCCGGGACGGATCTTGTCTTAGGGTTCAACGGCGAAACTTCAGGCGTCCCGCTGAGTGCGACATCTAGCATACTGAATTAAGCGTAAAATTGATTGGCATTATAATCCACCCGTTTCTTGCAGACGGCATAAGGCGCTTGCGGGCGGGCGCTGATTCCGAATGAACGGCCCTTGCCGCGAGCTCCGGGCCGCCTAAGGCGGGAAACCAGCCGTTGATGGAATATGACGGCCCGCTGGAGATAATTCCGTAGGGTTCCGCCCGAACATCCTACAATCTGAAGAGTTCCATCCAGAGTTCGCTATGCCAGCCGCAACCCCTCTCTGGCGGATTCTTTCGACCAACTACGACTCGTACGATGCATCCTCTTGATATCCATTGGATCTACACATTCGGCAGCGTCGTATTGGTTGCGGGAGCGTCTTTTGCTGGGCTGTTGGCCCTGTCCTTTGATCCCCGTCGGCTGGCCCGGGCTGTTCCACTCCTGGTGAGCTTGGCGGCGGGAGCGCTCCTGGGTACGGCCTTTGGGCACCTGCTGCCGGAATCCGTCGAAAGAGTTGGACCGGGGCGGGAGCTTCCGGCGTTGCTACTCGCGGGTTTTCTTACGTTCTTCGTTCTGGAGAAGGTTCTGGGCGTCTGGTGCGAAGGCCACACTCACATTGGTCAGCCCAGCTTCGATTCCCATGAAGCGGGCCATTCCGATATGAAAGCGCCCCAGGACCGTAGCCGGCCGATGATCACGAATCTCCTGGTCGGTGCCGGCATTCACAGCTTCATCGATGGGATGGCAATCGCGACCGGTTATATAACTGGGACGCATCTCGGTGTGATCACTACGATCGCCGTTTTATTCCATGAAGTACCGCACCACATTGGCGACGTCAGCATTTTGATTCATAAGGGCATTCCGATCGTACGGTCCGTCTTCCTCAGTCTCCTTGCAGCGTCCACTGCAGCGCTTGGGGCTCTTCTGGTTCTATCGTTAGGAACCAGACTGATGGGCGTTACGACGGTGCTGCTTCCCTTCACTACCGCAAATTTCCTTTATGTCGCCTCGGCCAGTCTGATGCCGGAGATGCAACACGAACGAGGTCTGCGCCAGTCCCTCGCCCAGACGATGCTCTTTCTAGCCGGATCACTCCTGATGTTCGTCTCTTCTGGAGCACCTGATCCGAATCAATAAACATCTAGGGCCGATTGTCGAGCATGTCGCCCAGAATCCGGCCCACTGAGCCGGAAGGAATGCCGCGGGCCACGGAACCGATGGGCGGCCTTCAAAAATGAGCTAATGAATAGCCTGAGGCACGAAGAAACCAGCAGCCTCCAAAACGCAAATGAGCGCCGCCGCGCAGCGAGTTGGGTTCACAGCGCGGACGAAGGCAGGCAGCAGCCGCACGGCTACGCCAGAGCTTTTACGGGAACGTCGAACGCAGCGGTGTTGACCACGCCCTTGCGCTGAAACTGAACCCAAACGCGGAAGGTGCGGGCCCGCGGGAAAACCAGGCTGAACTGAACCTGGGGACCACCATCAGCGATGAGCGGATGGGTGTGTATGAGATCGATGGAGTCATCGCTCGCCGCCAGCATGTGAGACCAGGCCCCTAGATATTTTTCGAAGCCTTCCACCGGGCCCACGTGGAAATACATTTGCGTTTTCTGGCCGGCGAGGGGTTGCTCGGGATCGGTTTTCAGCTCGACGCGCATGTTCTCCGTGTCTTTGGTGGAGTAATCGCGCGTCATGACGGGCGGGGCGGGCGGCATGCCAGGAACGATTACCGTCTTCGCGATCAATTGCGGGGTAGCGCCGTCGGGATAAAAATCGCCAAGGAGGCGATACATACCGGTCTGGGGGAACGTGTAATTGTATGTGAAGTTGCCCTGGTCATCCGGGCCGACCGGGTGATCGTGGACGAAGATCTTGAGATCCTGGCTCACGATGAACATGTGAAAGAGCTTTTCGTGGACTATCTGGTAGTGCGTGACCGGCCGGTCTTTCCAGGGGTCATGAATGCCGAAGGTGATACGCGCCTTTTGGCCGACTTTGAGGGAACGGGGCGTCACGGAGAGGTCGACGTGGTATTCGACCGGATCGGGCAGGCCCGCGACCAATTTCATGCCGCATCGGGAGCACACGCCGGGTTTGGTGCTGCGGACGTCCGGATCCATCGGGCAGACGAAGACGGCGTCCTGCTGTGCAGGTGGTGGTTGTTGCGCGAGGAGGCGACCAGCAAAGGAAGTCAGCAGAGCACCGGCGCTCCGACGTAGCAGCATACGACGTGTGGCCCGCATGCCAATCATTATGTAACCTGTGGTGTGGCAACGCAACGGTGGAGAAACGTCGCCGCCCGGGCCATCACGTGTCTTGCCGGTTCTGCCAAACTCGAAGCGGACTGCACGCGAACAGTCAGGCCGATATGCATTGTGACGAGAAGAGGTAACGAATAAGTCTTAATTCTTGCCACCGGCCGGCGTTGCGGTGGCGGGACCGATACCGACAATCTCTAAGACGCACTCCTCATCCTTGGCCCCGTCGTAGTGAATGCCGTTGGCAAAATCGGTCACGACGGTCCCTGGCTTCATGGGGACAGTAGTGTTCATATCATAGTTGGTCCCCGTCCCAACCCACCAGGTTCCCGAAAGAACCGTAATAAAGCGGTCCTTCGGATGAAAATGGGGCATACTGTTGTGATGCGGGTGCCATTTCATGAGCAGGACATAAAGACTGCCCTCCTTATTAGGATCGCCAGCTATGAGAGCCGATGCTGAAGCACCGTTGCGGCTCTCGACCCATTTGATCTTATCGGGAGTTTGATAACCGACGGCTTTGGGGTCGATATCGGCTCTTATCGCCCCGATCCATAGAAATGTCATCATCCCGAGGACGACGGGCAAGCGACGACGCAGCATCGAAATTCGATTCATAGGCACCTCCAAGTGCAGAACGAAGTTTCCTTTTCGACCATCACGTATTCAGGATTCAGATCAATTCTATCGCTAGCGACCCTCTGACAGGGCGTTTGATGGTTTGGAGCCCTGGGCGCCAGGATCACAACATTGACAATGTTTGACGTACTTCAGGTTCAAAGCGTGCGCTCCTATGATGAACACGGCACCTAAGCCCACGAAAATCCATTCCGCACGGGACGTCCACTCCATATACCGTCGAACGGCCAAACAAAAGATGCCGCAAAAAAACAGCGCCAGGCACGATATTCGACGATGTTTTTTCCGGTACGCGGGAACCAGCGTTGCCGCTCCAACAGTAATCGAAGAGAAGAGGAAGACCGGCTCCACCTTTTCGGACGCGCCGATTAGGGAAGAAAAACCCGCGATCGACAGCAATATGGGTCCGGCAACGCAGTGAATAAAGCACAAGGCGGCGACCAGCATCCCTTTGCGGTCGCCGCTCAGTACCTTTGTTGCACGCTGCTTCATCGACAAATCAGAAAACAAATCCGATGCGGGCAACGAAAGTTCTTGGCTGAAGGAAGTGCGTCCCGCTGAACGTCGATAGGAAGTTGTACAGGGCCACTTGGTTAGTAAGGTTCTCGATTTCCAGAGCCGCGGTAAATCGCCTCGGCCCTTCCCGGTGGAAGAGGTTGTCCGTGCCAATTCCCAGGTTGAAGACGTTTCGCGGTTTGACGCGATCGGGATTATAATCGTCATTCTCCTGGCTCGGAATTCCGTTGAAGCCACCTTGGGGCAGGGTAATGAGCTTGGAGGTCACCGGCCCGTTCGCACAGTTGGCGGGACTCAGCGGGTTCAGAACTCTGGCGTATACTCCGTTGCAAGCCAAGCCGATTGAGACCTGCTGGTTCGGGGTGAGCGCCAGGGCCGAGCCGGCATCCGGGATACCGCTCACAACAAGCCCGCTATCGTATCGATACACGAGCGCGACCCACTCAGCGTTGCGTGGACGCTGATAGCGAAAATTGAGGGTGGATTGGAACGCCTGGTCATGATCGATGCGGAAGACGCCGCCCGCGAGCGGCGCGCCTTGGAAAATCAGTCCGCCATTTTCTGGCGGGTAATAGCGGGCGCGGGTATGGCCAAACGTCCAATAAGCCTGGAATCCATGGATATTCGTTGTGCTCACGCGCCCTGTGACACCATCCAGCTTCGAGTTGTGCCAGGCGATCGGAAAGGTGACGGTGGTATTCAGAAGCACGTTGAAGTCGTAAGCGTTATGCGTGTACTTCCAGAAGTAGTCGGCATCGATAAGGAGGAATCGGCCGATCGCCTGCTGAAAACCGGCGTTGAATTGGTTGCGGTTCCCCGGGCTGATCGGAACTCCCACCGAGCCGAATACATTCTGCGCCAAGCCGCCTAACCCCGTCGCGCTCGACAGCAGCAGGTTCTCATTGAATGGGGTTTCGAAAGTCCTCGCGTACGCGATGCGCAGGATCGTTCCCGTCATTTTGACGTTGTAAGCAATGCCGGCGCGAGGCTGGGGTCCGCTCTTCGAAACCAAGCCGTCGTAGCGCTCGATCCGGAATCCTACGTTGAACAGGAAGTTGCCTTCCGTGATGGCGTCCTGGACATAACCGGCGAATTGGTTGATGTTCGCGGTCGCGTGATAGCCGAACAGGTTTCCACCGCGCGTCAGATCGAAACGTCGCAGCCCTGGGGAAAATGGCGCCCCGCTCACATTCTGGTTGTCTGCCGTATTGGGGTTGAATCCCGCGGAGGCGCACTGCGCCGGATCTGTCAACCCGGGGTCGGCGATCGGACTCCCGCCGGAGTCGACGCAGGGTGAATTGAAACCGGGGTCCGTCACGCCGAATTGAAAGTTCTCGAGCAGACGTGTCTGCTTCAAGTCGATCCCGTACTTCAGGTTGTGATGGCGAATGGTCGTCGAGATGTCGGCCCGAACTCCCCAGTTCAGAAGCTGGCGCTGTTGGCCTTGTGTTGCGGGCAGATCGCTGAACAGATCGCGACCCGGATAATAGTTGAACTGATCCTTGCGGATATACGGATTGATCGTCAGGAGCGTATGCGCGCCGAAAGTGTGCTGATAGCCGGGAGCGATGTTCCAGGTGAGAACGCGCTGCCGCTGGTCCTGCACCGGCATCAATTGATCATAATCATCGGGAATCTGACTCCAGTTGCGGGCCGCGAACAGGTTCAGGTGAAAAACATCTTTGCCGGTGGGTTGAAAATCAAAGCGGTCAAATAACGTTTGGTTATTCCCGATGTCGTGAAACGCCGTGAATTCCGGCGCATCCAGAAATCGTCCGCTCCGGACTCCATCAAGGGCGAGGAAATTTCCGATCCGGGCGGTGCCATAACCAAGACCAATGCTTCCCCCGGCGGTACCGAACGAACCATATGAAGCATCGACATTGCCGAACCAGCGTCCGGCCCCAAGGCCGGACCGCGTCGTTACCTGAGCGACGAGGCTGGTCTTGTCCCCAAATTCCGCGTTGGGCGATCCCGTGGTCAACTCCATGCTCTGGACGGCGCTCATCGGAAGTTGAGTCGAGAAGACCTTGCTCTGCTGGTCACTGATGGGCTGCCCATCAATGACGAATCCGACCTGCGCGTGGTCTCCAAGCGGATGGAAAAATCCGTTCCCATCTGCGGCAACACCGCCGGTGCTATACATAATCGCCTGGCTCAGGCCGGCGCCAGGATCGAGAGCGGGGATTTTGGCCAACTGAAGGCGGTCCGAGTCGACGTGAGCAGACGGGTCCAGCTCCAAAACATCGGCGCCGGCCGCCTCAACGGTCACGGCCGTGGCTGCCCCCGCAACTGCTAGTGTGGCCTTGATCTGAATCGGAAGTGAATTCCGAATGGTGACATCCTGAGTGAATGCGTTGAAGTTTTTGGCCGTGACTTCCAAATGGTATTGATTGGGTGGAATGTTCACCAGGCGGAACATACTGTCCGGGGTGGTGATCGCCGACTGGCTATAGCCTGTCACCGGGTTGGCCACGTGAACCACGGCTCCTTGCAGCGCGGCTCCCGATTCATCGAGAACAGTACCTTCGATAGTCCCTGCATTTCCAAGAGACTGGGCGAATCCGGAGCTTGCAAAACAGACGGCAGCAATCAGAACAGATACATGAATAGAAAAAGTCCTCATACGATCTCCTCAAATGATCAGCACTTGAAATGAAAAAATTGGGGAGAGAGGACGCAGGGCCGTTCAGACCAGCATCGCGCCACTCTCCCGGGAAATTTCGAGGAGAGTGGCAGGCGGCGCGCGGGGAGCAACCGGCCCGAAGAACGGTGCTGGGACGGTGACTCGATCGCGATCGGGACTTACAACTCCGACCGTACGAAACACGAACGTCGCGAGCGATCCGGATATGCTTGCGACCGGCGTTTGGACCGCCGTGTGGCACAAAAGACAAGCGGCACATTCGGACGAGGACTCGTGGTGGTGAAAGAGCCCTCCCATGAGGGCCAGAATCAGAACAGCGACAATAACGGCGGTTCGGACGCAATACGGGAACATGAGCCTTGCGCCCGATTCAGCCCCGGTTCTTCTGCGGCTCCAGTTCGGCATCGCGTGCCTTCGAAGTTAATGAGAATAGTTTATCAGATATGCCGGTCGGGGCGGCGGACCGAACTCTTCACACAGACTCTAACAAGAGGTCGGATTGCTCAAGAGAAGTTTCAGGCGTTCACGGCGCGGCAATCGGCGCACGTTCCATAGAGGACTAGTTCGTGCCGGGCCACGGAGAAGCGGCGGCCTGCCAACCGGTTAATATTCGGCAAGCATCCCGTGAGATCGAACACCCGGCTGCATTGTTCGCAATGAAAGTGATGGTGATGGGCCTTCCCCGCAAGTTCGTAGACCGCGGGGCTTCCCGGAAGATCAACTGCCGCCAACCAACCTTCTTCGAGCAGCCCCTTGATGTTCCTGTAAACGGTGGCGATTCCCAGCCCTTCGACATCGGCTTGCGCGGCTTCCAAGACTTGCTGCGGCGAAAGAGGCCGATCGGCGCGTTCGAACGCTTCCCGAATCGCGCTCCGCTGGCGAGTGTTGCGTTGATCCTTGCCCGGCATCTGTTTAAATGATAGCGCGCTATCGATAGAAGTTCGGCCGAAATATATCGGATGAGGAATGGCGCGGCATTCGCTGAAACGGGCTGAATAGTGCGGTTCCTGGTATTGCACCGAAGTCCGGCTCCGTGCATTATAGTCTGGTGGGACAAGGTATATAGCCTGCATTCCGCGAAATCCATCTTCCGGAGATTGATTAATGTTGCAAACCCTTAGTCGCGGTGCGCTCGGAGCCTTCATTCTCATCGGCACCTTGTGCGGCTGTGCGAAGGCTGCCGGCATTAAGACCGTTTTCGTGATTGCGATGGAAAATCATAACTGGACCCAGCCCGACAATCAGTTCGCCGGCCGTATTCAGCAGCTCTATCTTAACCGCGCCGCGCCATTCATCAACAGCCTTGTAGATGGGTCGGCCCGGGCGGTGATTGACGGTAAAGAGGTCAGGATCAGCAGCCAAGTCTCGTACGCCACGGCCTATCACAGCGTTCTGGCGACTCCCAGCGGGGACAATCCCCATATTCATCCGTCCGAGCCCAACTACATCTGGGCGGAAGCCGGGACCAATTTCGGCGTCTTCAACGATCACGATCCTTATGCGGAAGACGGCGCCACGAATCAAAAGACGACAGGGCATCTGAGCAGCTATTTGACGGCAACGGGAAAAACGTGGAAGTCGTATCAGGAAGACATCGATCTGATCCAGGATGAAACCGGCCAGCGCGCCAACACCCCCATGCCCAAGAACGAGTGGACCGTCCCGCTGACCAGTTTCTCCGGGGTTTTCACCGAAGGGGTGAACGCTTTCAACGGATCGAACCAGTATAACTATGCCGCTAAACATAATCCGATGGTGTTCTTCTCCGACACCAACGGCGGCAACGATGCGACTGCAGGTAATCCGCTGAGAACTCACTATGCACCGCTTCAACAATTAATGACGGACTTGGCGAACAACACAGTTGCCGATTACAACTGGATTACGCCGAACCAATTCAACGACATGCATTCGGAATTAAACGGCGGTTACAAAGGATTGAAGGGCGATTCAGCCAGAATCAAACAGGGCGATGATTTCCTCAGCCGGATGATCCCGATCATCATGGCGTCGAATGCCTATAAGGACGACGGCGCAATCATTATCTGGTGGGACGAGGCCGAATCCGATGGGCAGCCCGGCGATAACGCTGACGACTTCGATCATACTGTCTGTGAAATAGTGATTTCTCCGCACGCTCACAAGAACGTCAACGGGATTCCGTATGCGAGCCCGGTGAACCTAACCCATTCCTCCGATTTGCGCACGATGCAGGAGATCTTCGGAGCGGGGCCATTACTGGGAGATGCGGCTAATACCGATGATCTGTCGGATCTTTTCGAGCCGGGCGTTGTCTCGTCTCCCTTGCGAAACCCGAACCTCGGGGCGAGCGCTGCTGCGGGCGTCGATATTCCACAAGCCCGATCCGTTGCCGAACCGTAAAATTGATTGGCTGCCCGGCTCCGACCCGGCCGATAACCGCCGAGGATATCGTGCTGCTGCCCTGGCCGCCATGGCTTGATCCTGCACGCGCTCTACTACGAGGACGCAGTGCGCGCGGAATGGCAGCGCGCGGCTTGCTGCGTTTATGCTGTCCCTGCAACCCAGCAATGCCCGATTCCTCGAAACGCCCCTTCCACAACGACACCGTAGGGGGGCTCTCACTACAGGCTGCCACTTCGCGTGATATACTACGTCGCACCATTGAGTGGAGGGATAAATCATGAAACGACTATTTGGTGTGGCTCTCAGTGCAATTGTGCTGTCGATTGCCGTCTTTGCTCAGGCGCCAGAAGGAGGTCGCGGCCGCGGACCGGGAGGTGGACCACCGCCGCCTCCTGCTCCGACGGGCGACCCCGCGCTCGACAAGCCGCTGATGGCAGCTCCCGACCAGCTGAGAGCGGGGGCTACCGTCATCAAATGGAAACCCGATTTCACCTACGACACCTTGCGTAAGGGCACCAATCGCCTGGTGTGCTATGACCTTTCCGGATTGCCCACACATCCGGCATTCATGGTCGAATGCACCAGCGTCGCCAACCTCGACCGCGTGGCCCAGAACCTAAAGATTGAGGCGATTTCCGATCGAGACGCGAGACAGGCGGCATTCGATAAGGCGGAGAAGGACGGAACCCGGGTAAAACCTGAATTCGGGTCGGTCTGGTACCATGTCATGGGCCAAGATGCGGAGCACGCGCGTCACCACGTGACAATCGCCGTTCCGGGGGCCACCTCGCAATCGCTCGGGTTTCCCGATAACGGCAGGCAGGGCACCGTCTGGATCATGAATGCGGGTACGACCACGGCCCACCTGATGACGCCAGGCGAATAGGCTGCGGTCGAAAGGCACTTCCACGTTAGGAATGCGGGGCTTCTAGAGTTGGGGAGCCCCGCCTTGACAAGCCGGACACTCAGAGCCGGGTGACACAAAACTGGTTGAAAAATCTGATGCTGGCCTTCGCCTGCCGGTTGGCCGCGCAAGACGCGCCGCCGGTTCAACATTGGAACCTCTATTTTCAGGCGACTTCCATCGGTCAGTATCACGGCCGGTTTCCCGCAGCATATAGTGGGCCGTTCAGCCTCATCACTCATCCTGAAGGCGAGGCTTCCATTACCTCCACGCTGTTCCTGGGACTGCAGCTCGGCTCCGGCACACAGCTATATTTCGATCCGGAAACAGCCGGCGGACGAGGATTCAGCGGGACTAATGGCATCGCGAACTTTCCAAACGGCGAGATGCCGCGCGTATCCACGGCGACGCCGAAGCCCTATCTGGCTCGTTTGTACGTGACGCACGATTTCGCGTTCGGAGACAATCGGGAGCCGGTCGAAGCCGATGAAAACGAGCTTGGCGGAAGCCGGCCGATGACCCGGTACTCGATTACAGCCGGCCGGTTCACGGTCACCGATTTCTTCGACAAAAACAAGTACACTCACGACCCGCGAACGCAGTTTATGGGTTGGGGCATTATGTACAACGGAGCCTGGGACTACGCGGCCGACACACGCGGCTATACCTGGGGATGGGTACACGAATTCCACACGCGCCACTGGTCTTTGCGGTATGGCAGCGCGGCCATGCCTCGTGTGGCAAACGGCCTGCGCTTCGACCGCAGACTGCTGAGGGACCGCAGTGATACCTTCGAAAGCGAGATGCGCGGCTCCTTGCGGGGACATGAAGGCGCGGTGCGCCTGCTGAGCTATATCAACCACGCGGACGCAGGAAATTATGCCGAAGCGATCCGGCGCGCCGAGGCGAATGGCGGGCGTCCCGACGTTACGCAAACGCGCCGCTCCGGCACTTTGAAATACGGCTTTGGAGTAAACGTCGAGCAGGAAATTCGCGAAGACATCGGCGTCTTCGGGCGGCTGGGCTGGAATGACGGCAAGACCGAAAGTTTTGCGTTCACCGCCATCGACCGCCTTGCCATGGGGGGCGTTTCACTAAAGGGCACGCGATGGCGCCGCCCGTTCGACACAGTGGCGGGCGCGCTCACCGTCAGCGGAATCTCCCGGGTGCACGCGCTCTATCTGGTGCGAGGTGGGTTCGATTTCCTGATCGGCGATGGCGCCCTGCGGTACGGGCCGGAGTCGGTTTTCGAAAGCTACTATTCCGCGAAAGTGGTGAGCGGAATCTTCTTCACGGCCGATTTTCAACATGTGACCAACCCTGCGTACAACCGCGACCGCGGGCCTGTATCGATCGGGTCGCTGCGCCTGCATGTCGAGTGGGGCAGAGGCCGGTAGGTCAAGGCCTTCGCAGCGAAATTGGACGCTTCTGCAGCCACAAATTCATCCACAGATTCAGATTTGTCAGTCTCTTTACCCGAAAGCAAACAGCACGTTCCATTGAGTTGCTACGCGACGGACATTCACAAATGCGCCCAACTTCCGGGCTGCACGTCGTGCGGCTGGGCCTTCCCACAATCGGGCTTCTGACCCGTGGTCCGGAAGCAAGAGGACGTGTCGCGCGTTTCTCGGCGAAGTGCAGGGCGGATATGTCTACCTTACGCGGCCAGGCTCGACGGTTGCGCTATCCTGATCTCTTGCCGAACATCCTGCAGGTGATGATCCTCGCTGTTGTGCAAGGCTTGGCGGAACTTCTGCCAGTGTCCAGTTCGGCGCACGTCATTGTGGCGGAAAAGCTGATGGGAATTGATCCCTCTGCGCCGGCTATGACGCTGCTGCTCGTTATGCTGCATACCGGTACGATGTTTGCTGTGATCGTTTATTTCTGGAAGCAATGGCGGCAACTCTATTTCAGCAGCAGCGAAGCATTCAAACAGATCGCCATCTTGATCGTCATTGCTACCGCTATCACCGGCTCCTTGGGAGAGATCCTCATCAAGCTCATCGAGACATACGGCGTCCACAACGCCGTTAGTTCTGACATCGAGGAACTGTTTAGCCGGTTGGAACTAATCGCTCCGGCGTTGGCGTTGGTGGGCATCCTTATCCTTGCGGCAGGCCTGTATGAAAGACGGCGCGTGCGTCTGGGCGGCAAAAGCGGGGCCGGTATTGATCCGCGGCAAGCGGGACTGATTGGAGCCGTCCAGGGTCTCTGCTTGCCTTTTCGTGGGTTCTCGCGCTCTGGGGCTACGATCTCGGTTGGCATGCTTGTCGACGTCCCTAAAGAGCGGGCGGAGAGTTTCAGTTTTGCGCTGGCTGTTGTGCTCACGCCGGCCGCGATTGCACGTGAAGCACTTCGACTCGCAAAAGCACACACCGGGACCGGTGCCATGAGCGTGAGTGGCGCTGTGTTGCCGAGTTTATTCGGCGGCGTGTCCGCGTTCGTGGCCGGTTTGATCGCCTTGAAGTGGCTCAGCCACTGGTTGGAGGCTGGCCGCTGGTATTTATTCGGAATCTACTGTCTGTTGGCTGTCGTCGTCGTTGCGATGCTGAAGATCGCTGGTTATTGAAGCAGCATCTTATTGCCGGCCGTCAACCAGCCGCACTGAGAATTCGCACGAAGATTTTTTGGCTCCCCAAAACGAGACTCGAACCGCCGACCTGTTGGTTAGCGCAGCCGCCTACAGTCCTTGTGACTTAGCCCGTTGAGAGAGAGTGCCGAGAAAGTTGGCGCCCCTCCGGGGCTGGAGGGCCGCAACCATAGTGCGCATGGCGAAGCGGGCGATTACTGTCTGCGGCCACATCATCCCCAGGGTTCGCCATCCTCCGATTCTCAGGCATCCACGTGCTAGAAGGACTCCCCATCTCCATGCGCCGCGATGCGCGCCGGATCGCTGTTGGATGTGCTGGAGCCCCACACTGCACTTGATCCCCACACAGCACTGCTGCCCCAAACGGCACTAGAGCCCCATACTGCACTGGTCCCATTCACGAAGACGTTCGAGCCCCAGACCGCGCTCGAGCCCCAGACCGCGCTGCTGCCCCAGACCTGACCAGGGACACTCGCCAGCGATATCATCCCCGAATCGCCGTCGAACTGCAGCGCGGGAGATACGGCGCTGCCGGCAGCTACATCGCAATTGTTCAGCGCGGCCCACAAATCCAGGTATCCCGCGCCGATCGTGACGATATCGTACTGGCTCGTGTAGATGACGCCGGTATCAGGGTCGGTCACGGTGCTCACTGCCGGGAAGTTCTTCGATGCCGTTTTCATGAGCCGCGCCTTCACCTGGTCGGGCGTGAGCTGCGGATTTTCTTCCAGCAACAGCGCGGCAGCCCCACTGACCACGGCCGCCGCCATGCTGGTCCCGCTCAACTGCAAGTAAGGGAGAGGCAGACCCGATTCCGTGTACAAGCGGTTCCGTGGAAACTCGGCCGTCAATACCGCATTGGGAGCCAGCAGCGAGACGGTTCCATTGCCGGGCGCAACCAGGTCGGGCTTCACTAAACCATCGAGATACGTCGGCCCTTTCGAACTGTAGGAGGCGATCCGATCATCGGAACGAGCCGGCGTGCCCATCGGATTCATCGCGCCGACAGTGATGGCGTAGGGGCTGTTGCCCGGCGAAAGGATTGTGCCATAACCGGACCTCCCCAGATTGCCCGCCGCGGTCACCACTACGATTCCCGCTTTCCAGGCCTGCTCCACGGCGCGGCACAAAGGGTCCTTCGAATACGGATCGGCCACCGGCCGGCCGAGGGAGACGTTGATTACCCGAATGTTGTATTGAGACCGAAGCTGGATGAATTGGCGGAGTTTCGCGGTTCCAGGGCTCTCCGCCGTGTGGTCACGAAGTCAC
>CAYMHP010000062.1:0-8882 GCA_964390225.1 uncultured Solibacteraceae bacterium
GATCAGAGTTGCCGCCGCTACCGTCATCGTGAAAAAGCGGTGGCGCAGAACGCCCCGCAAACTCCATGCGTAGAGCGAACGCATGCCGTCGAACAGGCGCTCCGACGCGCGGTAAGCCGCGTTGTCTCCGTTTCCGGGCGGCCTCAGGAAGCGGCTGCAGAGCATAGGGGTGAGGCTGAGCGAGACCAGCCCCGAGATCAGGATCGCCGCCATGATCGTCACCGCGAACTCATGGAACAACCGTCCCATTACTCCGCTCATGAAGAGCACCGGGATGAACACGGCCGCGAGCGAGAGCGTCATCGACACGATCGTGAAACCGACTTCGCGCGCGCCGTCGAGAGCCGCCTGCAACCGCGGCTTCCCTGCTTCCATATGACGAACGATGTTCTCGAGCATGACGATGGCGTCGTCCACCACGAAACCGACCGACAGGGTCAGCGCCATCAGAGAAAGGTTATCAACCGTATAACCCAGGCCATACATTGCCGCGAACGTGCCGATAATCGACATCGGCAGCGCCATGCTGGGAATCACGGTCGCCGAAAGGTTCCGCAGAAAAACGAAGATGACCATCACCACCAGCGCGATTGCCAGCGCCAGCGTGAACTTCACATCGTTCACCGAATCGCGGATGGATTCCGATCGGTCATACAAGATGTCCAGGTTCACCGACGGCGGGATCTGCTCCCGGAAAGACGGCAGCAATTCGCGAATGCGGTCGACGACCTCCACCGTGTTGGTGCCGGGCTGCCGCTGAATGGCCAACGTGATGGACCGCCGGCCATTGAACCAACCCGCCGATTTGTTGTTCTGAACATCGTCGATTACGGTGCCTAATTCACCCAGGCGGACCGGCGCGCCGCCGCGGTACGCGACGATGAGCGGCTTGTAATCCTCCGCCGTCATCAATTGGCCCGTGGCTTCCACGTTGTAGGCCTGCCGCGGCCCCCAAAGGATCCCGGTCGGCAGGTTTACGTTATGGTTGCTCAACGCGGTTGCGATCTCGTCCAGCCCGATTTTGCGCGCGGCCAGCAGGTTAGGATCCATCTGGGCGCGGACCGCGTATTTCGCCGCTCCGTAGACATTCACCTGCGCGACCCCATTGATCATCGAGATTCGCTGGGCCATCATGTTCTCGGCGTAGTCGTCGACTGCGAACAGTGGCAGAGTCGGGGAGTTCAGCGACACATAAAGGATCGGCGCGTCGGCCGGGTTGACCTTCTGGAAACTGGGCGGGTAGGGCATGCCCGGAGGAAGTTTCCGTTGCGCGATCGAAATCGCAGCCTGCACGTCTTCGGCGGCTGCATCGAGCGACCGGTCCAGCGAGAATTGCAGGGTGATGTTGGTGCTGCCGCGCCCGCTCGATGAAGTCATCGAATCGAGCCCGGGTATGGTCGAGAACTGGCGCTCCAGTGGCGTAGCCACCGAAGAAGCCATGGTTTCGGGATTCGCTCCCGGCAATCCGGCGCTCACCTGGAGCGTCGGGAAATCGACGTTCGGCAGATCGCTGACAGGCAGCCAGAAATACGCCACCGAGCCGAAGATGACGATCCCCGACATTACCAGGGTCGTCATCACCGGCCGGCGGATAAAACCTTCCGTGACGTTCATGCCCGGCTCTCCGTCGGGCCTATTCCAGTACGTGGATGTTCCGGGCCGCGCACATTTCCTTCAAGATCCGAGGCCATACGCTGACACTCACCTCGCCGAGATGCGCCTTCCGGAGCAGCAACATCAACGTGCGCGACTGTCCGATCCCGCCGCCGATGCTCAGCGGCAATTCGCCGTTCACAATCCCCTGGTGGTATGGATACTTCAGAAAATCGAGTTGTCCGGTGATCTGAAGCTGTTTGCGCAACGTTTCGGCGTTGACGCGGATGCCCATCGACGTCAACTCGTGGCGCCGCTGCGTCACCGGATTCCAAACGAGAATATCGCCATTCAGACCATGCGTCAGCCGTCCGGATTCAAACCGCGTATCGGTCACCCAGTCGTCGTAATCGGCCGCCCGCATCTCATGGGGATACCCGTCCTTCAGAGTCCAGCCGATCCCGATGATGAAAACTGCCGGGTACTTCTGCAGAATGGCCGTCTCGCGTTGCTTTCGCGGCAGATTCGGGTATTGCTCGAGCAGATCCTCGGCATGAATGAAGGTAATTTTCTTGGGCAGGTTGGGATACCGGCTGTTCTGGAGCGCGGGAAAGAGTTCCTGTACGCGTCGTTCCGCGCCCACGAGCACGTCCCAAATATTTGTGACTACCGCTTTCAGGTAAGCGAGAGTGCGGTTTTCGGCCGTGATCGTCTTCTCCCAGTCCCACTGGTCGACGTAGACGCTGTGGTCGTGATCCAAAAAGTAATCTTTGCGAACCGCTCGCATGTCGGTGCACAGCCCTTCACCGGGCTGCATCCCGAAGCGCTTCAACGCCACTCGTTTCCACTTGGTCGCGGCCTGCACCACCTGGGCGTCCACCGGATGCCTGTCGCGATCGTTCGATATGTGGAACTGAATCGGCGTGCGCGAACCATCCCGATCGAGGTAATCGTTGACGCCGCTCTCCACATCGACAATCAGCGGCACCGTCGTCATAATCAGGTTCAGCGTTTTGCAAAGGTTCTCTTCGATGTAATGTTTGGCGGCAAAAATAGCCCGCTGGGTCTCTTTGGGGCTTAGCAGAGAATAGTAGTCGCGAGGCAGAATCTGCTCGAGTTCGGCATAATCGCCAATCCCCGGCCCGGCGAGGTCCGCCTTTTTATCCAAAATCGCTGGCATCGGTCAGCTCCTTATGTGTGGATGGAGTGGATTTATGTGCGGCGTGCTTGGCAGCTTGGGCGGCTGCGGCGAACGGAGAAGCACCTTCATCCGTTCGAACGTCATGGTGCGCACAACGTGAGGGCGGCGAGCCTTATCCATAGCGCTCTCCCTGGGGGCAGAAACAGAGATTCGCACCCGATACTGATTCTAACAGGTGTTCGCGCCACGGGCGTTCCGGGGTCTGCCGCTGTGGATCTGAGCCGTCTCCGTATATGATATTCGCTTCGAAAGGAGTAGCGGAATGAACAGAGCCGATATCGAGATCCCCGTTTTGATCGCCGGAGGCAGCCTGGTCGGCCTGACCACCGCAGCGCTGCTCGGGCATCACGGGCTCCGGTCGCTGGCGGTCGAGCACCATCGCGGCACCGCCATTCACCCGCGAGCCGCGCAAATGAACCAGCGCACCATCGAGATCCTCCGCACGCTCGGCATTGAACAGACCGCGATGGAAAAATCCGAGCAGCAGTTTGTTCAGGACGGCGCCGTCATGGCCGTGGAGACATTGGCTGGCAAAGAGTTGGCCTGGTACGTCCCCAACCTGAACGAAGGCGTCCGTGACGTCAGCCCCTGTGTGCGCACGTTTCTGACACAGAACCTGCTCGAACCGCTGCTGAAGGCACGCGCCCAAGAATTGGGAGCGGACCTTCGCTTCGGCACGGACCTGGTCTCATTCGAGCAGGATGGCGACGGGGTCTCCGCCATCATCCAGGAGCGCGACACCGGAAAGCAGACCACCGTGCGCGCGCAATATATGGTGGCCGCCGACGGCGCCCACAGCCGCGTGCGCGAAGCGCTGGGAATCGCCATGCACGGCCATGGCGTGCTCTCGAAGAGCGTCACCATTTATTTCCGCGGCAGAGTCGGCCACCTGCTCCGGGGCCGCAATCTGAGCGTGATTTATGTCTATAACGACGTGCTCACCGGATTCTTCCGCATCGAAAAACCGTTCGACTCGGGCTTTCTGGCGGTGAATTCCATTGGGCGTCCCGATCAACCCAACACGGACGTTTGGACCGGCCTCAGCGACCAGCGCTGCCTGGAACTGATCAACGCTTCGCTAGGCGTGGATGACGTGCCGATCTCCATCGAGAACGTCATGAAGTGGCAAGCTACCGCGGACGCGGCCGAACGGTTCCAGAAAGGCCGCGTGTTTCTCGCAGGCGACTCCGCCCACGTCATGCCGCCAACAGGCGGATTCGGAGGCAACACCGGCATGCACGACGCGCAGAATCTGGCCTGGAAACTGGCTCTGGTTCTGAAGGGAGTAGCCGGTCCGGAGTTGCTCTCCACCTATGAAGCCGAGCGACGGCCGGTGGGGGTCTTCACCGTCGAGCAGGCCTATTCGCGATACGTAACCCGCTGGGCGCCATATCTCGGTACCGAGGGAATCGAACCCATCGCCAACGATCTGGACATCGATATGGGCTACCGTTATCGCTCGGCCGCGGTAATTGCAGAAGGAGAGGACGATGGGCGCCTCCTCGAGCCCACGCGCGAAACCAAGGCGCGCCCAGGCACCCGCGCCCCACATCTCTTCCTCGAGGCGAATAGGACATCGACGATCGATCTCTTCGGGCGCGGGTTCGTCTTACTGGCGGGTCCCGGTAGCTCTGCGGCTGTTCCCGCCGGTCCCTTCGAGATCCAGGTCCACCGGATCACCCAGCCCGGCTTCCCGGAGGCTTACGGGATCGCGCCCGATGGCGCTGTGCTCGTTCGCCCCGATGGAGTAGTCGCCTGGCGCGCCAGAACCGCGGCTCAACTCACACCCGGCACGCTCACGAATGTGCTCGTCTCTATCTTGTGCCGCGAGTCTTCTCGAGCCTCTACGACCTGAGTTTCTGCCCATTGAGCAGATCCACAGTCGTACACCGCATCGTGGTCGCGCCGGTTTTGGCGCGCCCGCCGGTGCAGGTAATCATGTCGCCCGCCTTGACCGTGTCCCTGGTCCAGCCGTTGTGCTTCAGGAAATTGGGACTGTCGATCTCCACCGCCCACTCCTCCGTCTCGCCCCTGTCGTTCTTTACGTCGACATAGATGTAGGCATGCGGATTGGTCCACTCGAGCCGCTTCACGACGCCCTTAATGGTCACGGGGTGGTCCATGTCGTACGGCGCCACCGAGTGGTGCGCGGCCACCGGTACAGCCGCCGCGAGCAACCCGACCACTATCCAAGCTGCAGCCTTCGTTCTCATCAATCGCCTCTCCACTCCAGAGCTTATTTCTTATTAAACAACTCCTGGTAGTTCTTGTTGTTCTCTTCGCAGACATACTCCTGGATGTCCCATTCCGGATGCAATACGAGCGGTCCCGCATATTTCCAGGGCCCTGCAAAGACGTTGGGATCTTCCACGGTGGCTTCGTACTCGATCGTGTCGAACTTCGGACGCCGGTACCGCTCGACGACGTGGAGATCCGTCGTATGGCGGTAGCCCGCGATCTCGGTCTTGTCGTTGAAACCGGTGACGTCGACCACGAGTGTGTCACCCTCCCACCTTCCGACGGAGTTGCCCATCCAGGTCGGATCGAGATCGGCCGGGTGCGGCCGGCCATCGGTTGGAATCACCCGGAACAGGTGATAGGCTTCGTACAGCATCACCACCAGCCCCGGCTTCTCGACGATCTGCATCGGATACGGCTGCATGGTCGCGGCCGGCACGCCCGGCGGCAGGCACAGCGCGCCTTGCCCGAGGTCTTCCTGCTTGACCGGTACTTTGAACTTTTCCGCGCCCGGTTTGAGCGCGATCTTCCCCGTAGGCCGAATGGCAAAACCGCCAATGTACACGCCCGAGAGATCGGGATGGCCGTCACTCATTCGCGGCACCGCCTGCTCTTTGGAAGGTGGCGCCGCGCCACGTGCAGTTGCCTTGGCGGCCGACCCGGCGACATTCACGGTGATGGAGCGCATATCCGACCCGCCGCGCCCCGTTGCCGATATCGTGTAAGTAGTGGTTCCGTTCGGCGTCACCTGGCGCGTCCCGCGCGTTGGCACAATCCCGATGGCAGGTTCAATGGCGATTTTATCCGCGTTCACCACCGCCCACTTCAGCGTGACCGCCTGGCCGGCCTGTGCCGATGACGGCTCTGCCGTGAAACTGGTGATCTGCGCGGGCGGTCCAGCCGGAAAACCTTGAGGAACTACCACGCGCGGCGGCGACTGCGCCGCAACGCAAAAGGCAACTCCTGTGCTGACGGCCACCGCAGCAGTCATTTTCTTCTGAAGTGACATACTGAAAAACCTCGATTGCCGAAGTATCAATGTGCGGAAATCCTGATGATCCACAACCTACGGCAATGCCCCCGTGATTGTCAAACGGGACCGCCCGGCCGGGCAAAAGCGGCTCAATTCTCGTCGCCGCCGGCTCGCTCTTTAGGACGCCGCGACGCGGCGTCGCACGAACCGGACATTCACGTGGGTACGCCGAGGCGCGGCAGCACCCAGCGCATCAGCACGATGTACGCGACAAAGATCAGCAGCAGACCGACGTATGACATAACCCGTCAGCGTTCCGCCAGCAGCCGGTCGACATCGGCGCGGAGTTCTCTTTCGCTCGTCTCCTCGAGGTAAACCTTGGCCATTCTGCCTTGCTTGTCGACGAGGAAACTCGTCGGCAAGCTGCTAATCGACGAGACATATGGAGAATCCGCGGGTGGCAGCAAGACCGGATAAGAGACGTGATACGAAGTGACGAACTGGCGGACAGGCCGATCGCTATCGTCCATCGCCACACCCGCGACCTCGAAGCCGCGGCTCTGATACTCGTTCGCCAGTCGCACGATGCCGGGTGTCTCGTGCCGGCACGGGCCGCACCAGGATGCCCAGAAGTTGACCAGAACGACCTTCCCGCGGTGGCCGGAAAGTCTCCAATTGCCGCCATACAAATCGTGCATCGCGATTTCCGGCATATTTTTCCGGTTCGCGGCCGCGACGAGGGGTCCACTCGAGTCGGAACCCCGCGGTATCAACACGATAATCGTGGACACGATCACGAATGCGCCGAGGATCAAAGGCGCCCTGCGCTCCACCTTGGAAGTCTCTGCCACTATCATAATTTTAGATGCTCTCGCCCTGGCCCGGGGTTCGCACTGCCCGCGCGGCCGCTCTGCAAAGCAGTCCGTGCGCTACATTGAATTTGTGCGTGCTGCGCTTCTAATATTGGCGATCTCGCTTCCAGGGTGGCCCCAATCGCTCAGTCTGTCGAAGGCTCCTGTTAAACCCGGAGCACCGGTTACTGTCCAGCTCTTGTTGACCTCACCTCAGGGAAAAGAACCCGTTGCGCTGCAATGGGAGATGTCGTACCCCGCGTCGCTCGTGAGCACGGACGAAGGGGACGTGAGCGTGGGCAGCGTTGCGAAATCGGCCGGAAAAACTCTGAACTGTCAGGGGCACTCCGCCGATGCCGGCGCGTATGTGTATCGCTGCATACTCTCGGGTGGCCGCAGCCGGATTCAGAGCGGCCCTGTCGCAATGATTGAATTTCATCTCCGCCCGCCCGCGCCGAGCGGACCGGTGACTGTACGGGTCACGGACGCAATCAGCGCGCTTCCCGATGGCCAGAGCCTGAAGATCGCTCCCACGCAGCTGACTGTGGAACTCCAGTAATCAGGCGGCCGCCGCCCGCTCTTCCGAGTTTTCAAGCGTCATTTGCATGTCTTCGAGCAGATCCAGAATGCGCTCGATCACGTCGTCGGTATGCGCCAGCGCGGTTCGCGCCGACTCGATCTCCTCGGTCTGCAGCTTGACGCTGTGCGCCAGAACACTCAGTTGTGCGGCGGCGCTGTCGCGAGCTTCTGTCGAGCCCTGCCGAACAGATGCGAGCGTCTCCTCGGCCCCGGAGATCCGGGCGAACTTGGTGTCGAGATCCAACTCCGCCCTTTCGATACGCGCGGAGCCGGCCTCCATCGCCTGCTCGAGATCCGCGATCCGAGCGGCCGTTTGCGCGAGCACTTGCTCGGCGCGCGCGATCCGCTCTTCGGTCAAGCTGACCTGGCCGGTAATCGAAATCACCTGTGCCCGCAGAGACTGAAACAGCTCGCCGATGGAATGGTGGAGCGCGAGCACGTTGTTTTCGTGTGCCGCTAGGCGGCCCACGATGCGAGATTCGATGGCGAGGATCTCGGATCGTAAAACCGCCTCGGCCTGCACCCGCCGCTCCGATCGGCCGGCCGGCTCCCGAACAATGGAGTCATTGCCTTCGGCCAGAAGTTCCGCAAGGGTCAGCGCGTCGTTCATCTTATAACCGGTTGGCAGGCGAAGGAGCCGGGTACGCCCGCAGACGGGCCAGGCCGTCCACCAATTGCTCCAGTTCGGTCTCTCGCTGCGCGTACGTGGAGTACATGGAACGCAAAGCCTCGGCCTGCCGATCGAGCCTTTCCACCACTGAGTCGACCCGCGTGGAGAACCCGCAGAGGGTTGTTTTGACGGTAGCGATGTCCTCCTGCTGCACCCCAAGTTCCTTGCACAGGTCGTCAATACGCATCGAGACCGCCGCCGAGAGTTCCATTGTCTGATTGCGCAAAGAGGCCAGATCCGCCGCCTGCCGTGCATCCGACTCCTGGAGAGCCGCCGTCGCCGCGTCAATCCTCTGTGACACCGATTCGGAGCGCTGCCTGGTTTCTTCTCGCAGTGCCGCCAGTTCGCTCTGTTGCTTGGCATCGGCCTGCTCGAATGTTGCGGCGGCAGCATCGATCCGTTCCGAAACAGCGGTCGACAATTCCTTCGTCTCGGTTCGCAGCGCGGCCAATTCCGCGGCCTGTCGCGTATCCGACTCCTGCAACGCCGTCGTGGCTTCGGTCAACTGCTGGCACTTTTCCTGGACCGCGAGGCTCATCGCCCGCTGCTCCGATACGATGCCCGTCAGGTCCTGGAAGCTGTTCTGCAAGGTATCGAGCCGCCGGCCCACGGTGTCGCCGACGTTACGCGTCTCGCTGGCAATGTGGTTCTCCAGCTCCTTCATCGCCACCACAAGGCCGCGGGCGAGGCCGTACGCGATCTTATCGACGAGCGGAGCCAGCGCCAGCTCGTGGGCGCCCACCCGGTCGCCGGGGCGCCCATCTTCCGCGCTGCGCC
>CAYMHP010000062.1:8892-22453 GCA_964390225.1 uncultured Solibacteraceae bacterium
CTCGGCAGCGCGCCGGGCGAATTGCCCTTTCTCGGCTGGCGCGGCGCTTTCGACGCTGGCCAGCCGGTCCATTTTCTGTACCCGATATGCTTCCTCATCGAGCCAGCGCTCGGCGATGATGTCGGTTCCGTTGGTTGCCATTTCGTTCCTTTCTTCTAGCTCGTTAGACCAAAAAATGTTCCGCCAGCTCCACGTCGCCGCGAAGCGCCGCCTGCCAGCACTCGTGTGCTTCCTCGTGCTTCCCGAGGGTCATCAAAGCGTGCCCGAGATTGAGCAGCGCCTGTGGAAAGTCCGGCCGGTGCACCAGCGCTTTCCGGTAGTACACAACGGCTTCCGCTCCGCGCCCCAGCTTCTGCAGAATCAACCCCGTGTTGTAGAGCAACTCCGCCGCCGGCTCTCCAAGCTCCACGAGCTGCTTGTGGAGCGCGAGCGCCTGCTTGAAATCCTGGCGCTCGAGCGCAATCGCCGCTAAGCACCGCAGCGGTTCGGCGGATTTGGGCGCCGCGGCCAGGATCTCGCGGAACCGTTCCACTGCCGCATCGGCATCACCTGTCTTCCAAAGCGCGATCCCTATGTTCAGAAGGACCTCGGGGCAGCTCCTGTTCAACGCCAGGCAGGCTTCGAAGGCTTCGATCGACCGCAGCAAATCTCCGAGCTGAAGTCGGACGTAACCGAGGCGGAACCATGCGTCCTGCGTCTCCGGATAGTTTTCCGTCAGCCTCGAGTAGAGAGTCTCCGCCTGCGCGAGTTCGCCGCATCTTTCCAACAGCAGCGCCAGGTTCCACAGCGCGGTCCGGAGCGTAGGGTTCACCGCAAGGGCTCTCTCGTAAGCGGCCCTCGCCGAATCCCACCGCTCGATTTCGTGCAGCGCGGTTCCTAGGTTGAGGTATGCTTCGCTCGACTCTGGCTCCAGGAACACCGCGCGGGAGTATGCGTCGGCGGCCTCCTGGTAGCGTCCCAGCTTTTGAAGAGCCACACCGCAGTTGAACCACGCCGCAAAATGATTTGGGTTGGATTCGAGCAGCGTCCGCGAGAATTGCACGGCTGCATCGTAATCCCGCCTCGCTACGGCCGCCAACGCGAGGCACTCCAGCGCTGCCGTGGAACCGGGCCGGGTTTCGAGCAGCCGTTCCGCGCATCGGACCAGCAGATCGAAGTCGCTCTGAGCCCATGCCACTGCCGCCAGGTTCGAGAGTAATTCCTCGGCGTGGGGATCGCGCGAGAGAAGCCTCTCGTACAACTGGGCCGCGCTCTCGTATTGCCCCAAGAGTTGCAGCGCCACGGCCTTTCCGCGGAGGGCGGCCTCACGAAAAGGCTGCCGCTCCAGGCACTTTTCGAAGGCCTGCAGCGCCTCCTCCGGACGCTCCATATGGAGGCAGGCAATCCCTAAACCGACCTGAGCCCCAGTGCGGCGCGGATCGAGCGCGATCGCCTTTCGAAATGCGTCAGCGGACTGTTCCCAAGCACCGAGCTTCTCCAGCGAAACGCCGAGGTTGTACTGCGCATTCGCGTCGTCCCCGTCGAGGCGCGCTATCTCCCGGTACGCATCTGCTGCCGCATCGAAGTGGCCCAGCTCAAATTCCAGGTGCCCGATCGCGCAAAAGAGCTTTGGCGATTCGTGACCGGCGCCGCGCGCGAGAGAGAGTTCGGCGAGCGCCTCCTCGGATTTCCCGATCATCTCGAGCGAAGCCGCTTTCACCATCGATTCCGCAAGCCCCGGACTCATTCCGTCTCTCCTTTTTGGTTGATCAAGATTCGCGGATCCCAGCCCATCGGCATCAAATCGCTCGAGGGGAACGCGTTCGGCGTCTGTGGCGCTAACGGCTGGCAATTCTCCTCGATGGCGACGGCGCGATCATGCGGAGACGTCTCGATAGTCACAAAGTCGGGCGCAGGAACCTTGTGCCGGCGCTCGATGTGAAGACCGCTCGACTCCGGCACCCGCGCGTTCAGCTCCGGATGGAGCCATAGGGTGACGTGCGCCGGCCACATCTCTGCGTCCGCCGGCGCTATTTCAGTGGGCACAAAGTGCGCGAGGTTTTCTTCACGAAATGCCGTTTCGGGCGCCGTCTTGCGCGCGGCGCGCCGGCGCTTCGGCGCCCTTCGAGGGGGTTCGATAACCGTCGCGGTTCGTTGAAGCTCCGCCGGATCGCCGTCGGGCGGCCTGTCCATATCGCTCGTTCTCATATCCGCAAGCTCCTCCTGACCGCGATGGCCAGGGAGCTGATGTCGTAATGCGCGGGACTCTGGGGAGCGAAATCGCCGATCCACTTCCCCGCCCCGAAGGCCTCCACGAAGGCGGTCCTCTGGTGCACCATGGGCCCGACCGATTCACCGAAACACCGCAACTGCTCCTCGATCTGCCGCCCGGCATCGGTGCGCCGGTCGATTTTCGATGGCACGATGAGGCATCTCGGCGCGCCGCTGCGACGGATCGTGCGTGCCTGCCGGATCAATTCGACAGCGGCCTGCGTCGCCACGAGATCGACACCGCTCGCCGTCACGGGAATCAGCACCAGGTCCGCGATTTTCCCGGCAGCCTGGGTCGCGGCGTTGACGTGCGCCGGCGCGTCGAGCACGACGTACCGCTCGCTGCGCCGCGAAACCGCGCGCACCAGCCGCTCGCCGTCTTCGTCATTCTCGAGCGGCATGTACTCGCCGTGCACCGGCAATCGGCCCGCGCGCAACCAGTGGCTCGATGTCCCCTGCGCATCGTTGTCCAACAGCAAAACGGCATCGCCGCCAGCGGCCAACTCACACGCCAGGTTGACGGCAATGGTGGATTTTCCGCAGCCGCCCTTCAGATTTACGACGGCAATTACAATGGACGTTTCCCGCGCCGTGTACCCGAGACTGTTGAATACGAAGCGGCCAACCGACGCGACCTGGGTAAAGGGGTGAGTCGCCACTTACTTGTGACCTTCCTGGAAGACTACCTGGACAATCACCTGGATTTCGATTGGCTCGCCGTTGAGCGTCGCAGGCCGGTAACGCCACTTAAGGACGGCATCCTTGGCGGCCGAAGCGAGGAGAGCGTTCCCCGATTGCACCTTCACACCGGTAACCGTGCCCTGCTTATTGACCGTCGCCTCCAGTTGAACGGTGCCATACAATCCGCGAATTTTTGCGGCGTTCGGCATTATGGGAGAGGATTTGCTAATCAGTTCCGGCTGCCGGAAGTTGCCTCCTACCCGGGGTGGCTCCTGCGCTTTCGTTTGCGGGGGAGTTTGCGGATTTGCCGGAGGCGGCGCCGGAATGGTCACCGGCGGAGTACTAACGGGTAAACCCGGTGTATCCGATACAAGCAGAACCGTGCTTGGCGGAGGAGCAGGGAGCGATGACGGTCCGCGCCCCACTTCGGTTTTCGCCGACGGCGGCAGGCTGAATGGCCGTAGCGACGGGCCGGCGGGTTTCGACTGCGCGGCTTCCTTCTGCGTGCTCGGCTGTGTTGGCGGAGGGATTACCGGCTCCGGCTGGCTTGCGGCAGGCTGTGCTTCGGCCGGCTGGGGTGGAGGAGGCGGCAGCACGACGCGCCGTGGCGCTGCCTCTCGGGCGACTTGCTGAGGAGCCGGCTTCGGCGCGGGCGCTTCTGATTTGGAAAAGCGCCAGAACGTCAAGCCGCCGGAAACAATCGCCAGCATCCCGGCGGCCGCGACGACAGGAACTCGCCGGGGCGCTGGCGCGAGGGACCTCGGTCCGCGCTTCGAAAGGGCGATGAGTTGGGCGGCCGGGTCAGCCTTCGGCGCCGGCGGCTCTGGGACCCCGATCACAAGATCCGCAGGCGCGGTGTTGACCGTTTCAGGTGCATCGAGTGAATTCTTCACTACAGGAGCGACGGGCTCCGGAGCGTCGCTGGCTGGACCCGGCGCCGCAGCGCCGTGGGTGGAGTGCAGATCGCGCTCGAGGATCGGGTCGTTTGGAAACAACGAGAGCAGATTGCGTAGCAAATCGGCCGCCTGCTCGAACTGCTGCTCTTGAATGAGCTTCAAGGCCTTTTCGCGGCCTTTCTTATAAAACCGGTCTTCCTCGCTGGCGGCGCGCGATTCACGAACCCTTTCGAGCAGTGCCTGGACCTCCGGGCGATGCGAGGAGACGAGCTTCACCAAAATGCGCTCCGCCTCTTCGAACTGCCGCCGGCCGAAGTGGACCTGAGCCGTGCGCCATTCCTCGCGGAATACCTTGTCCGCCTGCAACTCTTCGAGAAGCTCATGGAGTGCAGGCTCCCCGGGCAGCGCCTCGAGCCCCTCCCGGAGGACTTCTTCGGCTTGCTCGATTTCTCCATCGACGAGACACTGACGAACTTCTGCCGCGATTCGCTCGCGCTCGGAACACCGCAGGCCCGCTTGAGCTTCGTTGAGCAGCAACTGCAACTCCGGTTCGGCGGGAAACTCCAGTTGAGCCGCTTCAATCAGCGAGAGTGCCTGTGGCCACGCCTGTGCGTTTAACCTTTGCGCAATCACTTCCATGCGGCGCGTCAACTTCTTGCGGCGCTCTTGCTCCAGCAGGCGACTGCGTACCCGCTCGGCAGCCTCCAGCAGTTCTTCGGACGCGGGGCAGCCCTCGAGAGCCTCTTCCAGGACGGTTAGCGCGACCGCCCACTGCTGCGCCTGCTCCAGCGCCTCCACCTGGCGCAGCGAGTCATGAATCAGCCGCTGTTGCTCCCATTGAGGCAGGAGGTTTTCGATAGCGGCAAGGCGCGAGATCACGTTCGGATCATTCGGAAAATCGGCCGCTCTCTCACGCAGGAATTGGGCCGCCAGATCGGGCCGGTCTTGATTGAGAAGCCATTCGGCTTCTTCGAGGACCTGGCGAACCGCGACGCTCGATTTGTGCGCCTCCCAATGCTGTTCCAAGTCGCGCCGAAACGCCCCCAGTACTGGGTCGGAAGGAAGATCCGTCAAGGCCGCATCAATGAATCCGAGTGCCTCGGCGAACTGTCCCTCGCGACAGAATTCCTCAGCGCGAGCAATCGTACCGCGAACGCGGGATGCCCGTTCCATTGCGGCCCGGGCCTGCGCCAGGAGATCCGACAGCCGAGTCTCCCCGGGAAACTCACCGCTCAGAGCCTCGAGGATGAACACCGCCTCCGCGAACCGCTCTTCCGTAAGCAGAGACCGGGCCTCGTTGATCTGGGCTTGCAGGCGGGCCTGCCGTTCCGCTTCGGTTTTCTGCGCCTGCACGTGGGCCAGCCATTGGTCGACCAGTGGAGAGCCGGGGCACTCGGCGCGCAGTTCAGAAAGCAGAGAGATGGCTGCGTCGAAGGACTGGAGCAGCAGTAGCGATTTAGCATTGGCCAAACCCTGCTCCAGCTTGGCGTCTCGCTCGCGCTTTGCGATCGCCTCGCCAATCGATTCGATGAGTTCGAGCGCCTCCATGCTCTCGGGATCGGCATCCAACGCCTCCGAGGCTTTAGCTCGCGCTTCCGCGAGGCTCAGCTGATCGGCCAGGCGATGTGCCTCGGTCAAAAGCGCGGCGCTGATCTGACTGCGCTCCAGACGGATCAGCACCTCCTCCAGGCTTTCCTTGGCCTTCAGGTTGGAAGCGTCGAGGCGCAGCGCCGATTTGAGAATTTCCGCTGCGCGCGCGAAGCGGCGAGCGGCAGCTTCCTGGTTCGCTTCGTGTAAGAGCGCTTCCACGCGTGGACCAATCATTTCGCGCTGCAGCAGCTCATGCAGCACGGTCCGGAGCCGCTGTGCCTTCCGGTTTTCCGGGTCAAGTTCTAACAGCTCACGGACCACCGCCTGGGCGTCCTGCAGCTTCCGTGCGTCCATCAGATGGCGGGCATCGGCCAGCAGATCCCCCGCCCGCTGCCGCTTGAGACCGCGCAGAATTGGCTCGGCGTCGTATTGAACATCGTCGAAGCTCTGGTAGCGGAGTTCGCGGTGCCGGTCCAGCGCTCGGCATACAAGCCGCTCGAGTTCGGCTGGACAATCGGGCGCCAGTTCGCGGAGAGGTGCGGGTTCGGTGCGCACCAGACTGATCGCCATGGGATTGGAAGCGCCGCCGGAGAAGGGATGAACCCCAGTGAGAAGCTCGTAGAAGACAGCGCCGTAAGAGAAAATATCGCACAACTCGTCCGGAACCAAATCGCCGGCGAGTTCTTCTGGCGCGGCATACAGGAGCGAGTCGTCCTGAGCCTCTGCGCTCAGCCGTACGATCCCGAAATCCTGGACAGTCGCGGCGCCGTTACTGCTGAGCGCGATGCCGGATGGGCGTACTCCCACATACGTGAGGCCGCCACGGTGCGCCGCCTGCAAGCCCTCGGCAACCTGCCACATGATCAGGAGTTTTTCCAGGAACGTCAGATTTCTGCGGCTCTTGATCGCGCGCCGCAGATCGTCTTGGCCGGGATATTCGATGGCGGCGAACGGCAGCCCCACATACTCGCCCAGTTCGTACACCGCAATCATGTGGTCGTTGCGCAACTTCGCCGCGATTGCCACTTCACGGCGGAAGCGTTCAATCAGCAGCGGGTCGGCTACATCGGTGAGCACTTTGAGGGTGACCGGCCGTCCGGTGTCGCGATCGAATGCGCGAAATACTTTTACTAGCGCGCTGTGGCCGGTCTCAGCCTCGATCTCGTACTTTCCAATGCGCGCGGATGCGCCGCGCGGCGGAGAACTCGCCCGAGGAGCCAGTCCGTTGCCCGCGCCGGCTGCCTGGGCTGCGAGAAGCTGCCGCATCTCCTCGCCCTCCAATCCTGTACGAACATGCCGAAAGGCGCTCATCGTTTACCATCCGGTTTCTGGACTGCGCGGGCCCGCCGCGTTGTCCTCTGCGAAACAAAACGCCTCCCGCAGACGGAAGTCTGCGCCACGAGGGAGATTCTCTGCTGCGAAAAACCTGCGTTCAGATTGAGAATTTTTTAGCAGTTCGCGGAGCGCTTGTCCAAAGGAAAAGGGGGGAGCCGCGGCGGATTTCCACAAATTTGTTGGGGTGTGAAATGAGACGCTTCACGCGTCGGCAGTGTTTAAAGATTGTGGAAAAATCGGCGCATCGGTTCCGTGTTGTTTTCCGGTGTCGCCGGACGAAGCTCGATTTCCGGAAACGCCGCCCCGGGGCGCGCCGTCTGACTAACTTGCTTCACTGTAGTGCGCCGGCCCGCAACTTCGGGCGCCAGGAGGGGTTTAGTTACAAGAGCTTGCGCGCAACTGGACGCCGCGTCACACCAAAAGCACCTCACGAAAGTTATGTTTTGGGAAACCTTACGCGCCATAGGACCTATCTCATTTCTCACTTTGGTTCTACTGTGGAATCAACCGATACTGTCGGCTCAACGCAACCGGATCGCCGGGCCGATCGACAACAACCGGCGGGTGACTTTACAAGGCCACATACACCCCAGAGCCGTACCCGAATATGACCAGGGCCCAGTTGCCCCATCCTTCGAGATTCCAAATGTCACGATCGTCCTGAAGCAATCGGCCTCGCAGCAAGCCGCACTCGATCAATTACTCGCCGATCAGCAGGACCCTTCGTCGGCGAATTACCACCGCTGGCTCACTCCGCAGGAGTACGCGGACCGCTTCGGAGCGAGTCAGGACGACATCAACAAGATCGTTTCGTGGCTCGGTGATCAGCAACTGAAGGTGATCGCGGTCGGCCAGGGGAGGAACTGGGTTACGTTCACGGGCGCGGCGAGTGCCGTGGAGAACGCTCTCGGCACGAGCTTTCACCATTACGATGTGAACGGCAAGCTGCACTTTGCAAACGCCACGGAGCCGTCGATTCCAGCGGCGCTGCAAGGCATCGTGCAATCCATTCACGGTCTGAACAACTTCCGCATGAAGCCGCCGAAGCGTTCTGTGAAGATTCAGCCTGAGGCTCTGCAACCCGATTACACCTCCGCAAGAGGCAATCACTACCTCGCTCCAGACGATGCGGCGCTCATTTACAACATCAAACCGCTTTACGATCAAGGCATCGATGGCTCCGGCCAGAAAATCGTCGTTGTAGGGCAGAGCGCGGTTGATCCCGCCGACAACCGACAGTTCCGGTCATTCTTCAAGCTCCCGCCTGGCGAGCCTCAGGTAACGCTCGTTCCCAACTCGACGGACCCCGGCATCGTGTCTGGCGATGTGGATGAAGCGAACCTCGATATCGAACTCGCAGGCGCGGTAGCCAGGAAAGCAACCATCTTATTCGTGTACGCAACCGACGTGATGACGGCGGCCAAATATGCGGTCGACCAAAATCTCGCGCCGGTGCTCAGCATGAGTTATGGCCAGTGCGAACCCGAAACCTCCACCTCCGACGCTCTGACGCTCCAATCGTGGGCAAAGCAGGCCAATGCGCAGGGCATGACCTGGTTCGCCGCGTCCGGTGACGCTGGCGCTGCCGATTGCAGCGGAGGGAGTTCACGAACCGCGAATTCGCTCGCGGTGGATCTCCCCGCGGGAATACCCGAGGTGACCGGCGTGGGCGGCACGGAGTTCAGCGAAGGGAGCGGGTCTTACTGGAACGCCACTGGAGATCCGACAACCCGCGCCTCGGTCTTGGGTTACATTCCGGAAGCGGCATGGAACGACACGACGGCAGATGGTACGCCTTCCGCGAGCGGAGGCGGCGCGAGCAGATTCTTCGCAAAGCCGAACTGGCAGAGCGGACCCGGAGTTCCGAATGACGGCGCCCGGGATGTCCCTGATGTTTCTCTTTCCGCCTCGGCCGACCACGATGGATGGCTTACGTTCTCGGGCGGCAGCATGCAGGTGGTCGGTGGCACTTCCGTAGGTGCACCTTCCTTCGCGGGTTTGGCGGCGTTGATGAATCAGTATCTGCTTGCCAAAGGGTCTCAGGCCGCGGCAGGCTTGGGGAACATAAATCCCAAGCTTTACAGCCTCGCTCAGACCGCGCCATCGGTGTTTCACGACATCACCGCCGGGAACAACGTGATCAACGTGATTTGCACGCCGCGGTCGCGCAACTGTACGCCCGGTTCCATCGGATATCAGAGCAGTAGCGGCTACGACCAGGTGACCGGATTGGGCTCGGTGGATGCCTATAAGTTAGTGAGTTCGTGGAATGGTCCGACCGGAGCAGTCACCCGCGGCACCGCGACGATGACTCTGAGCTCCAGTTCGCCGAGCATCACCCCTTCCGATTCGGTCGCCTTGACGGCGACGGTGAAGAGCGCCAACGGCGGGACACCCGGCGGGAGCGTCACGTTTTCCGCCGGCGGAAACTCGCTCGGGACCGCGGCCCTGGCCGGCTCAAGCGGTACGGCCACCGCCACCCTCAACGTCAGCGGCACCGTACTGCCGGCTGGCGCCGACACGGTTTCGGCGCAGTATAGCGGCGATGCTTCGTATAACCCGGCGTCGGCCTCTGTAAGCATCACGGTAGCTAGCGTACAGACCGGAGCAATGGCGATTACGGGCGTGGCAAATGCGGCCAGTTTCAAACAGGGTTTTGCGCCAGGCATGCTAGTCAGCGTCTTCGGCTCCCAACTCTCGACGGCAACGCAGGCCGCAAGCTCCACGCCTTTGCCCCTGAACATGGCCGGGACCACGGTCACGGTGAACGGCGTGCTAGCGCCACTTCAGTACGTATCAGCCTCCCAGTTGAATGTTCAGATTCCATATGAAACTCCAGTGAACACGACGGCGGTCCTGAAGGTCACGAGCAACGGGCAGAGCACGTCTGCTTCAATGCCGATCACAGCCGCTGCGCCCGGGATCTTTACGGCCCAGAGCGGCGCACCGGTACCGTTCGGCAGCGGTGCGCGCGGACAGGTGATCACGCTGTTCCTCACCGGCGCGGGTGCCGTATCGCCCCCTGTGGGCACGGGCGCGCCTCCGAATTCCGGGACGGCGCTTTCCAATTTGCCGAAACCCGCCGCATCTACCGTCGTGACCGTTGGAGGCGTGAACGCTCCCATCCAGTTCATCGGCATCCCGTCGGGTTTGGTCGGGGTGCTCCAAATCAACTACCGGGTTCCGAACGCGGCGCCGCTTGGCCCACAATCGCTTGTGGTGACAGTCGGCGGCGTTCCCAGCGCGCCAGCGTTGTTGACCGTAACACCGTAGCCTTGCTACTTGACGATCCCGAGAATCTTCCAGTAGCCCACGGCCACGGCCAGCGCGACCAGGGTGAGAATCGCGTACGTATTCGCGAGCAGCAGCCGTTCCTTGGGATTGAATGCCTGGTTACCCGTGAGCCCTTCTCCCATGGCCACCCAGAAGTTCTGGTAGGGAACCCAGAACGGCACGGAGGCTAGAATGATCGGCGCCATGAGAACGAGCGGCGGGATGCCGGCCGCCATGGTGACCGTAACTGACGAGAGGAAGAGGACGGATACGGCGATGAAGCTCGACGGATCGACGAACCGCAACACGTACATGGCGAACGCCATCAGGACCATCAGCAGCACCAGGTTCGATTCGACGCCCTTCACCACGGGAACGAAGTAACCGGCGATCCAATCGGTCACCTTGTAATCCTGAACGATATTTGCCAGCCCGAAAATGCCGCCGAGAAACAGGAGCAGGGTCCAGGAGACGCCGGTTCCAATGTCCTCGTCGCGCAAAATACCCGCCATGGAAAAGACCGCCAGAGCAAACATGCCCACCAGAAACGAGGGCAGGTGCGAGGCGGCCCAAAACACAATCGAAAACGCCACAACCAGGCCGACGATGGCCTCATTGCGCTTGAAAGGGCCGAGCGCGCGTAGACGATCTTTGGCGAACGTTGCCGAGGCCTTGAGCGGCGCCTCGGGCTTCAGCACCATCTGGTTGCCGATCAGAATCAGCGCGCAGAGCAGCAGCGTCGGAAAGGTCAGGACTTGGGCGTAGCCGCCCCAAGTCAATGGGAGATGTTTTACGTCGAAGGCCTTGGCTACAACCGGTCCCGTTAATGAGCCGTACAGGAACGCGATGCCTGGAACTACCGCCATTTCGACGGTGGTCAGGATGATCAGGGCGCTGCCCCTGCTCCGGTTGGGCAGACCGAGCGACTGCACCAGGGCCCATGCGATCGGCGTCATGATTGCCGTGCGCACCGTCATCGACGGAATGCCCAGCGCCAGGACGAAACCGATGATGAAGAATGCGGTCAGAATTCCGCCGTAGGTGTTCGGGAACAGCGAAAGAATGTAGTACGAAAGGCGCTCCGCCAATCCGGTCTTCTTCATCACGAAACCGTAAAACAGAACCGTCAGCAGCACCCAGAACGAGCCATCCGCGAAGCCGCTAACTGCACGAGGGACGGGGACGCCGGCCGCAATCATCAATCCCATCATCAGGATTGAGGCGACGCCGTTATTCATCACCTGGGCGGCCCAGAGCACCACGGTGAACATCATGATCGCCAGAACCAGCTGCGCCGGGCGGCTGAGCCCCGCGGGAGTCGGGATGGCCGCCAGCACCGCGCCGATCACAATTGCGACTGCCAGCCAAATCCATTTCGTCGTGGCCACCTTGACGGCAGGCGGCGCGGGGACCGTTGTTGCGCTCATTTTGTTAGTGTAACCTCGTCGGGCACGGAGTATGACAGGCCTCCGGCAGGGAAGTCAAACGGGACGCGGGAGCGCGCAAGAGTGCGCCGGTGATGAAAAATCGGCGCTAGCGGAACTGCTACACTCAAAGAAAAACAGTATGGCGAAGGAAAAAGAGCAGAAGCAGCCCTTGCCGCCGATCGGCGCCTGGGGACCCGCAGTCGCGTTGGCGTGGCTCGTCCCGGGCGGGGGCCACTTCCTGCTGAAGCGCACGGGGCGCGGCGTGCTGCTGCTGGCCGCCGTGGCCGGTATGTTCGCTTGCGGCTTGATGATGCGCGGCGCGATGTTCCACCCCGAAAGCGGAGACCTGCTGACCACGATCATCAATACCGGCGGCTTCCTCGGCGACATCGCATCCGGGCTGCTTTACCTGCTGAGCGTCTGGTTCGGCTATAGCCAGCCGGACGTGGCCGGCCACGTCCACGATTACGGCACGAAGTTTCTGGTTACGGCGGGCCTGCTCAACGTGCTCGCCATGGTGGACGCCTTCGAGATCGCCGCGGGAAGGAAGGACTAATGCCGAAAATGAACCTGACTCATTTCGAGGCGGCCTTCCTGTTCGCGCTGTTCACTTCCGTGGTGCTCGGCATTGTCACGCGGCAGACCGACCGCCAACGGCTCGAATACGGCGTGTATGTCTTCGTGTGCTTCCTGGCGGCGCTGTTCGGCCTCGGCTGGCTGATGTATCTCGGCCACGGATAACGCGCGCTACCGCTTCACTCCAAACGTCACCGAGATACTGGTTCCATCGGAATCACCCTTTCCGATGATAATCGTGGCGGTCTGTTTCTTGGTCGAATCCTCCGCAACCAGCATGCCCCCCTGGGGAGTCGTGGTGTTCATCTCGATGGTCATGCCGGCCGCCTTCAGCCTGTCCTGGTAAAAGGCAAGGACCTTATCCGCGGAGTCGGACGTCGTCAACGCGTAAGTGCCGCCCTCCCCCTCTGCGCTGTTGCCGGTCACCGAGAATGTGCCCTGCACCTTGGCGCCGGGATACGCGGGAATCCAGGACGGCAGTTTCTCGCCCGAGGCTCCGAATTCGACCGTGGCGCTCTGGTCTTCGCCGCCTTCTTCTTTGAAGGTGATCTTGCCCTTCTTGGCTTCATCGAAGCTCATGGTCACCACTTTGCCGGTCTTTTTGTCGCGGACCGTGATGGTGCCGGCTCCGTCGTCCGTCCTTACCACGTCGACATCGGGGTTCGCGGCAGCGAGTAGCTTTCCGACTGCCAGACCGGGGTTCCGTTGCATCAGGTCAGGATCGAGCCCGGCCTGGCGCACTTTGTGGTAGATGAAGTAGCCACCGGCAACCGTGGCGATTCCGCCAAGAACAAAGAGCCCGAGAACGATTACGAGCACCCACACGAGCGGACTGGTCTTTCGCCTGCCCGGGGGATACGGATCGGCGGGCTGCGCGGCGGCGGGTACTGCCGGACCTGCCATTGCGGCCGTGGCCGCGGGCCGCTGCTGGGCCGCCGGAGCGCCGGCCGGGGTCCCGCAATTCGGGCAGAATGCGCCGTTTACCGTGGCGCCGCAATTCGTACAAAAAGCCATGATTATTCCTCGGCAACCACTTTAACTTGAGGAAACTGCGGACGCAATTGCACCGGTACTACGCGCGGCGCGGGTTCAGCTGGCGAATCTGCGGGCTAAACCTCGCGCCACGTATTTAGCGTTTATGCCGTGGCCGGCATCTGGAACGGCTCGTCAGCGCTGCCGCCATAGATGCTGGGCACGTGCGCATTCATCGCACGCAAGTACGTGCTCAATTGGCCGCGATGATGAATCGAGTGATTGTTCCAGAAGCCCAGGTAATTAACGTTCGGCATCTTCATCACGCCAAAAAAGTCCACCGGCGTCGACAACTGTTCTCCGGAGAGGCTCTTCACCCTGGCGATCTTCGCGGGAAGTTGATCGTAAAACGCCAGCATCTGAGCCGTCGTCGCATTCTCCGGCATGGGGGCTTCCGGTTGTGAAAAATCGCCGTTGGCAACGCCGTCCGCAAACCAAACTTCGGAGGCGATCAGGTGCCAGGTCAACTCCTGGGCGGTTCGGCCCTTGTCCCCCAGTTTG
>CAYMHP010000063.1:0-18466 GCA_964390225.1 uncultured Solibacteraceae bacterium
GCTCCACCAGCGATAGCGTGGCCGCCATCCGGGTATTCACATCCTCTTCGAAAAACTCCGCTACGCTGTTCAGCATCGCCGGTAACGCGCCGGTGGATTCTCCCACTTCGATCATGTCGAGAGCCAAGGGCGGAATCAGACCCGAAGTCCTCAGCGATGCCGAAAGGGGCTGGCCCTCACGAACGCTCTTGCCGGCAACCGAAACAGCGCGTTCCAATAACGGCGTCCCCAGAGATTCCGCCGCGGTCTCCATCGCCTGCACCAGCGGAATGCCGCCCGTGAGCAGCGTGCTCAAAATGCGCGCCAGTTGCGCCACCTGGTACTTGAGCCAGATCTCGCCGGCGATGGGCAGTGTCAACTTGATCCGGTCCACTTTCTCCCGCGCCGACTCTTTTTGCGCCCACCAGCGGAATGCGAAAATACCGCCGACAAGCAGGCCGGCGAACACCAGAATGTAGGAGCGCGCGGTTGTGCCGATGGCGATGAGGTACTCTGTCATGGCCGGGAGCTTGGCCTGCATGCTGGTGTACAACTGCGCGAAGGTTGGGACCACATAGGTCACCAGAAAAACCATCAGCAGCACTACCAGCACGATCAGCACGGCGGGGTACATCAGCGAGACCATCACTTTTTTCCGCACCGCGAGCGAGAGCTTCTGGTAGCTGATATAGCGGTCCATGACCTCGGTCAAGCTGCCGCTCTTCTCGCCCGCCATGACGGAAGTGACATAAATCTTGGGGAACACGCCCTGCTGCCGGAAGGCCTCGGAAAGCAGCGTCCCATTGCGAACCTCGTCGCGAACCGCCTTGACGTGAGGCGCGAGTTTCGGATCGGTGAGCCGCTCGGCCAGCAGGTCGAGCGACTTCAAAATGGGCAGCCCGGCGCGGATCAACGTGACAAACTGCTGGTTGAAGATCAGGAACTTTTCGAGATTGAGCTTCTTCCGCCGTCCCAGGAGTTTCGGAGCCGCCAGGACGCGCGGCTTCACGGAATAAATCAGGAAGCCCTGCTGCGAGTACCGGTCGCGCAGCTCCCTCTCGGAACCGGCGATGGCCACCTGCTGGTGGATCTGGCCGCGGCCGTCCGCGTATTTCAGCACGAACTCAGCCATGCTATTGCTCGGCGCTCTCCAATTGCGCACCCGGCGGCAACTGGAACTGGAAAAGCTTGGAATCGAGCGGCGGGTCCATTTTTTCCTGTTCGAACGTAAATTCCAGAATCGAGCGGTCGAACCCTGTCACTTTCACCTGCCGGATTTGACTATCGGGGCTCACCAGGAACTCCACCGACGAATATGGCAAGTTGTCCGTCTTGGGCTCGGCCGTAATACGCATTCCGCCGCCTTCCGGGCGCCCCTGCAGATTACGGAACTCCTTATCGAAGTGCAACTTACCCAAAAGGAAGGCGAGCGGGGCGCGCATGTCGTCGCTTTCCTGAAGTTTCATTTTCTCGGCCCGGTTCTCGGCTGGAGTGTAGAGCCACAGGAATTTGCCGTCGCCGACAAACAGTTTCCCTTTCGGCTGCGTGTAGTCCCAGCGCATACGGCCCGGCTTGCGCAGCAACAGCGTGCCGCTCTCCGTCCGCCGCGCGCTCCCAAGAGGAGTATATTGTTCCGTGAAAACGACTTGCAGCGTTTTCGCGCGGTTATACCGGTTCTCGACGTTCTTCAGGATGTCTTCCAGCTTGGGGTCCGCGCCGAAGACGGACACCGCCAGCAGGCCGATCAACAGCCGGGAAGAGATCACAAATCTTTGACGCTGAGGGGAGGACAAACGTGTATGCCGACGGGAGTGACCGCTACAATTATTAGAGCATGAAACGCTCGGGAATCGCCGATTTGCCGCTGCACGGCGGCCGGGTTCCGGAGTGGCTGGCCCAGCGCATGACCCTGTTGGGCACGGCGATCGCCGAGAACATCCTGATCCACTACGGGTCTTCAGAACTCCTCTCTCGCCTGAGCGATCCCTTTTGGTTTCAGGCGCTTGGCTCAGTGATGGGGATGGATTGGCACTCCTCCGGCATCACCACGTCGGTACTCGGGGCCCTGAAGCGCGGTCTGAACCCCCGGGCCGAGGAATTGGGAATCTATATCTGCGGCGGCCGCGGCCGGCATTCGCGGCGGACACCCGACGAGCTACGCGGCGTGGCCGACCGTAACAGCCTCGATGGAGAGGCGCTCGCCCGCACGAGCCGGCTCACCGCGCGCATCGACAACAACGCCATCGACGACGGGTTCCAACTGTACCTTCACACGTTCCTGGTCACCCGCTCCGGCGAGTGGGCCGTGGTGCAACAGGGGATGAACGACGATTCCGGCCTGGCCCGCCGGTATCACTGGCACTCCGCTTCGGTCCGTGATTTCGTTTCCGACCCGCACACAGCCATCGTCGGCGAACACCAGGGGACCATAACAAACCTGGTGGACGGCCACGCCGCGCCGGCGCGGGATGCCATGCTTTCGATTGTCCGCGAGACGCCGGAAAAGACCCTAGCGGAGTGCCGGAAGCTGGTGGTGCCGCGCCATCACGAGGTGCGCGCCGGGAACGTCGACTTGAAGCGCCTCGGGGCGGTACTGGCCGTCGCCTACGAGCGCGAGTTTCGCGACTTCGCCTCGCTACTGCTTCTCGAGAACCTGGGCCCGCGCACACTGCAATCGCTGGCGCTGGTTGCCGAGGTAGTTCACGGAGCGCCGGCGCGCTTCTCGGATCCTGCGCGCTTCTCCTTCGCTCACGGGGGCAAGGACCGGCACCCATTTCCGGTTCCACTGAAGACCTACGATGAGTCGATCACTGTGCTGCGCAACGCTTTAGCCCGCGCGAAACTCGGCGACCGGGAAAAATTGGACGGCTTCGCCCGGCTGGAGCGCTTCACGCGCGCCGTCGAGCGGAACTGCGCTCCCGAAGCGGATTTCGAGGCCGCGGTCGCGCACGAGCATGCGATTTCCGCGAGCCTGGACGGCCGAAGTGTTTTCGACGATCGCAAGCCAAGGCGGGGGCGGCCAGAAGAACGGCGGCAATTGCCGCTGTTCTGAAACCACTCACGTTGCCCTCTAAGCAGACGCAGGACGATGTGCCTTCAGGAAGGAACGGATCTGGCGCACCGCCAGCGGAATCCGCTCCTTGGGCTCCTTCCACGGGAATATACTGACTTCGGCGTTCGGCGCGAGCATCGCTGCCTCCATGGCCACGGCGTACGGATGCGCCGGAATGTCATCCGGCAGAATCAGGACGGGCGTCTGGCAATGGCGCACGAAATCGCGCCTCACGGTGAAAACGAAGTCGGCGTTGGTGCGGTACATCCGGGTCAGAAAGCGCTCGACCAGGTCCGCTGATTTCCGTGGAGCGATGCCGCTCCGCGGTCAAGCGCTCTCAGGAATACGGCCAAATCGTCGCCCCGCGCGCCGTCACCTGCATCACTTGACTTTGACGTACTTTCGCAAATTGTGCGCGCCCACATCGGCGGCGTACACGGCGCCTGTGCTGTCCGCCGCAATCCCGGATGCCGAGGTTCCCCGAATTACACGATCCAGATCCGCAGGATCGGGAATAAACGATTTAAGCGAGCCATCGATTGCGTTGCCAATCATGATGCCCCGAAGCTCGCCTTTCTTGGCGGATGGATCTGGAAAGGAAGCGCCCACGTAAATCGTGTCGTCCTTGCCGACGAAGACGGAGCTGGGCTGACCGAATTGCGTCCACGCGGCGACAAACTTGCCGTCCTGATCGAAAACCTGAACACGATTGTTCTTGCGGTCGGCAACGTAGACCCAGCCGCGCGAACCACCCACGAAAATGTCATGCGGCTCGTCGAACTCACCGGGCGCGGATCCCTTTCGTCCCCAGGCTTTTAAATAGCGCCCCTCCTTTGAGAATTTCACGACGCGCGCAGCGCCGTTGCCATTCGGATCATGGCCGTCCGAAACAAAGACATCTCCGTTCGGCGCCACAGCCACGCCGGTCGGCCGGTCAAACCCGTCCGCACCGGTTCCGGCAACGCCCCGCTTCCCGAGCACCATTAACGTCTTGCCTTCCGGACTCAATTTGAGCACTTCCTGGCCGAGAAGCACGCCGTCACCATTGCGGGCGGACATGCCGAGGATCGTCTCCTGATCGTTCACGTCGGTAGCCCACAAGTTCCCATCCCCATCGACGGTGAACCCATGCGGATACGCGAAAAGCCCGGCGCCGAAGCTCTTCAGCAGATGGCCTGAGGGATCGAACTCCAGAATCGGCGGATTTGCAGCGCCCCGGCCAATGCAGGTCGCCGAGCCGGCCGGCACGACATTGAAGCACCGTTGGAAAACCCAGACGTTGCCTTTCGCGTCCACATGGACGCGGATGACCTCTCCCCAATGACCTCCGTTCATGCTTGTCGGCAGCGTCGGCCAGCCCTCCACCAGCCGATATGGATTGGGTAGTTCAGTGGGCTTCGGATACCGCGTTGGCTGAGCGCGCACGGATTCCCCGGACGCGGAGATCAGCGCAATACAAGCGGCGAGCCACCAGGAAGCCGACCCATTTCGCGATCGCTTCACGGAAATCTTGCGGGCGCGCTTCCAGGCAGTCATGGGTGACAGACGATCTCCTTTGGAATTAAGGTGGCTTGAACGGCGTTTGAAATTCTACAAAACCCGGCGGCCGATTGCATGAATTACGCGATCAACAAGTCAGGCGAAGTTCCTGACACCTTAAACCTGACGAACGCACCGTACGCGGTGGCGCGGTTCTGGCTGCGCGAGGCTTTCGTGTATGGCGCGGAAATTTCAGCGCGGCCTAAAAAGCCCGCGAATTGCCTCACCCATCACGCAGCCGGCTACCGCCGCGTCTAATTGGAAACCCGCGCGGCTTTCTTCCGGACACTCTTCGACACGTTCGGGCTCGTCAGAACCGACGACGACGTGTACACGTCCAGCGTCACCGGGTCCACTGCCAACCCGTGCGGTCTGCCATCGACGTGGATCGCGTCCACAATTTTGCCGTCCCTCAAAATCGTGACCGCCCCGGCGTTCACGTCGCTCACGTATACCGTGTCATCTGCCGTGGCCACGATTCCGCCCCGGCAGGGAGCCGCCCACGTCTCGAGGAATTTGCCCTCTTTATCGAATACCGAGATCCGTTTATTGTCGCTGTCGCTCACGAGCACGCGGCCCTTCGAGTCAATCGCAACTCCGTGCGGAAGTTGCAACTGACCCGGTGCGTTTCCCTTGACGCCCCCGATGATGCGGATGAAGTTTCCGTCTTTCGAGAACTGCACGATGCGTGAGTTCACGTAGCCGTCAGAGACGAAAACATCGCCATTGGGGCCGAATGCAACTGCATTGGGGCGATTGAACGTGTCGTGCGAGCTGTTGTCGCCGGTCACGCCTTTCTTTCCCAGGGTCATCAGCACCTTTCCCTCAGGGCTGAACTTGCGGACCACATGATCATCGGAATCCGTTGCCCACAAGTTGCCGTTGTCAAAGTACACGCTGTGCGCTGTTTTGAACAGGCCGTTCTCGCCCCAGGACCGCACAAACTTCCCGTCCGAAGTAAAAACACGGAAATACGGCGGCTTGCGCACCAGGACGATCACCTGCCCTTTCCCATCCGTGGCCACCCAGGAGGTCTCGCCTGCCCATTCCGCGCCCGGCGGCAACTGCGCCCATTTCGTCATGTTGACGTCGTACCGATCGAATAAGCTCGATTGCGCGCTCGCACCACCGGTGCACAAACCGGCCACGGCCATTACGAATCCCAGCAGTCTCATGACGGAAGGCTCCTTCGGTGCGGCTGAATCGTTCTCCGCGTTCCGAATATGCTACCGCCGGATTGGGGAAAAAGGAAGGCCTTGCCGCAGCAGGCGTTGAAAGGGGCGCTTGATTGGGACATCTCCCCCCCGATCACTTAGCATGCACGATCGAAGAAGAAGTCTGTTCGCGCTTTAGCGTAACGAGACCGCTCTTTAAGCAGACGCGGGACGATGTGCTTTGAGGAAGGAACGGATCTGGCGCACCGCCAGCGGAATCCGCTCCTTGGGCTCCTTCCAAGGGAATATGCTGACTTCGGCGTTGGGCGCGAGCATCGCTGCCTCCATGGCCACGGCGTACGGATGCGCCGGGATATCATCCGGCAGAATCAGCACGGGCGTCTGGCAATGGCGCACGAAATCGCGCGTCACGGTGAAAACAAAGTCGGCGTTGGTACGATACATCCGGGTCAGAAATCTCTCGACCATCTCCATCCTGATATCCGGCCGCCGCTTGACCAGTTCCGGCCCCCAGCCCTGCATGTTGTTTTCGTAGAAGAGGTCGCGCATCTCCGGCCGCGATCCGCTGGGCTGTGCCAGCACGGCCGCAACCACACGATCCGGCGCCCGCCGCAACAGGTTCCAGATGAACGGCCCGCCAATGCAGAAGCCCAGCACCATGAACTTCTGGATGCCCAGGTGGTCCATCACGCCAAGATGGTCGTCGGTATAGGAATCCCAGGGCCGGTCGATCTCGAGCGGCCCGGAGGACTGCCCGCCATTGGCGTTGCGCAGATCCGCCGAAATGCAACGGTACTCTCCCTGAAACTCCTCGATCGGGTTGAACGGGTGGCCGCTCTTCAAGCCGGCGATGGTCGAATTCAATCCCCCGCCGGGAATGACCAGCAACGGAAAGCCGGAGCCGGCCTCCTCGTAGTAGATGCGAACGGGACCTTTTTCATAAAACGGCATGGCAGTTTCCTCCTTCGCACATTCGCGCTAGACCGTCTGGGCAACGGACATTCCGTTCTGAAACCCGCGGCGGTTGGTTAATGCCGCATCAGCCCTCTGCCTCTACTTTGGCGCCTGCGGCACGGGCCAATGGCCATCATACGGCGGCCAATTGGGCACCAGCGCGTCCTGGTCCGGATAGAACATCGAAGAATAGATGGCGCGCAACTTGCCTTGATCGATGACAAACCATTCGCTGAACTGATTGCGACGCATGGCCACACCCGGCGGGCGCAGGAAGACCCCCAACCCGAGCACCGTCCCGGCTTCTTCGTCCACTACGGGGAAGCGGCGCGCGACTACCGCGTAGATGTTCCGCATGGCTCCCTCATTCATGCAATCGGTCTTGCCGTTGAAGACGCCGGCGGTGTTGGGCGGCAGATTCGCCGGTGCGTCGCGCTGGGTGGTGGATACACCGTTCTCCAGGCGCACGCAGCCGGGATGCGCGATCATGATGTGGCCGTCGCGGGCCGAAAGCGAATCGAAATAACTGTTGGTGATGGCGATCAGGTCCTCGCGCGAGACGCGCTCGGCTTTCGGCACCACGCGCTCCACCGGAGGATGCGCAGCGAGGTAATCGGGATCCCAGAATGCGGCGTTGGCCTGCGCGCCGGCTCCCACGCCGATGCCCGGGTCGCCCTTTCGCGCGAGATACCATTCGGCCTCCGCCACCTTGCGATCGGCGATCTTCAAGCGCAGCGTCACCACAGCCGCGTTGCCGGAGGTCTCTTCGAGCGTGCCGAAATAGGCCGCGTTCTGCGTCACGGGGTCGAAGTAGCGCCGCTGGACCTTGCCGAGCGCCTGGGCCGTCTGCCAGATCCCCTGGCCGGGCCGCCGAACCACCGCGTTCTCCGTCTGCCGATAGCCGGGCGTCAGCGGCACGGCTGACGGGTTGTGTTGGATGACCGCGTTCAGGTACTGGTCGAGCACACTCTTCAGGCAAGCCCGGTCGCAATCGGCAGCGAAAGCGGCCGGAATCAAAACGGCGGCTCCCACGGCAACAAAGCAGGAAATTCGCATGAGGAGCATTTTACTCGAACGGGGGAGGGCAACACGACGCAACCAGGTGTGAAGCTTGCGATCGTTATCGGCGGATCGCATCGCGCCGTTTCCGCCTCTCGCCCGCGCCTTCTCAGGAATCGTCGACTCACAACGGCGTCCTACTGTACGCCTCGGCTGGCCTTGGCGAGCCACCAGCGCAGGCCGACAAACAGAAACCGGTAATCGCGGAAGAACTCGGGCGGTTTCCCTTCGAAGGCATGGCCGATGAACTGCAGCCCCCAACCCGCTGCGAAGAGACCGGCTGGAATACGCCACCGATCCGGCCGTCTCACAAGCGCCGGCGTCAGCAGAATCGAGAGTGCGATTGCCGGTATTCCGATTGTGTGGCACACGCGGTTGACCGGGTGCTGGTGACCGGACTCATACTGCGCAATCCATTCCTCCCAACTGCGGTTGCCGAACATGGGCGATCCCCCGCCAGACATTCTATCCGAGCCGACGCCGAGATCGCCCCCCCTCACTTACTTCACGTGCTGCCGGAATGTCTGGTTCTCATTGCATATGAATTCGATGAGGTCCTGGTCCACAACGAGCCTCTGATCGACTCGCACCGTCCATGGCTTCGTATATGCCTTGGGATCGTCGACCGTCATGTCGATCTGCAGGTGGTCGTATGTGGGGCGGCGGAATTTCTCTGTGAACTTGGCCTGCTCCGAATACGGACTGCCGTTCACGTCCAGCCAACCGTCAAACTTGCTGTCTTCGGCGCCCCGGAGGTTATTCGTTTCGACGATCAGCGTATCGCCATCCCAATGGCCCACTGAGTAGCCGTACCACCATGGCGTCGGCTCGCCCTGCGGCGGAAGTTTGCGCCCGTCCATATAAATATGGCGCAGGCCGTAATTCGCTTCGTACTCGATCAGGATCATTTTCGGATTTGCCACGTTCATCATCCTGCGCGGCTGGGGCTGTTGGTGAAATTGCAGAAAGCCCATCGGCAGACAATTGGCATCGGGGTTGTCACGCGCCTGCAGATCCTTGAACCGCTTATCCCGGATGTCCTTGGCCCACTGAGTGTACGGCAGCCCGCCTTCCATGTTCGCGCCCGCCTCGAAGAAGGTGGCCACCGGCGGGCCAGTCGGATCGAAAGGGAACGGCGCGGTGGTCAGATCTACTGGAATGCCGCCACGACCGCCACCGGGGGGAGCCCCTGCAGGCGCCCCACCCGGCCGGCCACCACGCCCGCCCGGCGGTCCGCTGTTGGCATGCATCCAAAGCCCGGAAAAGTCTGGCTTCCCATCCGCCGTTCGTGGAGCCGGCGCATCTCCACGTACTTTGCCCTTGGAATCGCGCGGAACGTTCGGATCCGGGACGGTCGGCCATTGCGCAGCGATGGGCAGGGAACCCCACATAAGGACGCTCAAGACAAAAACCGTTCTGCCTATACTCTTGGTCATCGTTTGTTACTGTCCTCCGCCTCGCTACCGGCAGAGCCATGACAATCGGACGATCCTTGAAACCGAATGCCTGATACCGGACGCAGAAAATCAATATACACCGGGGCGGCTGCCCAGTTGCGCATTCGCTCATGCGCGCCGGGAGTCTAGCCAAGCCGGGAGCGGCGGGCCGCTGCGTATAATAAGGGACAACCCAGGAGCCCTCCGCCGTGTGGATCGTGCAGGTCGCCCTCAAGCGGCCCTATACCTTTGTTGTCCTCGCGCTGCTGATTCTCGTCATCAGCCCGCTGGTGATTGACCGCACCCCCACTGACATCTTTCCGAACATCAATGCCCAAGTGCATCTCAAGCTCGCAGCGGCCGCGCCAACGCTGGTTCTGCCGGTAAACGCGCTTCTGTTTCGCAGCGAGGGCCTGCGGGTGGGCGTGGTGCGGGAGGGAAACAAGGTTGACCTGGTGCCGGTCACAATCGGGAAGGATTTCGGCACGGAAGTCGAAATCACATCCGGAATTGCGGCGGACGATTCCGTTATCGTGAGCCCGCCCGATTCGCTGGCTTCGGGTACTGTGGTCCACGTGGCCGCGCAAGCGAAGTAGCGCGAGATGCCGGGCGCCGACTACACGCAGCCCGATTACGGGAATATCGCGCTCCTCACGATTGATATCCAGCGCGACTTCCTGGACGGTGGTGCGGCCGCGATTAGAGGCACCACCCAGGTGCTGCCGCAGATCCAACGGCTTCTGCGCGCCTTCCGGGCGGCGGAGTTACCGATCGTTCATGTGGTGCGGTTGTATCGGGCCGATGGCAGCAACGCCGATCTTTGCCGCCGCGGAATCATCGAGCAGGGCGCGCTGGTGGTGCGCCCCGGAACGGAGGGCGCGGAGCTGGCGCCGGAACTGATGCCGGCGGCGGATGCGCAGCTCGACGCCGGGCTGCTCCTTTCAGGAGCGCTGCAACCGCTTGGTCTGCGTGAGTGGGCGATGTACAAGCCGCGCTGGGGCGCTTTTTTTCAGACGCGCCTGGAAGAGCATCTGAACGGTCTCGGGGTAACCACCTTGGCCTTTAGCGGTTGCAATTTCCCCAATTGCCCCCGCGCCTCGATCTACGAAGCGAGCGAGCGCGACTTTCGGATTGTGCTGGCCGAAGATGCCGTTTCGGGGCTTTACGACCGGGGACACGTGGAGCTCCGGAATATTGGCGTGCACCTTATGACTGCGGACGAATTGGCCCAGGAGATTAACGGGCGTGCAGCCGCCGGTGTGTAGCAATGGAGCCGCTGTTTGAGGTTGAAAATGCGGAAATTAGTCGTGGCGCATCGCGGAGATCGAAAGCGCGGACGGGAGAATACGGTCGAGGCTTTTCAGGGAGCGATTGAGTGCGGAGCCGACATGATTGAGTTCGATGTCCGCCGCACCGCGGACAGACGTCTAGTGATCCATCACGATGCCGAGATTGACGGCCAACCTATTGCGAATTTTGGGTACGTAGAATTGCTTGGGCAAAGCTCCTACAAGTTGGCACTCTTATCAGACGTTCTACAGTTGGCTACAGGAAAGATCCAGCTCGACGTGGAGCTCAAAGAGCCCGGCTATGAGCAGGATGTCGTCCGGGAGATTCTCGATCACGGTTTCGACCGCGATCATTTTGTGCTTACGTCATTTCAACCTGACGTATTGAAGGCGGCAGGCGAGGACGCGCGGACGGGATTGCTGGTCGAGAACATGACTTGGGAGCAGGCGCTCGAGCTGTACCATGCGGTTCATGCCGAGTTCCTGGCGCCGGAACACACGATCATGGAATCGACGCGCGTTCCGCTGCTGCCCTGGTCGGTCAACGGCGAAGATGCGCTCCGCAGGATGTTCCGCACGCCAGCCGTGTTCGGTGTGATCACCGATGAACCGGAGGAGGCTCTTCGGATCCGCGCATCGCTCTGAGTTTGTTCCAAAACAACTGGAAGTCTTCGCGAAATGTCGTCTTTCCCGCTTCCCAGGTCGAATTGACTTGCGGGACTCCAGCCCAGGTTTTGAAGATCGTCATCCACCCACCGATGCGCGGATCGTCGCACCAACGGTCATGGTCAAGTTCAAAATCGAAGTAAATGTCCTCGACAAGCTGGATTAACGTCATACAGAAGAAGTACTCCGCGGCTGGATCGCTCGCCTGCGGGTCCATCACCTGGATGGCGTTCGGGAACAAGCGGCTCCCCAGAGCGTGCAAACGCGAGTCCGCCCGCAGCTTATCGAAGAGCTCGTTGAGCGTGGCGGTGTGTTTGGTAGCATGGAGGCGCAAACTGGGATTGATCGGATACCAATAATTCTTCAGGGCTTCGAAGAGCTTGCACGTGCTAATGTTTGGATCGTCGCCGTGCCAAGCCAGCCATTTACCGGCAGGCTCGAGCGCGCTCCACGCGGCATGGTGCCCCAGCTTGCGATAGCTCTCGAATTGGGACTCGGTGAACCATTGGTCTCCCGTTGACTCGTGCGGAAAGAGGCTCTTCCCTGCCGCGTATTGCAGTACATCCTCCGGCTCGTCACCGGTGAGAGAAGACTTGATGTACAGCAGGATGCCCTTTTCTCCATCTCTGTACGTGATCGTTCCGACGGCGCAATGCGCCTCGCTGCGCTTTCCAGCTTCGAGGGGGATAATCCGTTTTGGGTCGATATCGATTTCCGCGCCGAAATCGATGCGGCATTTGCGAATGGCCATACCCAGGCCGCCGAACTTGAAGGCGCCGTCCTGTTCGGCGTCGCAGAGGACTACGTATTTGCAGCGCCTCCGAACCAGTTCGTAGAGGCCCATATTATCGAAGTGCCCACCGTCCGAAAGGCTGACGAAGTTGGACCGATCGTCTGTTTGTCCAAACAACTCACTAATCAGGGCCGCCAAGCCGAATCGCGGGCTGGACAGCTTGCATTCCTTGTCTTTGCGCGGATTACCCAGCCACCACCCGAGCCGAACATCAAACACCGTCATGAGAAACGCTACAGCAGGAGAAGTGTTGTAGCCTTGGTTCGGGTCTGCCGCGGCGCCCGATATTGCAATTGCGGTACCCAGTTTGATACCACCCCTGGTTGCGTACGCCTTTGTTTTGCGGTACGCGCAAGGTTTCAGGTTGGCCATCTTCGTCCCAGCGCTTGCCGCGTCAGTCTCCCTGGGCAGGTGGAACCCTGAATAACATGGCGTAAAGGTGAACGAAGTAGCTTTGCGTTCCTGCCAGGCCAACTGGTCTCCCGTCGACAGATTCAACGTGGCGTTGACGATCGGATACGGCCCACGGTAGTGTTCGCCGGGGCGCAAAGAGGTTATGGGGACATCATCGTTTTCGTCAAATCCCGTCAGTCCGTCGGGTTTGCGCTGAAAATTCGATGCTCCCAGATAGCAGCGCGCGAGCCGGTTCTTATAGAAGTGGTGCATTGAAAATTCATTGATATCGACGCGCCAAGCGAGAATCGCACCGGTGGCCAGAAAGACACCGAGCAATACCAGCGGCGCAGCGACAGTCCAGTCACCGCCATGCCAAAGTGCGGCCGGTAGGTTGAGCGGCCAGTTTAATGCGTCCCAATAGCAGCTCAGTAAATGTGACAAGGAATAGGATCCCTCCAATACCGGGTGAGTAAGCACCAGGTGCACACCGCACGAGACCAGCAGGATAAACCCCACCAGGAAAACGGGGGGACCGAGTCTGGCTATGACGTCCATGATCGAAAGGGTAGGCGCTCCCTCCTTCGTTTCGCCGCTCCTTTTGCTCGTTCCGGCGCGGATCGCAGCGACGGTTGTTGCAAACCACACCGTTCCTAAACCGGTCGCCCATACACCCAACCGCGCGATTATCCACGGTCCATAGATTGAGGCACAGAAGAGCGCGAGCCAAAAGAAGGTATACACATTCGTCATGGCGCGAAACCGGCTGAGCCATTCCCTCCCGGAATCGGGAAAATCGATTCCCATTAATCCGACCTGCAGCACGCCTGTGAGCGCCACAACCGCCAACAGGGCCGGCGGGCCCCAAACTGTCGCATGCCAGATTCCACTGCCCGACTGGGCGCCGAAGGCTTGCAAGAGCACGACATACCCTCGTAAGAGGAGCACTCCAACTCCGGCGCTGAGCGCGGTGATCAAAGTGAGTAATCCGTAAAGTTCCTTGTAAGTTGGGGATGCCAGACGTTTGAGGTAGCAATCCACGAAGCCGCCACGCCACGATATGAGAAATGAGAGGGCGCCGAAGAAAAGGAGCGCGGGAACGAGAAACCAGAACTGTGTCAATCCTTGAAGGGCACCGTCATCCTTGTGCTTCCAGAAGAGGTGCGCCGCGATCAATACAGCCGCGAGCAACGGCCAGATGCAGAGCGTGTGAACCGGAACGGCGCTCTCGGGTTTCGCTGCGTGGGCCTGCGCGGCAGTCCCGGAGGACGCCCCGGCTGCGAACGAAGACCGATCCGAGGGCGCGCCCGACTCGCCGACCCGCCAACCGGAGTGACTTTTGCTGGTTACCGCTCCGATATATTTCGCCACGAAGGTCACTGCGAGGATCATCAATGAGGCAGCGACTACGGCTGCAACCAAGTCCGCGGTTGCCGGCCATCCTTCTTCTGCGCGCACTAGCGCACCCATAAGCCTCGGCAGGATCAGTAGCGCTCCGAAGGCTGAAATCAGCGTGAGTTGATTGAGAATTACGTTGCGGAGGTACACAGACGCCATCGTCCAGGTATCGAAACTGAAGAAACCCAGCACTGGGGTGAGGTAATTACTGAATTGCCGCAAGAAGTGGATCGGCTTTAACTCAGGGTCTTGGGGACTTAACTCAGTGTCCGGAGCGAGTCGCTCCCGGATGTCACTAGGGCCGAGTTTTTTCCGATACAGCCATGCGGCGAACCACCCCCCAATATACCCTCCCCCCGAAACTGGGGCGGGGGAGTCCACGCGCGGCCAGAGACCGAACTGTGCCACCGCTTGCAGCACCCCCCGGTTGTCGGGTGCGCTTCGGTGTCCGCCCCCGGAAAACGCCAGACCGACTAGCCCGAGCTCCGCTGCGCGGGTGTAGAGGTTATAGTTCTCGTCGGCCGGATCTTTGCCGGAACGGCGGCGGGAGATCTCGTTCAACTCCTGACGCAATACCAGCCAGAAGGGGCGAGGCCAGTCCGTCTTGAGTGCTTGTTCGGCCGCACTCCAAAGCCTCTCCGGCAGACCCGGCGTTTCTGCAAACACTTTGGCAAGGCGACGCTGGATCGCTTCCCGATCAGGGGAGTCGAGCAGGCAGGCGTCGAAAAGATCGCCGACCCCATTCACGCGGGCTTTGAACCAGTCCACCAGATCCGCCCGGTTCGGTTTCTTTTTGCGGAGAGGGATGGCAAAAAGCATCGCCAGGAACAGGGTCGCGAGTTCCTCCGCTTCTTCCAGCATTAGAAATAAATAGAATGAACTCAGGCAAAAAAGCAACAGGCGATTCAAAATCGCGTGGAATTCAGAACGAACGGGATGCCCCACCCAGTGGGAACGGCTTGGGGTAGGCTTCCAAGGCTACCAAACTTCGGCCCTGGAAGCTCTGTGCCACAGCGCGGACCTAATCTTCCTGGCCCAGAATTCCTCGGAAGAACTCGAGAGAGCGCCGGGCGTACTCCGCCCAGGAAAACCGCTGCGCTTGACGGCGGCCGCCCTCGCTCAGGGCGTCGCGGCGCGACGGCGAAGTCAGTAGTTCCGTCATGGCGCGCGTCAGCTCGGCTTCGCTGCGCGGGTCAATCAAGACGGCAGCGCCGCCCGTAATCTCCGGCAGCGATGATACGGCCGAGGTTATGACAGGCGACCCGGCTGCCATGGCTTGCGCGACCGGGAACCCGAATCCCTCGTAAAGAGACGGGTAAACGAAAACCGTCGCGCCGGCGATCAAGCCGGGCAAATCGATCTCTGAAACATAGCCCAGGTAGCGGACGCCTGGAGTGCCGTTCAGCCGGGCCATGGTCTTGGGAACTCCCCATCCCGGCGGCCCGGCGACGATCAGCTCAAAGTCTTCGCGGATCGGGTGGGGCAAGCGCTCATAGGCATCCAACAGCAGATCGACATTCTTGCGGGGCTCGATGGTTCCCACGGACAGGAGATAGGGGCGGGACAGGCCCAGCCGCGAGCGAACCTCAGCGGAATTCTGCTCGGTGACGGTGAAGAACTCCCTCGCGATCCCCAAATGGATGACGTGCACCTTATCCGGGGGAAGGTTCAGAATGCGGATCGCATCCTGGCGCGTGTTTTCGGAATCCGCGATGATGCCGTCCGCACGTTTGAGAATACGCTCGGCGAAAACCTTCTCCGCGGCTACAACATCGCGTTTGTGCGCTTCCGGCAGCAGCCAGCAAGTGAAGTCGTGAGTGGTTGCGGTCAGTTTCGAGCGGCGGGGCGGAGATAAGAGTTTACATGCGTGGAAAACGTCGGATCGAACCGTGGCCAGGCGGCTGACATTCACAGGTGTCCGATTGAGCGCGTGAAGGATACCCAGACGGGCAAGAGTACCCAGGAAACCGGTAACGGAGACTTCGTGATTCAGCGACTTCGGTTCGCTCAAAAACGGGAACAGGCGGACATCGACTCCGGGTTCCTGTTGGATGTGGCGGATCCAGTGATAGAGGTAATTCTTGACGCCGGCACTGCGGAACAGGAGCGGGACGGCGTCTATTGTGAGGCGCATGAGGTTCGATGCACGAGGCCCAACCCCAATCTTAATGGAACGCCTCCCGGGGACGCCGGGCCGCATGAGCCGCGAGCAGTCGGCGCTCTTTGAACCGCGCCAGTGAGGGCGCGGTTCTGGCTGCGCGATGCGTGGCGGGCAACAGGAACCGCGGCATGACTGCCGCGGCTGACTTACGGAGCAATCTCACCACTGGCGCGATCTCTGGCCAAACCGGCTGCTATATTGAATGAGGTTTCAGGAACTCATTGGGGAGCATGCATTTTGTCGCGTAAGGCGCTGATCACCGGTATCACCGGTCAGGATGGCAGCTACCTCGCGGAATATCTTCTGGGCCTTGGGTATGAGGTCCATGGATTGGTCCGGCGCGTAGCGCTGGAAGAGCCAGAGCAGCGGCTTGGCCGTCTCATCCACCTGACGGATCGGATTCACCTGCATGCGGCCAGCCTTGAGAGCTACGCGAGCATATTCCACGTCATCAGCCGGCACGAATTCGACGAATGCTATCACCTGGCGGCGCAGAGCTTCGTGGCCGAGAGCTTCGCCGATGGGTTTTCGACCATGGCAACCAACATCAATGGCACGCACCACGTGCTCGCTGCCCTGCGGGAACTGCGTCCGAACTGCCGCTTTTATTTCGCCGGCTCGAGCGAGATGTTCGGTAAAGTGCATGAAATCCCGCAGACGGAGAAGACGCCTTTTCACCCCCGAAGCCCGTATGGCATCAGCAAGGTAGCAGGATTTTATCTGGCCATGAATTACCGCGAAGCATATGAGATGTTTTGCTGCAGCGGGATCCTCTTTAACCATGAAAGCCCGCGGCGGGGCTTCGAATTCGTGAGCCGAAAGATCACCAGCGCGGTGGCGCGCATTCATCTGGGGTTGGCGGAAGAACTCCGGCTCGGCAACCTGGACGCGCGCCGAGACTGGGGGCACGCCTCCGATTACGTAAAGGCCATGCACCTGATGCTGCAGCAGCCCACGGCGGACGATTACGTGGTGGCGACGGGTGAGACGCACTCGGTCCGGGAGTTCTGCGAGCTGGCCTTCACGGAAGTAGGACTGGATTACCGCGACTATGTGCGGATCGACGACCGCTTCTACCGGCCCGCGGAAGTGGAACTGCTCGTCGGGAATGCGGCAAAAGCCAAGGCCACGTTGGGCTGGCGATCGCGATACAGCTTCAAAGAACTGGTGTCGGAGATGGTGCAGGCAGATGTGAAGCTGCTGAAACAGGGTTCGACAACCGGAGCGGTCACGCGCACCCGGAAATAGCGGGCATCGCTGTCGGACCGGCAAACGGACGTCCGTCAGCTAGCCGCAGCCGGATGCGCTTCGCGCTCGCGAGCGGCGTATTCTTCGAATATCCACGCGTAGGTCCTCTGTAGCCCAGTGCGCAGCGGAATCGAGGGCTCCCAGTTGAGGTATTTGCGGATCAGAGTGTTATCGCTATTGCGGCCAACCACGCCCTTAGGTGCGCCGAGATCATAGCTGCGCTTGAGCTGCACGCCGGCTATTTCCTCTACCATGTCCACGAGTTGGTTGATCGAGACCATTTCGGAAGAGCCCAGGTTAATCGGCTCGAGGATTTCCGACTTCATAATCCGGTGAATGCCTTCCAGGCAGTCCTCGATATACATGAAGCTGCGAGTCTGCTGACCGTTGCCCCAGATATTGATTTCGTGCCTGCCGGACACTTTCGCTTGAATCACCTTGCGGCAGATTGCTGCTGGCGCCTTCTCCCGGCCCCCGTCCCAGGTGCCGTAGGGTCCGTAGACATTGTGGAACCGAGCAACCCGCGTGTATAACCCGAAATCCTCGCGGAAATGGCGGCACATTCGTTCGCTGAACAACTTCTCCCAACCGTAGCCGTCCTCGGGCAAAGCCGGGTATGCGTCCTCTTCCCTCAGACCGGGGTTATTGACGTCGCGCTGCTTGTCGGCGTTGTATACACATGCCGAAGAGGAATAGAAGAACTTCGAGACTCCGAATTTCCGAGCGGCCTCCAACATCTGTGTATTGATCAGGACCGATAGCATGCACAGAGCTTTGTTATTTTCGATAAAGCCCATGCCGCCCATGTTGGCCGCCAGATTATAGATCTGATACGCGCCTTTCGCCGCCATCTCACAGTTGTGTTTCTCATTCAGGTCCGCGCGGACGTTTTCGACATCGTCGAAGCGCTGGTACCATTCTACGAATGGCTTGATATCGATTGCCCGGATCCTGCGGTACCCTTGCCGCCGAAAGTCGGCCACAAGCGCACCACCGATAAAACCGCCGGCGCCGGTCACCACCACAAGTTCGCTCTTGACGTCCATCCAGTGTTCTCCCCAGTAAAGGTTCACCGTAGCACAAGCCTCGCCCCCGCGGGCGAGTTCAACGATTAGCGGATTCGCTGCTCCTGACAATGCGGCGCAGGGGTTTCAACCAATCGCTCAGGAACCGAAAAGGCTTCCGCGGATTCCGCCAAAAGCCTACCGGCAAGGCCAGCAGGTATTTCCACCACGTAGCTTGCAGTGGTTCGAAGAACTGATCGCGGCCATCGACACAATATGCCGTGTAGGCCAGCACATGCGACACCGGCACATATCCGTAG
>CAYMHP010000063.1:18476-21846 GCA_964390225.1 uncultured Solibacteraceae bacterium
AACAGCGCCATGGTGGCCCGGAAGACCTCTCGGCGCTCGTAAATGGTGAGCGAGCCTCGGTGGATTCGGGAGTTTGCGAGGTACTGGGGAATCGAGGCAAACCGAATACCCTGCTTGGACATCCGGATCCAAAGATCATAGTCGAAAGAACGATTCGTGTCGGGATCCAGTTCGCATCGCCGGTACACCGATGCTCGCAGAAATGCCGCCGGCTGGCAGATGAAGCAGTCTCGTTCCAGGACTTTGGCATCGAAGGGCAGGGTCGGGTAGCGATCGATAATGGAGCCGTTCTCATCGATCCACCAGCCTTCGCCATAAACGACATCCACATCGGGATGGGTCCGGAGATACTGAACAGCCGTTTGGACCGCTCCCGGCAGATAGGAATCATCTGCATTCAGCCACGCGAGAATTTCACCCGTAGCCTGTTGGAATCCCTTCTGTGCAGCATCGGAGGGACCACGGTCAGGTCCGGATGTGTAGCACAAGCGGCCTTTATACGGCTCGAGAATCTCCAGGCTGCCATCTGTGGAACCGCCATCCACCACGATATACTCAATTCGCGGATAATCCTGGCCTAGAACGCTTTCGATCGCCTGCGGCAGAAACTTGGCCATGTTATACAGCGGCGTAACGATGCTGACCAGTGGAAGATCGGAAGCGGTCACGGTCACGTTCTCCGTTCCCTGTGCCAGCACGTCTTTGCGCTAAACCGCTCCACACCTAGTCCGCTTCGGCGGCACGCCGGATAACGCGTTCGGACGCTGAACACCTCGACGGGCCAGCTAGCCTGACTTCCTCCAAATCACTGTCTGCCAAGCCCCAGTTGTCCCGGTTGAAGATCATCGGACAGTTCAAGCGGTGCATCTGCGCCGCCCAGCCAACTACCTCGGCATAGGGGATAAATTCCAACCCTTTGGCGGCCAGTCGCGCAAACAATTGCGTTTGCCCTTCGGGAGTCCAGCCAGATCCCGTCCCGTGCTCGATGTGGTAGATGCGCATCGGTTCGGGCAGAACTTCTTCGCGAACGCCACCGTGATGCGCAGCATAGCAGAGGACGGAATCAATGTTCATGGAGAAGAGATCAAATTCCGGGTAGCCTCGCAGATCGAACCAGTGCTCCCGCGCCATCAGGGTAAAGTCTCCACAGCCGTTCGTGTGCAAGAAGGAAACCTTTGCCGGCGTGGCCGGCGGCGGGGCGTCCCAGAGACGATTCTCCCCGGAACTCGTATCCGCTGCTATTGCCGAAGCGGGAGAAGCGCCATTGACCGGCAATTCCACAGGCTCTGATTTCACAGGAGGAGGTGGATCGATTCCGCACCAAAAAACGCGGAAGCTCAGGACCCGGGAATCGGCGGCTATGGTGCGGGCGGGCGTTTGAACGGCCAAAGAAAACACCTCCCTGCGGCCGGGCACCCGCGTCAAAGGAATCCGCAGGAATTCGAGTCGCCGTGTCGTTTGCTTCGCCACAACTTCGCCACTTTCATTCCTCACTATCAATTCGAAATCGCCGTAGTTTAGCGCGGGGCCCGACTCAACTTGCAGGAGCAGATTGCTCGAACTGCCTGGCACAGCCGGAAGAACGATATCCGCCGCGTCCGATACCCAGCGAAAGGTCTCGCCGCGATATCGTTCCAGAGGGAGCCATCCCTTGCCGGGGAGAACACCGGATTTCGGCTCGAAAACGTCATTCGAGGGAGCGGCCGTCACATGGAAAGACGTTCTCCGGAGCGCGTAGATCAGCCCGTTGCGCAACATCCCGGTAAACCCGCCCCACTCAACATAAAAAGCCGCGAAACGGCGAACACGCAGCGGCACATGCACCGTGAAGGTCACGAAGGCCGGGCTTTTCGCGATCTTCGCAAGGAGCGCCTGGCTCTGCCTCCAATAAAAGGCTGCATGTTTAAATATGCCGGCAGCCTTTACCTTTACGACTGCCGACTTGTGAACCGGTGGTCCGACCTTCCGGTTCTGCCAATCGCACGAAAAGACACGAAAATTCAGAATCCGCGGATCCTTCTCGATGCAATCTCCGCCGCCTGAAACTCGCAGCCAGAGTTTCCGCTGCCCCTTGTCGCTGGCGGGCAGCGAAACGGCGAGATTGCTCCGAGCACGGACTTGCGCTTCGGCAATTGTGCGATCCTCCTCAATTACACGAAGTAGCATGGGCCGCTCGCCCATGCCGGGCCCAGGTTCCAGGTCAAAATGTAGTACTGAGGCAACCGCGGGGGCTGAGGTCAACTCGATCTGGGCGTCATTATCCACCCATCGAAAGACCTCCCCGTCCGAATAGCGCTCGACAGGGAACCAACCCGCGCCAAAGCGGATGCCAGAGTCAGCAGCGGCGATGTCTTCTCGCTCGAGGGCACGGTGGCCGTCGGGAGTGAGAGGAAATGTGCCTTCTCGCGCGTTGATCCGCAGCAGATGGCTATGGCAGTAGATCAGTTGCTCTTCGATGGGAGCGTCCAACGGTACATCGCTATCGGCATCATGCCGGTCGATCCGGTACATCTTTCCCGTTTCTAGGCACTGTCGGGAGAGAAACGACATCAGCTCATCGGAGAATAAGATATCGATATTGGTCGCGAGAACAAAACGGCCCCGCGCCCGGCGTATGCCGACGTTTTTCGCGATCATTTGGTACAGAGGCAGGGCGTCGCCGTATCGGAAGCGCTGGTGCAGACCGGAGGGAACCACAACAAACCGCACTTCGCAGGGCGCGAACTCCTCTGGCCATTCGAGGGCATCTCTTAAGCTCGGGCGGTCCGGTAGGGGATTCCATTCGACGATGATCAATTCCGACGGAAGGTTATACCGCCGCGCTTGGGCCAGCCACCCAGTTACGAAAATCTGCATTCGGCGAAGAAGACTTCCGCCGTGGTCGTCGTTACGAGCCGTAACTACGAGCGAGATGTACGGCTGACCGTTTTCCGTCGAGGGCACGGCTTACCGGGGCTCCGCAATCAAACAAAGATGCCATCCGAACATTCGCTCCAGGCACCGGAAGAGCACTCTGGGCATCCAACGAAAATACCAGACCTTTCGGTACCGATACTGCACGTAATCCGGGATGTGGTAGGGGAAGATGTGATCGGCGAATACCTTCGTGACGCGCAACCCGTTCTGCTCGAGCATCCTCCTCCCGGCTGTCCGCGAGTAGCTGTAGGTTACGGGGCAACCGGTCTGCGCTTCCGAATATTCCGCAATCAGCCGGTTGAGCTTCCAGAACCGCCCTTTTCCGTAGACGAACAGGATCCAAAGCACTTTCCAGGACCAGCGGTTGTACACCATGATGCGGATCGAGGTGCCGGGCTTGAGATATTTCCGGATCTGCTCGACGACGCGTTCCGGATGTGGCGTGTGGTGAATG
>CAYMHP010000064.1:0-21573 GCA_964390225.1 uncultured Solibacteraceae bacterium
GGTGGTAAAGCGGCGCTCACAGGCAAGGCACTCGCGGCGGCGCCGGATGGCGTCTCCCTCTTTGCTCTCCCGTGAATCTACTACTTTGTCCTGTAGATGATTGCAAAACGGGCACTTCATGTAGACGATACCTCACGGCCGATCTGCCGGAGCTTATGCCAGTCGAGGCCCTCCTTCAGGGCCAAAAAAAGCCCCACGGGAACAATTGCTACAAATGTAAGAAGCCAGATGGCAACGGCGAAGGCGGTAGCGCGCTCCAGGCGGATTCCGAAGATTTCCGTTAGGACCACAACCGCCGCCACCTGCGTTCCACCCCCAATCCCGGGGATCTGCACGATCGACCCAAACGCCACAAATCCCAGAAAAATCAGGATATCTACAATTGTAAGATGGATCTCCGGAAAGGCCTGCAGTACGCACCAGTAAGAACCTGCAATTAGTATCCATTCCAGGACCGAGTAGAGGAAAACCAATAGCAGTGCGGTATCGCTGCGAGTCGATTCGACGCCTTGCACGAAGGCCGTAACGAGTCTCTCGGCCTTGAGGAACCGCGCCTCCGGCAGAAATCGAAGTGCATCCGTCAGGCGACGGCGGGCTGGCTCGGCGAAGTGCCGGAACGAGATCAGCAGAATGAGCAGGATCACGCTGACAATGGCCACGAATTTACCGCCGATTGCCAGAACCCAGGCCAATCGGGGCCCCACTGCGATACCCGACGCGGTAATCCGGCCCAAGGCGAATCCGAAGATCAACAGCGCCATTAGCAGGTCGAACAGCCGCTCCAGGAGCCACGCGGCCAACTGGGAGCTGATCGCGACCCGCTCTTTTACGGCAATGAGATAGGGACGGATGAACTCTCCGGGACGGCCGAACAGGGTGATCGCGGTGAACCCGATGACCGTCGCCGAGGTGACATTCCAGACGGAGACTTCGCGCTTAAGCGGTTTCAGGAACACGGCCCAGCGCAGCGCCCGGCCGTAGTAGGTACCATACAGCGGGAGGAGCGAAATGAGAATCCAAGACAGGCGCAAGCCGGCGAGGGTAGCGCCCACCAGCCGCCAGTCGAACGATTGCGTCGCCAGGGTGTGATAAATCCAGCCGACGACGGCGGCAGTGACCAGAATAATGCCGGCTACCCATTTCCAGGTGTGACGGTGAATGGAAACCTCCTTCAGCCGAAATGCCGCTGGACTGCTGGCAAGCCGGAAAAATTGAACCTATCATGATAAAGCCTCGTTTCTCATGATGAAAGAACGAGTGCGATGGCGACGGCGACCCTGAGTTTCGGTCCAATACGAACCCTCCCGCAGGCGAGCGCGGCAACCGCTTTGGGGGTCTACGGGAACCGTCCTCTGGAAGAACGACTTTTGCATCCGGATCAAACCCTGATTGCCCGGTGCCTGAGCGGAGAACAAACGGCTTGGGAGGAATTGGTTCGCGTTCACACGCGCCAGGTCTATGCCTTGTGTTTTCGGTTCACGGGCAGCGGCGCCGAGGCGCAGGATCTCACACAGGAAGTCTTCCTACGTGTTTTTCGGACCATCAAAAGCTTTCGCTCGGAAGAAGGCTCGTTCGGGACCTGGCTCGCCAGGATCACGCGCAACCTGTTGATCGATCATTACCGGCGTACGCGCCAGGATCGGGTCACGGATTCGATTGAAGAGCAGCTCCCCACCATGGAGCAGGCCGGCACGGGGACCGAAATGCGGCCGGACTATGCGGTAGCCGGACGGGAAGCGAGTGAAATCCTGCAGGCAGCCTTGCAGAGGCTTTCTCCGGACCTACGGGAGGCGGTAATCCTGCGCGACCTGCAGGAGATGGAATATCGTGAAATAGCGCAAGTGCTGGGGATACCCGAGGGAACGGTAAAGTCGCGTATCAATCGAGGCCGGGCCGAACTTGCCCGGCTGCTGCGGAAGCAAAAGCTGGCGGTATGAGCTGCGCAGATATCGAAATTCTGATCTGCGATTACGTGGATGGGACGCTTGCGCCAGAGGCGCGCGCCGACGTGGAGCGGCACCTGACCGAGTGCCCCGGCTGCGCGGAACTGGCGCGCGATTCGGCCGCGGCAGTTGCCTTCATGCAGCGCACCGCCGAAGTAGAGCCGCCGCCCGAACTGGTTACGCACATTCTCTTTCACGGCCCATGGCAGAAGAGCAAGACGGGGTGGTTTCCGAAGCTCTTCAACTCAGTCCTTCAGCCGAAGTTTGCAATGTCGATGGCTCTGACCATCCTGTCGTTTTCGATGGTGGCGCGCGTACGGCCGCTCCAACCTGCCGACCTTGCGCCGGCGAAGGTGTTGGCGGGCCTGGAAGACCGGGTGTATCGCGTCTGGGCGCGCACGCTGAAGTTTTACGACAACTTGAAGTTCGTATATCAGATTCAAACTACCCTACGGGAGTGGCAGCAGGACCAGGAGGCTCAACCTGCTTCCGGTGCAGATACCTCGCGAAGACAGCTGGACGAACGGAAGCTGCCCGCGAAACCGGTTCCGGGAGAAGAGGCGCCGTCCCCTGCCGAAGGCCCTGGGAAGTAACATGAGGAACTAGCGATGAATTGCCAAAATCATCCCGACGTGCCGGCGACGGCGTATTGCCGCACGTGCGGCAAGCCGGTGTGCGACCAATGCCGCCGCGACGCGTATGGAACCGTGTTCTGCGCCGAGCATGCTCCGGCGCCACAGCCGCCGGCGGAACCGCAAGCGCCTTCCGCGCCGCCGCCGCCCAGCGCGGCGCCGCCTGCCGGGTATCCGCCGCCAGCTTACGTGGCGCGCGGAATCTCACCCGGGCTCGCCTTCTTTCTCGGCTTCATCCCTGGCGTCGGGGCCATTTACAATGGCCAATATGCGAAGGGGTTGGTGCACGCGGTCATTTTCGGGCTGCTGGTGAGTATTACGAGCTCGAGTGCGGGCGCAGAACCTCTGTTCGGAATTCTCATCGCAACCTGGGTTTTCTACATGGCGTTCGAGGCGTACCACACGGCGCGCAAACGGGAAATGGGAATCCCGGTCGACGAGTATTCGAGCGTTCTCAATTTAGGCGGGCGTCCGGAGAACGCGCCCGCCGCCGGAATCTTGCTGGTCGCGCTCGGCGTGGTGTTGCTGCTGCACACCCTCAACCTCTTCGATTTCGAATACCTATTGCGTTACTGGCCGGTGTTGCTGATCATTTTGGGCGTCTATCTGCTGTTGGCGCGCTTCACCGGGCAGCGTGCGCCGCACAAGGAGATGGGTCATGAGAGGTGATTATCCGCTGATGCGCGCGATCCGCGGCCCCGTGACTCTGATTACCCTGGGGGTGCTGTTCGCGCTGAATAACTTCACGCCCTACCGTTTTTCGGAGACCTGGCCCGTTCTTCTGATCGTCTTCGGTGCGCTCAGCCTGTTGGGCCGCGGGGAGGCACCGGGCCCGTATCCCGGGTATCCGCCGCCTGGCACGTATCCGCCGCCTGGGACATATCCTCCGCCGGGCGCATATGCGCCGCAGACGAGTTACGCCCAGAGTCCCTACGCTTCCGCGCCGCCGCGCACGGGTGAGAGCGCGCCGCCCCCGCCTCCGACGGGAGAAATGCGATGAGGCGGCGGTCTTTCGCGGGGCCGCTGTTGCTGGTAATCATTGGCGGCCTGTTCCTCTTCCGCAACCTGCACCCGGAAGCGCCGATCTTTGACCTGATCGCCGAATACTGGCCGTTCGCGCTGATCGCGTGGGGCCTGCTGCGGCTGATAGAGGTCGTGGTCTCGCGCCAGGTGCGGTATCCCGGGCTGACCGGCGGAGAGGTCGCGCTGATCGTCTTGATTTCGATGGCCGGGCTCGGCCTTTTCGAGGTGCACCGGCGCGGCATCCGCTTCACGCCGGAGATCTTTGGCGAACAGTTCGATTACCCCGTGGAGGCACATGCCCCTGCCGCGGGGATGAAGCGAATCATCTTCGAAAATGCGCGCGGCAACATTCGGGTGACGGGCGGCGACACGCAAGACGTGACGATCAACGGGCACAAGCTGATTCGCGCCTACACGCGCGAGGAGGCGGATCGCACAAACGGAAATACGCCGCTGGAGATCGCTCCGGAAGGCGACCGCCTGGTGGTGCACGTCAACCAGGAACGCGCGCCGGAACACCAAAGGGTGAGCGACGACCTGGAGGTGACGGTCCCGCGCGGCGTTACCATTGAGCGCCGCGGGCCGGCCGGCGATTTCGACGCTTCCGATGTGGACGGCGACATCGAGGTATCCGTGCTTCGCGGCGATGTCCGGCTGGCCCGCATTGCGGGCAGCGCTCGGCTTCAGGTCGGCAGGAGCGATCTCATCCGCGCTTCCGACGTTCGGGGAAGCATCGATCTGGATGGCCGCGGGTCGGACGTCGAGCTACAGAATATCGGCGGACAGGTTTCCATCAAGGGCGGGTACGTAGGAACGCTGGATTTCAAAAACCTGGCGAAGCCTCTGGACTTCCAAGGCGCGCGCAATACCGAACTGAGCGTCGTGGCCGTGCCCGGCAGCATCAGCATGGACCTCGGCGAGGTTACGGCAAAGAACCTGGTCGGTCCGGTGCGGCTGGTCACGCAGTCCCGGGACATCAAATTAGAGGACTTCACGCAATCGCTGGAATTGGAGACGCAACGCGGCGACGTCGAACTGTTACCGGGCCGCGCGCCACTGCCGAGAATCGAGGCGCGTTCGCGTATCGGCAAAATCGATTTGGCGCTACCCGATAAAGCCGCGTTTCAGCTACAGGCGACCGCGCAGCGGGGCGATGTCATTAACGATTTCGGGCCGGAGATCCAGAAGGAAATGCAAGGCCGCGTCGCGACGCTGCGGGGGGCCGTTGGGGAAGGGCCGATGATCCGGATCACGACGGAGCGAGGCTCGGTTTCGGTTCGCAAGCAAGGCGCCACGCCGGCGGAAACGAAGAATCTGAAGGATACGGAAGTGAAGCTGTGACGCCAGCCGCGCCGTGGCCAGCGCTGAGACGGACCAGCCCGCGGCAGTTAATGGCGCGGTCGACCGCAAGAACAGGCTCGTTTCAGATGGAAGCCGCGGCAGTCATGCCGCAGTTCCTGCTACACGAACACCTCACGAGGCAGAAGCGCAGAGCTACGCTGTCGTGCGAGTAGCGAGGCGTGAGGCGTTTTTCACTGATTGGTTGGTCTATTTTTCGCGCCTGGTTGTGCCCACGTTCGTCGGCGTACACGCCCGGGACGCAACTATCCTCCACTCCCTCCCCACCTTCTTCATCACAAACAGGAGTGGCACACTCGGCTTGAGCGTCACCGCGCCCGAGATCGTGCTGGCAGCGTCGACGATTGCGACATCCGGGGTGATGAAGCGGATGATGCCGCTCACAACGCGCGGCACGGTCATCTCAGTCCAAGTCTCGTTCATTCCGATTACGCCGCCAGTAGCCAAGGAGTCCTTTCTATGGAGGTCGACCAGATGGTCAAAATCCACGTAGGAATCGGCATCCTTTGTGAATAAATCCGGCACGCAGGGCTGGGTCATTGAGGTCGGCGATCACCTTGTCGATGGCTGCGTTGTTTTGGGCTTCGTCAGCGCAAAATCCCAAAGCGCATACAAGGGGGAAACAGAGAATTAGCTTCACGACACAGAAATGCCGCATCGCCAGAGTTCCTTTCAAGTAAAATCCCGCCCATCCGCCAGCAGGTCGGTGACTAGCAGGAGGCGAAACCGTCCGATTGCCTCCGTGGATGGTGCGGTCCTGCCAGGAGCGACTTGCGCTGATTTCCGTCCCTCGCCGAAAACGTTGCCGGATTCACCTCTTACGAGGCTCGTTATTCGGACATTTGAGTGACGCTTTCGCCTCGCCGAAGATTTCGGCGGCGTTGGCCAGAGGGGTATCGGTTGGATAAGTGTGATCGGGGCGCAGCTTGAATCCTTCGGCTATCTTCCCGTATTCGTAGTTCCACACCACCTTCGTGACGACGACATCGGCCTTGGCGAGGTCTTTACCGAGTGCACCAGCGATTCCCACCAGCTCGGTTTCGGTTCGCAAGCAAGGCGCCACGCCGGCGGAAACGAAGAATCTGAAGGATACGGAAGTGAAGCTGTGACGCCAGCCGGCGCCGGCAACGGCGCGGGTTCTCTGCAAAACGGCCGTGCCGCGCTATTCCGGGACGTTGTAGCGCGTCAGCAGTTCTACAGCGCGGGCGTTCCCGTTGCGTTCGGCTGCGCGGGCATGGCGCCAAGCGGCGACAGAATCGCCGGCCACCGCGTAGATCTCGGCCAAAGCGAGATGCGCTTCGGCGAAGTCACCATTTAGCCGCACCGCCTCAAGCAACAGCCCCAACGCTTCCTCCTGTCTCCCGGCGATGCGATAGAGCTGCGCGAGATTGTGGTAGGGCTGCGCGTTGGCGGGCTCGCGTTCGATCCAGGCGCGCTGCTCCTCGATATGCCGCGCGGTTTCGCGATCAAGCGCGAAATCGATCACCTCTTTGCGCCAGAAGCCCACGGGAGAGATCCTACCAGAATCAGATGCACGTCCATGACATTGGTGTGAGTGGGGCCGGTCTTTACCAAATCGCCGAGCGCCTCGAAATAGCGGTACGAATCGTTGCGCTCGAGGTAGGACGGCGCGTCGGGTTTGCGGCGCAGCGTACCGCCATCCGCCACTGCGCCCGCGGCATCGGTAGGGCCGTCGCTGCCATCGGTTCCAGCGCTGAAAATCACGGTATCGGGGAGGTCTGCGATGTCCATCGCAGCGGCAAGAACAAACTCCTGGTTGCGGCCTCCGAGGCCATTGCCTTGCAGCGTGACCGTGGTCTCGCCACCCGAGACGATGCAGGCGGGGGGGCGAACGGGGCGGCCGGAGTTCACTATCTCCCGTGCGATCGCGGCGTGCATGCGCGCGATCTCGCGGGTCTCCCCCTGGATTTCGCTCGAGAGCACGAGCGTGCGGAACCCGAGTTCCCGGCTGCGGCGCGCCGCGGCCGCGAGCGCCAGGCGGTTGCTGCCGATGATCGTATTGCGGACGCGCGCGAAAATGCGGTCGGCCGGCTTCGGCGTCTCGGGGATCGCGCCCTGCGCGCCACACTCCAGCCGACGGCGCACTGACTCGGGTACGCGCGCCCGAATCCCGTATTTGTCCAGAACCCCCAGAGCGCCGGCGTAGGTGCTGGGGTCCGGAGCTGTCGGACCCGACCCGATGACGCCGGGATCGTCGCCGATCACGTCGGAAAGCAGCAGGGAACGGACGGCCGCCGGCCAAGCGAGCCGCGCCAGCTGACCGCCTTTGATTCGCGAAATATGTTTCCGAACGGTGTTGATCTCGTGGATATCCGCGCCGCAGGCGAGCAGTAATTTTGTAGTCTCCTGCTTCTCTGCGAGAGAGATGGGCGCGGCGGGAAGGGGAAGCAACGCCGACGCCCCTCCGGAGATCAGGCAGACGACGAGGTCGTCGCGTTGCGCGCTTTCCACCATCGCGGCGATCCGTTCTGCCCCAAATACGCCGCGCGTGTCGGGCACGGGGTGCCCACACTCGTTCAGCTCGATGCGACGCAGCTTTGCGACGTGTCCGTACTTGACGTTGATCAGACCGCCGGTGATGCGCCGCCCGAAGACGCGCTCCGCGGCCAGCGCCATGGAAGCGCCGGCCTTTCCCGCGCCGACCACCCATATATTGCCGAAGCGGGAGGTGTCTAGCTTCTCGAGGGACCGCGCCACGGCGCCCGCGGGATCCGCCGCCGCCAAGCCTGCCTTGAAAATCGAGAGAGCGTGTTTACGGAGAAGAGCGGAACTCATCGCAGCATCGGGTCGCGCAGGATGGCGTCTACGGCCTCCGCCGGATCGTCGCCAGCTATGGGGATATGCACGTCGGCCAGCCGGTAAGTTTCCTGGCGATTGCGATAGAGCGCGGCGAATCGTTCCGGATCGCGCGCGAGCGGCCGGTGGGAGGCCTGGGCCACGCGGCGGGAGACGATCTCGAACGGGCAATCCAGCCAGACCGTCACGCCGGCGTCTTCCAACAGTTGCCGATTTGCCATCTCGACGAATGCGCCTCCGCCGAGCGCCAGGACCGTTGGGCGGCCGCGCTCGATCCAATGGACGTGCTGGCGCAGAATCTCGTTTTCAATGCGGCGGAACTCCGGCTCGCCGCGCTTTTCGAAGATCTCGAAAATGGGCACTTTTTCGGCGGCCTCGATCTCCTCGTCAGTGTCGAAGAAGCTCCAACCCAAGCGGTGCGCGAGCAACCGGCCGATGGTCGACTTGCCCGATCCCATGAAGCCGACCAGATAGATGCCGGGGGTGCGCTTGAGCTTCAGGTTCATGCGGTCTGGTTGATCGCGGCCATGCGCGCCTCGACGAAGGCAGGGAACATCCGCATGGCCGCGATGAAAAGCCAACCGGCGCGAGGTGTCACCACGGTTCGGGCGTCGCGCTCCACGCCGCGGCGGATGGCGGTGGCGCATTCGGCGGCGGAAACCGAAAAACGTTTCGTGCGGACGATCGCATCGGGCGCGGCGCCGCCACGGGCGTGCTGCTGGAATGCGGTGTTCACGTAGCCGGGGCAGACCACGAGCGTGCGGATGCCGTCGCGCCGCAACTCCATTCGCAGACCGTCGGTCAGCGCGCCCAGCGCGAATTTCGAGGCGCTGTACAGCGTCAGCCAGGGCAGAGGTACTTTGCCGGCAATCGACCCGACACTGACAATCGTTCCGGCCCGCCGCTCGCGCATATGCGGAACCACTGCCTGGATCATGCCCAACGCTGCGAAGAAATTCAATTCCATGAGCGCTCGGGCTTCTTCGAGCGGCGCCTTCCAGGAAGGAGCATACAAGCCCGCGCCCGCATTGTTAATGAGGATGTCGACGGCTCCGAAGCGCTCGAGGGTGCGCTCTACTACGCGGTGGCGCGTTCGCTCATCGGTCACATCGCCGGGCGTTACGAGGGCGCCGGGCGGCGCTACGGCGCGAAGATTTGTTTCCGACCGCGCGATGAGCGACAGCCGCGCTCCGGCGCGCGCGAACTCCGCCGCGCAAGCGGCGCCAATGCCTTCGGAACCGCCTGTAACCAACGCTACTTTGCCATCGATTCGCACGGGCGCGCACGCTCTCCGAAGTTATCCATTGCTGCGAATTTGGCGGAAACGCCATAATAGTAGCATGCCAACGGGGCTGATCCCGCTGTTTCCCCTGCAAGTCGTTGTGTTCCCGAGGACGGCGCTGCCGCTGCATATATTCGAAGAGCGGTACAAGGAAATGGTCGGCAACGCGATCCGCGACGCCTCCGAATTCGGCATCGTTCTCGCGCGGGAAGATGGTATCGTGAATGCCGGCTGCACGGTGGTGGTGGAGAAACTCACGCACATGTATCCCGACGGGCGCATGGACGTGCTGACGCGCGGACGGCGGCGGTTTGAAATTCAGTCGCTGAACGAAGAGAAGAGCTATTTGCAGGCGGAAGTCACGTTCTTCGACGACGACGATTTTTCGCCGGCGCCGCCGGAAGTGCGTGATGAAGCCGTATCTCAGTACCGGGCGTTGAGCGAACTGGGGGCGGCGCGGGATGCTGCCGAGCCGGACTTGCAGGACCCGCAACTGAGCTTTCAACTGGCGCAGGCTGTTCCCGATGTGAACTTCCTCAGTCTGCTTCTGCGCAAACGCTCCGAAACCGGACGATTGCGCGAACTCAGCCATTATCTTTCCGACTATATTCCGCGCCAGCGGGCCATTGAGCGCGTCAAGACTCTCGCGCCCACCAATGGCTACGGGGGCAAACCCGCGGGGATCTGACGATGCAGGTGGTGTTTCGGGTTGAACCCGCGCGGGTGCGCAGCGGGTTTTCTTTCACGGTTTCCGCGCTGATCCATGGCTCGGTGCTGTTCTGGCTTGCGGTGTTGCCGCTGGTGGAGACGGCCCCACCCGCACGGAGCCTCTATGACCAGGAGATCCGGCCGCGCGAGCACACCATCATCTGGTACAACTTACGCGAGCGCATCCCCGAGATTGCGCCTGCCGCGCAGACTCGCGACCCTCGTCCCACGGTTGCGAAGGTGCGCGCTCCACGCCACCTCGTCTCGCAAGCGCCGCCGAACGCGCGGCCGCCGCAGTTGATCTGGACGCCGGCCCCGGAGATTCAAATTCAGCAGGCATTGCCTTCCCCGAACGTCGTCGCGTTTGCGCGCCCCGAACGACCAGTACGCGCCTTCTCTCCACCGGAAGACAAGCCGCAGACGAAGCCCACGCCCGCGCTGCCGGATGCGCCGCGGATCGCGAAGGACGAGCCGGCGGCCATCGAGTTTGCCGCCGCGCGTCCGCTTAAGCCTTTCGCCGCTCCGGAGCAGCCGCAGCCTAAAATAACGCTGCCAGAGGCACTGCCAGAAGCGCCGCGCATCGCCGCTGCGCAATCGGTTCGCATTGACTTTGCCGCGCCTGCCCGGCCGCAGCCGCGGTCCTTCACGCCGCCACCGGAGAAGCACAACCAGACGGTGGTCCCTGTGCTGGCGGCCGCGCCGGAACTGACGCTGGCGATGGACCGCCGCACGTCCGAGGCGCAGAGCCTTCTGCCGGCGTTGCAGCCCGCGCGCAGAACATTCATTCCGCCGGCCGAGGCGACTACCGCGCGAGTCCAGCAGCCGGCGAACTTGCCGGCGGCGCCCGAAGTGCAAGCCGTGGGAGCGGCGGATGCCGGCGCGTTACCGCACGTGACCATGGCCAGAGCCGTTCGGCCGTTTGCAGCGCCGGCCGCAAGTGTCAGCACGCCGGCTCCCGGTGCTCCGGCCGTGGACAACGCGCCGGTCGTGGCGCAGGCGAGCCGTTCGGACGTTTCCATGGCCATCGTCGGCTTGTTCCCGGCGCGCTCGGCGGAAGTTCCGGTACCCAAAGCTTCGCAGCAAGCCGGCTTTTCCGCGGGACCGCAGCCGCGGCCGGAGGGCGGTGAAGGAAATCCCGAGAATCGCCTGCTGGTGGTGCCGGGCCTGTTCGCGGAAGGAAAATCGAAGGACTCCGAACCCACGCTTTCGGCGGCGCTAGTGGCGCCCACCGCTCGGGAAAATCTCGCCGCAGTGGCGCGATCTCTGACCGCGGGAGCGGAGAAGCCCGTGGCCAGCGCTACACGCCTGACGGGTGCGCCGGACCCGCGGCTGGCGGGCCGCCTCGTTTATACCATCGCCATTCAGATGCCCAACACCACCAGCTATTCGGGAAGCTGGACCGTCTGGTTCGCGGAGCGGCTGGTTATTCCGGGGGAGCCACCTCCGAATATGCAAGCCCCCTCGCCTCTCCGCAAGGTGGATCCCAAGTACATTCCGGCGGCGGTCGCGGACAACGTGGAGGGAAAGGTCCGATTGGCCGGCATCATCCGCAAGGACGGCCACGTGGACGGAGTCGAACTGCTCCGGCATCTCGACAACCGCCTGGACCAAAGCGCGGTAGAGGCGCTCGCCAAGTGGCAATTCTCGCCCGCTCTCCGCAACGGCGTCCCGGTGGATGTCGACGCGGTCTTCGATATTCCCTTCCGCCTCGCCCCGAAAACGTCGAAATAGCGGATGCGCCAGCACCTGATCATTGATGCGGACGATACGCTCTGGGAAAACAATATCTACTTCGAGCGCGCGTTTGACGAGTTCGTGGAATTTCTAGGCCATTCCTCAATGACGCCGCAAGAGATCCGTGGCGTTCTGGACGAAATCGAAGAGACCAATGCCAAGATCCACGGCTACGGCTCCCTCAATTTTGGCCGGAACCTGCGGCAATGCTACGCGCACCTGGCCGAGCGCGAAGTGCGCGAGGAGGACATCAAAACCGTAATCGGCTTTGCCGAGCGCATTCTGGAATGCCCCATGGAGGTGATCGACGGGGTGCCCGAAACACTCGAGTATCTCTCGTTGCGCCACGACTTGACGCTGTTCACGAAAGGCCACCCCGAAGAGCAAAAGCTTAAGGTCGACCGCTCCGGCCTCGCCGTTTTCTTTCATCACACGGCCATCGTGAAGGAGAAGGATACGGCGGCGTACCGGAAATTGGTGGAGGAGCGCGGAATGAATCCGGACCGGACGTGGATGATCGGCAACAGCCCGAAATCGGATATGAATCCGGCGCTCGAAGCCGGGCTGAACGCGGTTTTCGTACCGCACGCCCACACCTGGGTGCTGGAGAAGCAGGAGATCCGTCCCGGGAAGGGGCGCTTGGTGATGGTGGAGAGATTTTCGGATTTGCGCGAGCACTTCTGAGGCGGGAGCAACACGCGAGTCAAAAAGAAAACCGGCATCCCCTAAAGGGGAGCCGGTCGTGAAGGCCCAATGTTGCTACAGCGGCGCCAGGCCGCATTGCATTACTTAATCTGGTAAGCGTCGCCCACCTTTTCGCGATGCGCCATATGGCAGCTGCCGCAGGTTCCACCGATCGTCATCATGGCGCTTTGCATCTTGGCGTCATCGCCGTCCTTGGCCGCCGATGCCAACTCCTTCGAGGCCTTCTCGCCGTTCATGGCGATCTTCTCGGCGTCTTCCACTTTCATCTTCTTGAAGTAGCTGCCGACTTCCTTGTAGATGCCCTCGAGCTGTTTGGCATCGCTCTCCACGTCGCTATTGGCCTTGGCGGCAACGTCTTTCCTGGCTTTTCCGGAGGCGCCGGCGATGCTCTTCATCCAGCCCTGGAATTCGGGCGTGGGAGCCTCGGCGGCGAAGCAGAACACAGACAACCCCAAAGCTACCAAACTGGCTAAGACAGTGTGTCGTTTCATAGGCGCTAGCGTATATCACGCGGCGGGCGTTTGTAAATAACATTCATGGCGCTTTAATCCTACTTCTGCCGGCCCGTCCGACTGGGTTTTCCCGCACGTTTAGCGGGTTCTGGTGCGCGCCTCTTCCAGCAATCTGCGCGCGCGCGAGGGATTGAACACGCCGCAGGAACAGAAGCGCTGGAGATACGTCACGGCCTGCTCTGGCGTGCGGCGGCCTTCCTTCACCCAGTCGATCATTTTCTTCGAAAGCGACGCGCTCACCATGCCGTGGCCGCACATCGTTGAGATGGCGAGCACGTCGGCGTTGGGCAGGTGTTCCGTCTTGCCCTCGAAACCGAGCGAGTACCCGACGCTGTGGCGGCAAATGCCGGCGGCATCGCAGCACTGTTCGGCGCCGTCGATCGAAGTCGAGATGTTGATGCTCAACCCGAGATCCGCCTGCCGGACGGCTTTGACGAAATCCTCCGCCGCTGCGCAGTTGTCGAAGACCGCAGCCGCAGTCGTTGCCGCATCCAGGCCGGCAATAACGGTTTCGAAGTTCGGGCTCGCATCGCGATTCCAGTGGGCGGCCGGAGTCATGCTGCGGGACGGCCGCAGCGCGCCGCCGTGCCGCGCATCACCCAGATTCACCGGATGGAACGGCAGCGCCAGTTCCAGAAAGCGCCGCAGTTTGGGCACGCAGTCTGCATCGTTTTTTCCGCGGCTGGGGATGGCGAACACGACGTAATCGTCGTGGAAGCTGGCGGCGTCTCCGAAGCGGTGCAGTGTGTTCGTCATTGCGCCACCGTTTCGGCCCGCGGCGCGGGAGACTGGTTGGTGATCCGGCCGAGCCCGATATTGGTTTTAGCGCGCTCCAGGCGGTAGCCGAGTCTTTCGAGTATCGGCGCAACGACACGGTCTTCGCCGTCCGTGTCGCAGCGGGTCCCGACGCCGATCGCGATCACCGTGTCGATTCGTTTTTCAACGTCCCACACGAGCCGGATGATCTCTTCCGTGCGCTCGACCGGCGCTTTGATTTCGACGATAGCGGAGAGCAGTTTCTCGCCAAGAACGTCTTCGCGCAGCGTGCCGCTCGCGGCGTCGGACATCAGCGAGGTAACTGGATTTCTTTTTTCGAAGCTCACGCCGGCTTTGACCAGCGCCCAGCACATCTCCTGGATATCTCTCATCCGAACGCCGACACCGGGCCGCCCGAATTCGATGGTGAAACCCACTTCGCCAACCTGCACGCGGCCGGAGACGTCGTTGGTTTTTACTTCTTCGGTGCCTCGCCCGTGCACGCCCGTCGATTCATGCGGCACGCGCGGATCGGAGAAGGCGCGGCGCACGATGCGCGGCCAGGCCAGCTCTTCCGGTTCGAACGCGGCGGTGGGGCAAACGTCCGGTTCCGGGTCGAAGCGAATGCGCGCCCATTGGAAGACTTTGCGGACGGCGCGGACGAAAGTGGGGTTCAAATGCTCCTGGCTCATTCCGTCATGACAGGTGTAGCACTCGACGCACTCGTCGCGATTGATGGTGGCGCGCTGCAACTGCGGGTCGATGTAGATCGCGCCCATCGGGCAGATATACGTGCAATTGCCGCAGGCAACGCATTTCTGGGGATTAATGGTCATGGGGAGTCCCGCGGATTCAGTGTACAACAGCGCGGGCGCACCCCCGCTCGCACGGGCGGGGCTGAAACTCGGATCGAGCCCGCAGAAGTTCAGGCGCGCCAGTGATGGCGCGGGTCTGGCACCGAATGCAGCCGCCGGAATGGCCGCTCACGGTTTTGTGGTGCGGTCGGCAGTCGGGATAAACGTGACGACTACGCTTTCGCCGCCCTCCTCATCCTGGTCGGGGCGGATGTCCACGCGAAACGAACGCTCGCCATTGCGGATGAATACCCGTTCCGGGCCGATTCCATCCTGTATTGCGGAACGTACCAGCTGCTCGAAGTTGGGCAGATCGAATTTCGGCGCCACCTCGGCGACACTGCGTCCCACGTCAGTGGGCCGCAGGTGAAAAACCTCTTGCAACTCGGCGGAAGCATAGCGGATCGACAAGTCCTTTCCGAGAACCAGAAAGGGAATCGGGATGCCTCGCAGGAGATGCCGCAGGTCCTGGGTGATGCGCGTCAGGTCGGCCTCGCGCCGCTGCATCTCCTCACCGAGCGTCGCCGCTTCCTGCATGACGGAATGCAACTCCTCTCGGCCGGCGACGAGCTGCCTGTTGGCCGCCGTGAGTTCCTCGTTGGCAGCGCCAATCTCCTCGTTCGCCATCGTGAGGTTCTCGACGTTTGCCTCCTGCTCGGCCAGCATGGCTTCCAGTTCCTGGCGCGTGAGCGCGAGTTGCCGCTCCAACCGGCGAGCGGTCCCGCCGCCCGGTCGCCCGTGGCGTTGCGTGCCTTGCGGCAGTGAATCGTCGGCCGGCCGTTCGAACAAAACCAGGTACACCGCCTGCCTCAAATCACTGACTCTCAAGGGGGTCGCGGAGACTTGCACGCGTTGCAGAGACCGGTCTCCGAGCATTAAAATCTCCTGGCTGCGGGCAGGAGCTTCCCGGGCGCGTGCTCGATCGATCAGGCGCCGAACCGCGGCGCTCAGCGATCCCCGGCTCATGCGAGGAAGTGTCAGATCCGCATCGCCGGTCGGATGTTCCAGAAACTGGGATGCTTTGCCGAGCATCAGCAGGACCCGGAGGTTTTCGTCCACCACCATGCCCGGTGGGGAGAACCGGCCCAGGACGATCTCGTGCACGCGCTGACGCACTGCGGCGAGGGAGGGTTCCGCCCTGCCGCTCGGAGCCCCCTGCACCGAGGGCTGCTGCCCTTCGTGCAAGCTCGCAGGCGCGGCGGCGGTTCGTTCGAAGATTCGATGTCTGCCGTGGATGGGAGCGAAGAGCTGCGGGTTGGGAATCTCATCCGAACTGCCGAGCACTAAAACGCCCCCAGGCTTCAACGCGAAGTGGAAGACCGGTCCGATGCGGTGCTCTAAAGCCGGGCCCAAGATCCGCAGCAGGTTGCGGCAGACCACCAGATCCATCTTGGCCAGAGGCGCATCCTGCGCCAGGTTCTGGTGACCGAAGAAACAGATCTCGCGGACGCTGGCTTTCACGTGGTAAGTGTGGGCGGCCCTTTCGAAGAACCGGGAGAGTCGCTCTGCTCCGACCTGGGAGGCGATGCCTTCGGGGTAGACTCCCGCGCGGGCCTGTTCGATCGCACGCCGGTTCGCGTCTGTGGCGAAGATATGCAATTGCGCCGGAGTTTTTGCCCGTTCGAGAAACTCCAGCAGTTGAATAGCGACCGTGTACGCTTCCTCGCCGTTGGAGCAGCCGGGCACCCACACGCGAAGGGGCGCGCCGGCGGGTTGGCGCGCCAGAAGCCGCGGAAGCACCTTGGTCTCCAGAAGTTCGAACGCGGCAGGGTCTTCAAAGAAGCCGGATGGGCGGCTAACGAGTTCGTCGACGAGGGCCTGCGGCTCGATCGCGTTCCCGCGCAGGTGGGCCGCGTACTCGGAAAAGTCCCGCAACCCCTGAACTGCCATCCTTCGCAGAACCCGGCTTGCTACGAAATCAGGCCGGAGGACGGAAGTATCCACGCCCGTGGACGACTTCAGTTCGCGTTGGAGGGCCTCCATATCAGCCCCGTCGAGCACACCTCCACCTGTGAGATCCTCGGCCAGGTACGGGTGCTGCGATAACCGGACCAGCTCCGGCCCCATATGCTCGGGTGAGAGCACCGAGTCCACGAAAGCGGCGAGAGGCCGCCCGGGAATTTCTCCGGCCAGTGCGGGCGCGCGCTGGGCCAAGGCGACGCCCCCTTCGGCACGGATCGCCTGCAATCCCAGAATGCCGCCCGTGCCGTCGGAGGCGCTGCCGTTTGGGGAGGCGCCGGAAAGCAGAATGCCGATAGCATGTCTGTGCCGGTCCTCGGCAACCGAACGGAAGAACCGGTCGATGGGTTGGGCCTGTGTACCCGAGGGGCGGCGTATCAAACGGAGGGCGCCGCCGGAAAGCCCCATCAAAACGCTGGGCGGCAGGACGTACACGCAGTCGGCGTCGACGGTGAGGTCGGGTTGCGCGTCGACCACGGGCATCGGTGTGGTGCGGCGCAGTACCTCGGCAAGGTTTCGGGGCGGCTTGCCCTTTAGATCCTGGACAAGGATGACAGCGAAGCCGGGATTGGGCGGCAGGTGTGCCAGCAGATCCGAAAAGGGCTCCAGGCCACCTTCCCCGGTACCGATCGCTACGACGGGGTATGCGGCGTGCTCTCCGGTCCTGCCGTTCAGCGCGTGACTACTTTTCGCTCGCATTTGGATCCCGCCTGACGCCCGATCAGTAACCGAATCCTCTTAATAATAACCCGTTCGCCCGGGCAGGCATTTACGCATTGTCGTATATCGATGGTCGGAAAGGTATATTCCGTTTGTCCGACTGACATTCGTTGGAACGGGGGAGTATACTGCGAAGTGGTATCGTTAGATGCAATCGGTTCCCGCGTTCGATTCCGACATGCTGCAGGAGGGCCGGCGCTTGCGGCGCGATCTGCACGAAAACGTGCAGCGGCTTCGTGAGACGCTACGCCAGGCGAAGGCCGTGCTCGCGGATGGGGATCTGCCGTCTTCCTGGATGACGGTCGGCCGGGCCACGCCGGCGCCGACGCTCGGTATCGTCGATTCACTCACAAAACGCGAGATCGAGGTCCTCTGCCTGATCGCCGAAGGGAAATCCACGAAAGAGGTAGCCGGCGAGATGGGAATCGCGTTCAAAACGGCGGTCTGCCATCGATCGCGGATTTTGCAGAAGCTCGGGGTTCATGAGACGGCCAGCCTGGTCCGCGTGGCAATCCGCGCCGGTCTGATCGAGCCGTAACGGTTTTTCTTAAAAAAGTACTTATTGTGATTTGGTGCACGGACATGCGCTTGGTCTCGTAGCACACTGAAAGTAACCCTGGCTTGTCGGAGGGGGGCCGAGGAAACTGGACGCGCCACGCCAGACCTTGGCCCCGCCTTGAATCTCCCGCCCCGTCTTTAATCTTCCCGTACGATGCCCTGCGTCAAAAAAGCAGTTTTAGCGCGAGTTGGATCTGACGTGACGATCCCGAGTCGCCCACCGGAGCGCGCGTAGATGTGATCTGGCCAAAGCTGTTGCCGGCGGCCGTGCTGACGATCCGGTTCGGCTGGCCGAAATTCGGGTGGTTAAAGAGATGAAGGTGTCGGCGCGGAACTGTACGGTGACCCGCTCCGTAAGGTGGGTATCCTTATAGAGCGCGAAGTCGACATCTTCAAAGCCGGGGCCGACCAGCGCGTTTCGTCCCATGTTGCCGAAACCCGCGGCAGCCTGAAAGAGGCAGCCCGGGGTAGCCGGGACGCCGCAGGCCAGGGCCGGGAAGTATTGCGGGTTGCCGTTTGCGGCCGAGCCAATCCCAACGGGAACGGGCCCGAGAATGTTCGGCCGGATCGAGTTGGACACTCCGTTGTAGGACGTGTTCGTGGTGACGACGGTGAATGGGTTCCCGCTCTGCACGGTCGAAATGAGCGAAAACTGCCAGCCTTCTACCGCGCGGTTGCCTTTGAAGGGCAGTTGATAGATGCCGCTGAACACGAAGTGATGGCGCACGTCGAAATCGGAAGGGGCGTGGTCGTTGCGCAGGTTGCGGCTGTCCTGCTCGGGCGTCGCGGTGAATCCGGAGACGTTCTGCGGCGCGCTGTAGGACGTGTAGTCGAGCGACTTGGCCCATGTGTAGGAAGCATTGAACTGCAAATTCCGGGAGAGGCGCTTGGTGGCCGTGATCCACAGCCCGTTGTACTCGGAATTGCCGACGCTCTGCCAATCGGTGATGTTTCCCAGCCCGGTACCCGCGGCTATCGATCCGGCGCTTAACACCGGGTACGGGCGCACCGTGGTCCCGGGGAAGAACTGGTTGATATTTAACCCGGTGCGCAAATGCGTGCCCTTGTTGCCGAAATAGCCGGCCATCACTCCTAAACTCGAAGTCAGCTGCTGCTGCACGTTGAAGTTGTACGACTGCACATAGGCGCTCGTGAAGTTGGGGTCGACCGTCACCGGGTTGAGCGAACCGGCGGCTTGCGCGGCAGACAGCGCATTTGTGAAAGTCACCGTGCCGGGGCCGTTGAAGGTCAGCGGATTGGCGAATGGCGGATTCGTCGCGAGGTTTGCGACCATATTGGCCACGGGCTGATCGCTGAGGATCGCATAGGCTGTCCGCACAATCGTCTTGCCGTTCTCGAATACGTCCCAAGCTACGCCGAGCCGCGGCTGGAAATTCCGAAGACTCTGGTGATACGGCTGGTGTACGCGTTTGAGCGTCGCAGTCGCCGGATCGAACACCACGAAGCGGTCCTGCGCCTCGACCGGCGTGCCATTCCACTCCCAGCGGAATCCCAGCTCGAAGGTAAGCGCGCGCGAAACCTTGTAATTATCCTGTATGAACGCGCCGATGGCCAGGACGTAGATACGCGCCGGATTCGTGGAAGTGTTGGACGTGAAACTGGCAATCTGACCATTGATGAAATCGTTCACCGTGTTGAATGCCATCGTCCCAGGCGTCGCGTTGTAGCTGTTGCCGTTGAACCGCCGGACCTCGCCGCCGAACATGAGGGTATGCTTGCTGCGCGTGTAGCTCAGAGAGTCTGAAAACACCGCCGTGTAGTCGCCGCGCCCTTGCGGAAAGCCATTTGGTCCACCGAAATTGAGGCCGGTGTCGCGCAGAGTCATCTGCGGCAGGCCAATGGGGGTAGTGATGCCGATATTCATTCCGAAATCCGCGGGGTTCAGGGCCGCATTGGGACCGAAGTCGATGCGGATCCGGTTGTATCCCAGGCGCGCTTCATTCACCAGGTTCGGGTTGAAGACGTGTGTCTCGTTGATCGTCATGATCTGGCGGTGGCTTTTGCGCGTATCGCCGAACCCGGGAATATTGTTGCCCTGCAGCGTCGGCTCCTGGCGGAGATCCTGCTGATAGGCCCAATACCAATTCACGCGATCTTGTTCGTTGAAGGTGTGGCTGATGTTGGCGGTCCCCTGGTCGATATTGACGGGTGCGGTGGCCGAGCCGACGAACAGATTGGCGCCGGAATTTGGCTCCGGAATGAGCGGCAGCAGCTTCAGCACGGTCGGGTTTCCCGCGGCGGTGGCTGCCTGCCGCTGGGCCGCGGTGAGCACCGGCTGATTGATGGTCAAACCCTGGCGTTGACGCAACCCTTCATAGCTCAGGAAGAAAAATGTGTGGTCGCGCCAGATCGGCCCTCCCGCATCTGCGCCGAAGTTGTTTCGCCGGAAGGGAGACTGCAGGATGCCTTTCCGGTTGAAGTAATTTCTTGCGTCCAGCGCGCTGTTGCGCAGGTAATCGAACAACTCGCCATGAAACATGTTCGTGCCTGGGCGCGTGGCGATGTTCACGATCGAGCCGGAGTTGCGCCCGTACTGGGCACTGAAGGTCGAGTTGTCGATACTGAATTCCGACACGGTGTTGATCGACGGTTGAAACGTGATCTGGTTTTGTGACATGTCGTTCAGGTTGATGCCGTTGATCATGAAGTTGGTGGTGTCTTCGCGATTGCCGGCGGTGAAAACGGCGAAGGAGCCCTGACCGCGGAGCGGAGCCGTCAGATAGCCTACGGCCGGCGGTGCGACCGTGCCCGGGGTAAGCAGGCTCAAATCGACGAAGTGACGCCCATTCAGCGGGATTTCCTGGACTGTCCGCTGGTCGACCACGGTGCCGACCGTGGTGGTGCCGGTTTCCAGCACCGGAGATGTTCCCACGATCTCCAGAGTGGTTGAAGCAGTGGCGACTTCGAGGCGGAAATTCTGTTGCACGGTGCGGCCCACGCCGAGCACCACGTCGTTAGCGGTCGTGGGCTGCAGACCGGACGCTTTCGCCGTCACCTGATACCGGCCAACCGGCAGGGAAGGGACGACATACAGTCCGGATTCGTCGGTCATGAAGTTGCGTTCTTCGCCCGTCGCCGTGTTGCGAACCGTCACCGTCGCCATGGGAACAGACGCGCCGGTCGGATCGCTGACGCTTCCCTGAATCGTCCCGGTGGATTGGGCAAGCGCTGTGATAACAAGTAACGGCAGCAGGAGTGCCGCCCGGCAAACACGATTAACCATCAGATTTCCCCCTGTGTGTTCGCAGTATAAGGGAGCCGAAGTCTAAGTATGCTGTAAATTCTTGCTTTTCGGTGTAAAAAGGCACAGGGCCATTGCAGACACACCAGTTTCAGCCGCGCCGCGGAGGGATCCACGGATAGAAGCCCCGCGCGCGCTTACTTCACTTCCGCTTCGATCGCTTCCAACTCTTTGCCGGCTTCGGCCCAGCGGCCCTGGCCTGCAAACTCGCGATAGCGCATCAGGTGCTCGCGCACGCGTTGCAGCCGCGCGTCGGCTCCGGCGGCGGGAGTGGCCGCCGGCACGCCCTGCGCCGGAGCTTGAGACGGAGCTGCCGCGGCCGTTGCCTGTTGTACCAGCTGCTGGGCGCCGCTCGAAAGCTGTGCCAGCGCCTGCTCATAAGTATCCGAGTAAATGAGGCGATTGCCCACTGCGAGAACCACTTTTTTCAGCTGCGGCATGCGGGCTTCTGTCGCCTGGATGTAAATCGGGTCCACGTAAAGGAACGTGTTGCCGACTGGCAGCACCAGCGTCTGGCCGCGCAGCACCTGTGAGCCCTGCTGGTTCCACAGCGTCAGATCCTTGGAGATGTTCTGATCCTGATTGATGCGCGCGGCGATCTGCATGGGACCGAACGTCAGCACCTGCTTCGAGAGCTGCAGCACCTGAACTTCACCAAGGTTCGGGCCATCGCAGCGCGCCACCATCAGGCCGATCAGGTTGTCTTTGTTGCGCGGCGTAAATGGGGTTAGCAACAGGAACTCGGGCTT
>CAYMHP010000065.1:0-20849 GCA_964390225.1 uncultured Solibacteraceae bacterium
TGTAGTGATCAACAAGATCGACCGGCCGGACGCGCGCGTGCCGGAAGTGCTCAACGAAATTTACGACCTCTTCATCGATCTGGATGCGACAGAGGACCAGCTCGATTTCCCGGTCCTCTACACCATCGCTAAGACCGGCATCGCGCGGCGCACGATGGACGACCCCTCCAATGATTTGCGGCCGCTGTTTGATGCCATTGTGCAGCACATCCCGTGCCCCAGCGGCGACCCGGAGGGCGTCCTGCAAATGCTCGTGGCGAATCTCGATTACAGCGACTACCTCGGCCGGCTGGCAATCGGGCGCGTTTTCTCCGGCACGCTGCGGCACAGCGATGAGGTGGCCATTTCGAAGCGCGATGGATTGCTGCAAACGACCAAGATTACGAAGCTGTACTCGTTCGAAGGCCTGAAGCGCGTCGACGAGACGATCGGCCGGCCTGGCGACATCCTAGCCATCGCGGGGGTGGAAGGCATCACGATCGGGGAAACGGTGACCAGCGTCGACACACCTAAGCCGCTGCCCCACGTGCAGATCGACGAGCCCACGATCGCGATGACGTTCACCATTAACACATCCCCGTTTTCCGGGCGTGAAGGCCAGTGGGTCACCTCGCGGAATCTGCGCGACCGCCTGGATAAGGAACTGCTCACCAACGTCTCTATCCGCGTGGAGGAACTCGGGCCGGACACGTTCAAAGTGATGGGGCGCGGTGAGTTGCAACTCGCCATCCTCATCGAAATGATGCGCCGCGAGGGCTACGAGCTGACGGTCGGCAAACCAGAGATACTGACTCGCACCATCGATCACAAGCTGCAGGAGCCTCTGGAATTGCTGGTGATCGATTGTCCGGAAAACTTTCTCGGCGTGGTCATCGAGAAGCTCGGAAGCCGCAAGGGCAAGATGACCAAGATGGTGAACCACGGCTCCGGGCGCGTGCGGCTCGAATTTCACGTGCCCTCGCGCGGGCTGATCGGGTTACGCAGCGAGATCCTCACGGATACACGAGGCACCGCCATCATGAACTCGCTATTCCACGGCTACATCGAGTGGCAGGGAGACATTCCTACGCGCCCCACCGGATCGCTGGTGGCGGACCGCCCCGGAAAAGCCACGGCATATGCGATCTGGAATCTGCAGGAGCGCGGCGAAATCTTCATCACGCCGACTACGGAAGTCTACGAAGGGATGATCATCGGCGAGAACGCGCGCGAGGCCGATCTCGACGTGAACATCGTTAAGGAAAAAAAGCTTACGAACATGCGTGCCTCCACCGCCGATGAAGCCATCCGCCTGGTGCCGCCGCGCATTCTGAACCTGGAGCAAGCGCTCGAGTTCATCCGCGACGACGAGTACGTGGAAGTGACGCCGCAATCCATCCGCCTGCGCAAGAAGATCCTGAAAGCCAACCAGCGGTAGCGCTGGCGGCCTCGCCGGCCGGTGAATCGCTGCAAAACGCAACGATGCGGAAGTCGGTTTCAGCGGCGCCAGTGATGGCGCGGGCCTTCCTCCCGAACGTCTTTCGGTGACGGGACTGCCGCGTAACGGCCGCCGCAGTTCAAAACCTCAGCTTGACCGTAAATTGCAGCACACGTGGAGCCCCGGTTTGAAATGCCGGCGCGATGCCGCTGTGGGGCGTGCCGCTGCCGAGCATCAGGTCCACGAGCGAAGCGGACTGTCCGAAGGACGGGCTGTTCCGGAACGACACGGGGTCGGCGAACTGCGCCCGGTTCGTCGTATTGAATGCTTCCACGCGCAGCTGCAGAACGGATTCTTCGCGCAACGAAAACTCGCGGTCGAGCGCCAGGTCCACCTGGCCAAGTCCGAAACCGGTAAGCGCATTTCGGCCGAGGTTGCCTGGTTGCGAGCCTGGCGGCAACGCAAACGCCTCAGGGTTGATGCGCCGCCCGGCCGGAAGATTCGGATCGGCGATCCAGAGGGGCATCCCGCGGACGAGGTCGGGCCGGCGGAAATCGTCGAACCCTAACCCGAGCAAATTCTCCGCCGCGAGGACGTCCAGCGGAAATCCGGAGCGCGCCGCGACGAACGTGGAGAGAGTCCAATTCCTGGAGATTTGGCTAAGCGCCGAAGCACCTCGCACGCGGGGGCTACGCCACGTGAGACCGGCCGAAAGATGATGACGGATATCGAACGCAGACGAGCCGCGGTCGCTGAACGCGGCCGATTCCGGCAGGTAGATGCCGGAATCCCATGACCCGTTGTCGATCGAGTGCGACCATGTATACGAGGCCATACCCTGTAATCCGGCCGCGAGCTTGCGCCGGTACTGCAGTTCCAGCGCCTGAAAATCCGCCCGGCCGTGGTTTGTCGCGATGGGTGTGAGCGCCACGAGCGAATCGGGCGTGAGCGTAGCTTCCCGGCGTAGCAGACGCCGCGCGGCCGAGCCGACATACGAAGCCGAAACAACGTTGGGACTCCCGAAGGCGTGCTCTAACGACACGTTCCATTCCCGCGTGTACGGCAGCTTCAAATCGGGCGCATAGCCGAATCCCGAATACGACGCATTGGCCGGGGCAGCAAAGCTGGGGGCCGACGTCGCGAATTGCCAGCGGTTGTAAGGGAAGGCATTGATCGGGTCGGTAGCCACTGCGAAATTCGCATCGTAGAATATGCCCCATCCTGCCCGCAGCACCGTGGCCGGCGCGAGCCGGTAAGCGATGCCGGCGCGCGGGGCGAATTGCGCATACCGCGTCACCCAGATCGGAACACTCGAAGCCGCCAGATTCATTGCGGAAGCCGCGCCCGGCAGCGGGAGCAGGGTTGGGGTGAGACTGATACCTGAGGGCAGGAGCCGGTAGGCAGGCGCCGGTGTGAGCTCCCACCGAAAGCCGTATGTAACGGCCAAGCCCGGCGTCACGCGCCAGGTGTCCTGCGCGAATAACGCAAGCGTCTCGATGACGCTCGAAGCGGGCCCCGCCTGCGATGCACTGATCGCTATCGGCTGGTTGCCGAGGAGCGCCACCAGGGTTTCATATGTGCCCGCGAGCGTCGCGGCCGGCCGGTCGCGCGTCGGCAGCAGCCGGTTGTAGTCTGCGCCCGCGCGGAGGGCATGCTTACTCGCGGTCCACGCCAGCGTCTCCGTGAGGTTCCACTGATCCTGGCGGCTGCCACTGGATTCGCCCGAAAGCAGTGATCCCACGCCGCCTATCCCGAATCCATACAGGATCGGGCCAGAGGTCCCCTGGTGCGGCAGAATGGAACTCAAGTCAACGGGCGCCGCTCCGCCTGCCCGCGTGGACAACCAACGGGACGATACATTAGTTCGCGTGAAATTCAAACGTGTATCGCCGGTTACGGCGGGCCCGGCAAGCATTGACGCCCCGATGGTAAAGCTGACATTGTTAAAACTCGAGTTCTCAACCTGCGAGAATCCCGCTTCGGCGCGCGAGGGAACCTGTTGATAGCGCGCGAACAGGCTCACGCGAGAGTTCAGTGCGTGATCGACGCGGAAACTGCCCAAATCGAGACCCGAGGGGGTGGATGTGTTGACCGTAAGCTCCGACAAACCCAAACCCAAATCCGGCCCGGTCGGCTGGGGAAACGCATCCAGCACGGGCCGTAGGTTCGCAGGGGCGGCGTCGCGGCTGGCGAGGGATGGGACGGCCGAGCGCCACGTCGAGGGACCTTGAAAACGCAAGCCCTCGTAGCCTGCAAAGAAGAAGGTGCGATCGCGCCGCACGGGCCCGCCAATGGTTGCGCCCCAATTGTTCAGATTCGCCGGAGCGCGCGCAAGCCCGGAAGCATTCGCGAACCAGTCGTTCGCGTCCAGTGCGGAGTTTCGCCCTGTGTAAAATGCGGAGCCGTGCAGTTCGTTGGTTCCGGACCGCGTTGTCACGCCGACATTGGCTCCGGGGGCGCGCCCGAACTCCGGCGCGAAACTGGACGTCTGCGCCCGCACCTCCAGCACAGCGTCGATCGGCGACAGAGTCTGCGTGCTCCCGAATGCTGTCATGGCGGGCAGGGTCCCACCGGAAAATTGAGCGGGAGTCGCGCTGCCACTGACACCCGTATTCGCGCTCACTCCGTCCACCGTGAAATAGTTCGCGTTCGGGCGCTGGCCGTTCGCGCTGAACTGCCCGGCTTCGCCCAGTGTCGCGGGAGTGGTCACCACGCCGGGCGCAAGATCGACAAGCGTGAATAACTCGCGGCCGTTTAAGGGAAGATCGGCTGCAAGCTGCTGGTCCGTAAAACTGCCGACCGAGGCGTCGTCCGCGTTCATGAGAGGCGGCGCGCCCTCCACCGTTACCACTTCCCGCACGCTGCCCACCTGCATCCGGAAATCGAGCCGCGCGCTTTCAGCGGGCTCGAGCCGGACATTCAGCCGGGCAACGGTTTGGAATCCCGGTTTGCGGACAGTGATCTTGTACATCCCCGCCGGCAGACCGCCGATCACGTAATCTCCAGCTGGGCCCGAGCGAGTGGAACGGCGGATCCCCGTGTCTGCATTCACCACCGTGAGCGCGGCATCCTGCAGAGCGGCATCGGAGGAGTCCCGAACCATGCCTGAAACTTGCGCGCGTTCCTCCGCAGCGAGCAGCACGGCGCCCAACAACATTAGCAGGAGACCACACCGCTTCATCGGGTTGCCTTATCGAACGCCGCGAACTGCGCCTGCACCCGGGAAAGCGCGGGAGCGACTTTTTCGAAACTGAGTTCCGCTCCTGCGGACCGGGAGCCCGCCAGTGTCATGTTCAAGGAATCGTCCAGTGCCTGGGCTGCCGAAAAGAGCGACTCCGCGGCGGCCTGCCAACTGGACTCGGCCGACGCGGCGTTGATTCGCAGCGGACCGGGAATCACGGGCAGGAGGATTCGCTGCAGTTCCGCCATGCGTTGCGCCAGCGCAGCGGTATGGTCGTTACGCAATGCGATGAGCACGCCGTGGTCGGCCGCGTTCAAACCGCTTTCCGTGCCGGGCCGGAAAGCCCGAGCGAGCGCCCTGAGCGCGTACACGCGCGCCATCATCGCGTCACTCGCGTCGAGTGCGCGGTTGGTGAAGTCCTCCACGGATTCACGGCTGCCCAGCAACGTTTCAAGCTGCTGTTCCCGGCTCCCTGGCGCGGCAATTACCGTGTCACCCGTAGCACCGTTCTTGGACGGCGCGGCGGACGGCTCCTCAAACCGCACCTCGACGTCGGGAATGCGAGCGAGCGAAGCGCGCACTTGCTCCTCGCGGCTCCGCGGCAGCCCCGTCCCGATGACAATCACGTGAGGGCCCTGCTGCCGGATCTCCACCGGCTCTCCCAGATCCGCGCCGACGCGGTGCAGCGCCGAAAACACGCGCAACTCCTGGGTCACGACCGAGGGAGCCTCCACCGGATGGGCCGAAGGCGGCAACGGACTTGCGGTCTGGTGCGCGGCAGGCTGTGCCTCCGCCCGGTGCACGCCTGCAGGTACCGGCGCATCTGCGATTTCCACGGTTTCGGTTGTGAACTCAAGCATTTCCCGCACCGGACGGAGGTCGCGCGCGCGTAGCGTCAGGGTCGCGCGCCGCAGCACGTTCGCTGACGTTGCGGTGCGAATCACGTATACGTCGTTGCCGATCTGTTCCACCTGCTCGCGTTTTTCCGGCAGCCGGTCGCGCCACGCGGCGTAGGAATGCGCGCTCAAGGGGTCTTCCCAACTGAAGCTGGCGGCCTCGAACATCCGCTTCAGATCCTCCGTTTCCGATGCCACGGCGGGCGTAATCAGAGCCGAGCGCAAAAACGTCCTTCGGCGGGTTTTCACTTCAATCCGGCGCTGCGGATCCGAATCACCCGGCGCAGCCGTTGCCCGTGCCAGCAATTCGCTGGCGGTGATGGTGGGTACACGCTGGAAGCGGAGAATCAGTAAAAAACCGAGTACGAGGCATGCTGCCGTGGCAAGCCATAGCGCTGGGCGCAAGTCGAGCAAACTCCTGGGAGGTGGCGTGGTCAACGGCGGCGGAGCGAGCGACGCATCCACTTCCTCAAATCTCGCTTGCAGATTGTCCCAGGGTTTCGGAGGCGAGGGTAGCAACACATTCAGCACCCGGTCGCGATACCGCACATAGTCCGCGATCGCCCCACCGAATTCCGCCATCCGGGTCCGGCAAGCCTGGCACGCTTCCAGGTGTTCCTGTAAAAGGTCGGCCTCGACACGCGGCAACTCGCCGTCCTGGAACCTCAACAGGTCTGTATCCGCCGGATGCGATGTTTCCGCGTTATTCATAAACAGCCTTCCTGAGGCGGGAAACAGCTCGCCGGAGAAACTCGGCGACCGTGGAGATGCTGATGCCCAGCGTGTCGGCGATCTCCTGGTAACGAAGCCCTTCGGCGCGCAGGAACAGACACTGCTGTTGTTGCGGCGATAGCCCGGCCACGGCGCTGTGCACCCGCTGCAGTTTCTCGCGCTGGATCAAGAGGTTCTCCGCGCCGTGGCCGCCATCCGCGAGCCTGGTTTCCAATTCCGGTTCTAGAGGCCGCAAGGCGCTTGCTCGCGCCCGCAATGTCAGACCGAGGTTGTGAGCAACTCGAAAGACCCATGCGCGCCGGTTCCGGATCGGCTCCTCCTTCTTCGAGAGCGCCACGTACAGCCGCAGGAAGACTTCCTGTGTAGCCTCCTGGGCCTCCGGCGGCGGCAGGCCCAGGGTCACCAGGTAGCGGAACACATCGTCGCGCCACTCGACGAAAGCCTCCGAGACCTGCTCGTGCAGATCCGAGAGTTCCGTGGTATCCGTCCGCCCGGTCACGCGCACTACTCCCCGGAGCCGGGGAGTCCGCGCGGGGCCTCCCGATATGTCTTCGTGGTCGCGCGCTCATGCGCCATTCCGAAAAACCATTATGGCTGGGCAACAAAGCAGCCCGCACGCTTCACCGTACCGGGAGGAACTGCGAGTCACCCAAGAGATCCGCTGCCCCGCGTCCAAACAAAGCGGCGCATCTCCGAGGTCAGCCCAGCACAGCCCTCCCGAGTTGGGGTCTGCGTTTCTAAGACGCGAGGATTTCGGGTTTTGCGACGGCATTGAAGAAAAATTTCGTGGCACAAACTTTCCCGCCAGCAATCCAGAGGTTCGTTAGAATCGGCGACGCGCCCGGCCCGCCGGTTCCGGTTGCCGTAAGCTGAAGCATGGTGCTCCCCGATCTTGGTTTCCTCGAAGCGGCCGCTGAGGTTGTGCATTCCGTGTTGCCCCCTACACCCCAGATCTGCTGGCCGTTGCTCTCGGCCCGCACGGACGCCGAAGTCTGGGTGAAGCACGAGAACCACCTGCCGGTGGGCGCGTTCAAGGTTCGCGGCGGACTGGTGTACATGGAAGAACTGAAGCGCCGCGAGCCGTACGTGGCCGGCGTGATTTCCGCGACACGCGGGAACCATGGTCAAAGCATCGCGTTTGCGGCAAAACGGGCGGGCCTGCGGGCGTTGATCGTCGTTCCGCATGGCAATAGCCGGGAAAAAAACGTGGCTATGCGCGCGCTCGGCGCCGAGTTGATCGAGCACGGCAACGACTTTCAAGAAGCTTACGAGCACGCGGTCTGCCTGGCTGCGGAACGAAAGCTCCATATGGTGCGGTCCTTCAATCAGGCGCTCGTCTCCGGTGTCGCGAGCTACGCGCTGGAGCTATTTGGGGCTGTTCCCGAAATCGATACGGTGTACGTGCCTATCGGAATGGGCTCAGGGATCTGCGGCACCATCGCCGCCCGCGACGCACTTGGCCTGAGGACGGAAATCGTCGGCGTCGTGGCCGCCGGTGCGCCCGCCTATGCGCGCTCTTTCGAAGCCGGCCGGCCGGTCGCGACGCCGGGCGCACAGACGATCGCCGATGGGATGGCGTGCCGCGTGCCCGATGCCGAGGCTCTCGAAGTGATCCTGAAAGGCGCCTCGCGGATCGTCACCGTAGACGATCGGGAGATCCGTGCCGCAATGCGCCATCTGTTCTCCGATACGCACAATGTGGCCGAGGGCGCCGGAGCGGCGGGCCTCGCGGCGCTTCTGCAGGAACGCAGCCGCATGCGACGCCGCCGCGTGGCGGTAATCCTCAGCGGCGGCAACGTCGACCGCGATGTCTTCGCGCGGGTCCTGGCTGAGGCCTAGCGCGCGGCGCTCCAACACAGCGACGGATTGCTTTGCGTCTATCTAAGGCAGCGCCGCGCTGCGGGCGGCCTGCTGCTCCTGGAACCGTTTTGCGGTGCCGTCCTGCATGCCATGGGCAATCGCCTCGCGCAGTCGTTTGCCGAAGAACTGTTGCAGCACTGGTTCGTCTTCCTTGTTCCTGGCGACGATTTGCACCGTAACGCTGCCCATTTCGTCGAACGATTGTTCGCCCCACAAGACGCGCTTGGGCGGATTGCTCGGGTTCCGCGGATTGTCCGCCGAATTGTCGTACACCAACCGGACATCGATGCGCGTGCCCTTCGGAAGATCCACCGGCTTCTTGTAGTTGTAGCGGTCCTGCCAATTGAAATCCCAGTCCTGGATCCAGAGCAGCGGCTGCGTAGAGCCATCGGGCAGAGTCGCGGTCGCCTTCATCTCTTTCGCGACGTAATGCGCGTGGGCGCCGACGGAATAAGCCTGCACGTCTACGGGCAGCGTGAGGGAGTCTTCGATGGTGTAGTGCTTTTCGCCCGCGGGAACATCGATCCCTGCTCCGAACCCGAAGAGCGCAGGCGCCTGTGCGGCCCAGAGCCTCCGCTCCGGAGCCTTGTCCGCGAAATAGATGCCGACGGTGGAGCGCTCGGTCTCCGGTTTGCCCGTCAGGTGAAAATGCATCTGCAGCACGAAATCCGAACCCTTCGGCATAGCCAACGCGAGCCCTTCGGGCAGGAATACCGGGGTTGCACCGACGGCCCAGCCGCCCAAACTGCCGGAGTTTCCGCGCCCCGGAGCCACGCCGATGCTGCCCATCCCACCGAAGCCGGGCTGGCCGTCAGCGCCATCGATTTGCGCCAGCGAGCCGCCGGAGACATACGCGAACAGCACATGATGGACGACCTTCCGGGCGCTCGGATGAAATTCGACGGCGCGCACCCATTTGTCCTCGGTGAGATGTGTGGGAATGACGAAGTTGCGGTAGATATCGGGACCGCTGGCGGGCAAATCGTACGCCGCGGGCATCTGCAGGATCAGGTCGGGCTTGCCCAGGTGCCATCCCTCGGGAAACTGCGGCAGTTTCGGCGATTTGGCCGGGTCGCCCTGCGGCATGCCCTGCTTCACCCATTCGCCGATGGCCGCGATCTGCGCATCGCTCAGCCGGCGCTCATCGGCAAATTCACCGTAGCCGTGCGTCGCGTGCCACGGCGGCATGTATCGCGATTGCGTCACCGTGGCGATCAGGGTTCCGCGCTTCTTCACATCCTCATAGGAGATGAGGGAAAATGGCGCCGCTTCGCCCGGCCGGTGACACGTCACGCAGTTTTCATAAACAATCGGCGCGATGGTCTCGGTGAATGTCGCCTTTCCCGCCGCGGGAAGTAACGCGGCGGATGCCGCACACAAACCGATCAGTCTGATTTTCATTGCACTACCTCGGCAGTCATTTTGCGGAACGCGTCCGGCTTCAACGTCTCCGGCCAAACGATATAACATCCCAGGGATTTCGTTTCCGGGTTCGCGACGGGTTTGCCCGCCAGTACGGCGTCCAAAGCATCTCTCAAATCTTCGACGGTCGCCTGTGGCCTTCGTTTACCGAAGTCGGCGTAAAGATTGTTAATTCGTCCGCGGTAACGAATCGTCCCCTGGCCGTCGACCACGACGGCCTGTGGCGTAACGGACGCGCCGGCGCGCCGCGCCACGGCTCTCGTCGCGTCGATGACGGCGGGAATTCCCCTAAAACGGTAGTCGTCGAGGTGTTTGCGCACGGCCTTTGCGTCCACGTGCAGGTCCTCATAGACCAACGAGCAGGCTACGCCCTTGGTTCCGTAATCGGCGCAGATCCGCTGGATCTCGGGTGCGTAGGTGTTCGAAACCGGGCAATCGGTCGAGACGAAGAAAAGCGCTTCCGCCTTCCCAGCCGGCTGAAAAGGCCGCAATACCTGGCCACTGATGTCGCGGACCTCGAGCGAGGAGTTTCCGGCCGCCCAGGCGAGCGCGCCCGTGAGTACAAGAACTGCTAACCGCATCCTTTCCTTTCAGGATAGCCGGGGCGCAGCCTGACGGTTCACTTCTGCTCGGCGGGTGTGGATGTGGCCGGCCCCATCCCCACGATTTCCAGAACGGCATCGCCTTCTTTGGCGCCATCGTAATGGATCTGCTTGCCGAAGTGTGTCACGAAGGTGCCGGCCGGCATCGCCACAGTGCTCTCGGGATCGTATTTGGGGCCGGTGCCGACCCACCAGGTGCCAGAGAGGACCGTGATGTAGCGGTCGTTCGGGTGGAAATGAGGGCGGCTCATGTGGTGAGCGGTCCACTTGTTGAGCACGATGTAAAGCCCGGGTTTCTCGGGATCGCCGACCAGGACCGCAATGGCTGATCCGTTCGGATTCACCTTCCAGGGAATGTCTTTCGGCAGTTTGTAGGCGAGGGCCGACGGATTGATATCGGCTTTCATGGACCCGAGCCATACGAGTGTTCCGGCGACCAGCGCCAGTTGCAGCGAGCGCCGCCAGAGCGAAGAAGTAAACATGCTTGCCTCCTCTGATCGAGGCGATCGGCTGACGCGACGCCTCAGGGTAATAGCATATGCTATTGGCGCGGCCGTTGTTGCGAGGCCGGCGATAGAGCGGCTAAGCCGCCTTCCGGCTGAGCCATATCCACAGCGTAGTACCCACCAGCGGCATCAATCCTATGAACCAGAAGATCTCGGCGAAGCGGTGCTGATCGAACCAGTGGCCCAGCACCGGCAGGATCACCGCCGCCACGGCAGACCAGGCGCCCGAGGCCGTCCCGCCGACCAGTGCCGTCTTTTCGCGCGGATACGCACGCGCTCCGGTACGCAACGCGAGCATCTGGAACCCGCCCGTAATGAACATCGACCAGAAGAACAGCAGGAGTACGAGTAGGCGCGATGTGGCCCAGGGCACCGCCGCAATGGGAATCGCCGAGATCGCCAGCACCGCGAAGAGGCGCACAGGGCGCGCCGCATCGGGGGCGAACCGGTCCGCCGCCCAGCCCCAGAAGAAGTAGCCAAGCTCCCAGCCGAAGGGTGGGATCCACAGCACCTTGCCCAGCGCGCTCTCCGAAAATCCCATGACCCGGTTCAGGTACAACGGGCTGAAGTACAGCACCGGGCCAATCGCAATCGCGCCCAGCGCGTAACTCGTCACCAGCGCCCAAAATCTTCGCTCAAATGGATTCGGCCACGCCATCTTTTCGGGCTTGCGTTCGGGCGGGCACAGGTAGGGCGGGCGTGCGACGACCGCCCACAAGACGAACCACGCCGCGCCCAGCGCTCCAGAGAACAGGAATGCCGCCCTCCAGCCGAAGCGCAGCGCGATCGGCACCACTACGAGCGGAGCGAGCAGCGCGCCCAGCGAGCCACCACTATAAGAGATGGCGATGCCCCGCGAATGGCGGTTGGGCGGCAGCGAGTCCATCGCAGCGCGCAGGCCGCCGGGAAACGTCGCTCCTTCGCCGAGGCCGAGGAGCGCCCGCGCCGCGGCAAAACCCAGGAACCCCGCCATCCATGCGTGCGAGGTGCTCGCAATCGTCCAGATAGTGACCGCGGCCAGCATTCCCACGCGCATCCCGACGAAATCGAGAATCGAACCCCACAGCGGGTTCGCAATCATGTACGCGATGGAGAAGGCCGAGACCACTTCGCCGTAGCTTTGCGCAGTCAGCCCCGTGTCCCTCAGGATCATGGGCGACAGCACTGCCAGAATCTGCCGGTCGACATACGAGAGCCACGAGCACAGCATCATCGCGACGCTCGCCACCCACATGCCCCAGCCCGCGGCCGCGCGATTAGCAGTCCCCGTGGAAACGCTCGTCCCGCTGGCGGAAGACATAGTTTTCGATGCTACCATAGGCCCGAATTATGAGCTCAGATCTGCGCGTCGGGGTGATTGGCCTCGGGATTATGGGCGGAGCCTTCGCCGGACATCTGGCCGCGGCGGGCCTGCGCACCTTCGGATACGACCCGCTACAGCCCAAAAGAGACGCGCTGGATACCGCCGGCGGCGAGAGCCGGCCATCGGCGCGCGCCGTAGCCGGGGAGGCCCACATCGTGATTACGTCGCTGCCGCACGCCCCCGCGCTCGAAGAGGCGCTGTTTGGGGACGGCGGAATCGTTGCGGCGCGCCGGGAGGATCTCATCGTCGTCGAGACCAGTACGCTGCCGCTCGCGGTGAAGGAGAGCGCCCGCACGCGGCTCGCCTCTGCCGGTATCGCGATGCTCGATTTGCCCATCAGCGGCACCGGGCCGCAGGCGCTCGCCAAGGACATCGCGATCTTCGCTAGTGGGGAGCGTGCCCATTTCGAACGCGCCCGCGCCGTCCTGGCAGTGTTCGCGCGATCGGTTCGATACGTGGGCGAGTTTGGCGCTGGTTCCAAGTTGAAGTACATTGCCAACCTGCTTGTGGCGATTCACGTTCTCGCGGCGGCGGAAGCCGTCGTGCTGGGGGAACAGGCCGGGCTCGACTCGCGGGAACTCATCGAACTGCTGGCCGACAGCGCCGCGACCTCGCGAATGCTCGAAGTGCGCGGTCCGAGCATGGCCTCCGGCACTTACACCGCGCCCATGATGAAAGTGGATGTTTTTCAAAAAGACCTCAACATCATCTCCGAGTTCGCGCGCGAGTGCGGCTGCCCCGTGCCCTTGTTCAATGCCAGTGTCCCTTTCTTTACCGCGGCGGCGGCCCAGGGCATGGGCGGCTACGATACGGCCGCGGTCGTTTCGGTTCTGCGACAGATGGCCGGGCGCAAGTAGGGAGGCTCTTGTATACTGCTTGGCTATGTCAAGCGTACAAATTTCCGTGGAAGAGATGCAGAAGCGCATCGCGCGCTTCGGCGACCTGAAGCCCATCCCCCATGGGTTCCTCGACACCGTCATCCCCGGACATGCGCGAGAGGTCTTCAACGTCATCGGGCAGGGCGTCACCGAGGACCCAGCGGCCGCGCCCGCCATCCCCGACGCGCGCGATTTCAACGTGACTTACGTGCGCGCCGAGCCGGGCAACGGCGCGGCCCTGCACGACCATCCCACGGTCGAAGTGTTCATTCCCCTGACGGGCCGGTTTGCGATTATCTGGGGTGACCAGGGCGAGCACGAACTCGAGCTGGCGCCCTTTGACGTGATTTCGGTGCCTCCCGGCGTAATGCGCGGCTTCCGGAATGTCGACACCCGAACTGCCTATCTGCTGGCGATCATCGGGGGCACGGATGCGGGCAAGGTCACTTATGCGGATCAGGTGATTGCGCGCGCCCGGGAATACGGTGCGCCGGTGTAGGCGGTCTTTGGAGGACTATCCATGAAACGAAGCACGAATCGCATCCTGACAACTCACGTGGGCAGCCTGCCTCGACCCACGGACCTCATTCAGATGTATCGCGACCAGGCGCCCCCGGAGAAGCTCGAATCGAGACTGACGAGCGCGGTCGGCGATGCGGTGCGGAAGCAGTTGGAGGCCGGCATCGACGTGGTTAACGACGGCGAATACGGAAAACCGATGTCCGATGAGGTCGATTACGGCGCATGGGCCACCTACATTTACCAGCGGCTGAGCGGCTTCGAAGCGCGAGATCTACCCGCCGGCGTCAACCCTATCACTTCGATCATGGCTCGCAGCAAGGACTTCACGGATTTCGCGGAGTTTTATCAGAGCGGCGAAGCCGGATTTCGCCCCGGACAGCGGCCGGCCCGGTTCCCGGTAAACGTGGGCCCGATCCGATACACGGGACACGAGCTGATCCAACGCGACATTCGAAATCTCAAGGCGGCTCTCGCCGGCGATCAGGCCGAAGAGGCATTCCTGTCGGCGGCGGTTACCGGTGTGACGGCCCGGCCCAGCGAATACTACAAGCACCCGGAGGAGCAGGCAGCCGCCGTGGCTGAGGCCATGCGCGAGGAGTACAAAGCGATTACCGACGCCGGACTCAACGTGCAGTTGGACGACCCGCTCATCGTCAACGTCTACGAGTGGCAGTTCTCGATGACCGGAGATATAGCCGCCTTCCGCAAGTGGGCCGAGGCGCACATCGAAGTCGTGAACCACGCGCTGACAGGCATTCCGGAAGAGAAGGTTCGATACCACATCTGCTGGGGCAGTTGGAAAGGCCCGCACAGCTCCGACCTTCCGCTGCGCGACGTGATCGATTTGATCCTGAAGGTGAACGCCAGCCAATACTCGGTGGAAGCGGCGAACCCGCAGCACGAGCATGAATGGAAGGTGTGGAAAGGCGTGAAGCTTCCCGAGGGCAAAGCGGTGATTCCCGGCGTGGTTACTCATAAGACGAATGTGCTGGAGCATCCGGAAGTGGTGGCCGACCGCGTATTTCGTTATGCCGACGCGGTAGGCCGGGAGAACGTCATTGCGGGGACCGATTGCGGCTTGGGTGGCCGCATGCACCCGCAAGTCGCCTGGGCGAAGTTAGCCTCACTCTCGGCCGGCGCCGCGCTGTCCATCAGACAGCTTTGGGGTAGAACGGCAGCGCCAGTGGCGTAACAGCGCGCGGACGACGTTTTGGCGGCGGCAGAACGGCACCGGCGGCTGCGGCGGGGGCTCGTTGTGGGATGCTATGCGTCCTCCAGCACCATGAACCCGCTTTCAACCACGTCACCGGCGATGCGGGTCCAGACTACCCGCGCGCTTCCTTCTACCGTGCCCTGCCGATATCCGACGACTTGTCCGGACACAAGGTCCGGGTGCTCGTGTCGCGCGCGAAATCCTCCGGCGCTGGCGTCCACCAGGGTTCCTTGCGCTTCGCGGCGGATCGACTCGTACCACCAGAAAGAAACCGATGCGTCTGCCTTTCGCCGCTCCTGTTTCCGCCGTTCGCCGGCCGGCTGGCTCACCCGAGACATGATGTGGCCGCATCCTCCATTCGGTAAAGCTTCAACTTGCGCCCTAAGCTTCACCTGCATTCTCGCATCGAATTCCCCGAGTTCAGCCGGGAAATATCGGCTGTTATATACTTTCCCCTGCGAAGGAGGTCGGAATGGGGATGAATCGCAGAGCGTTTCTGGGCGCGGCCGCAGCGGGGCTCGCGAGCGCCGCGGGTGCGCGCGCCCAAGTAACCGGCTTGACGCCGGGCGGCGGCACGCCACCGTTCCGGCTGCCCATGGGAGCGCTCGATTTCCTGGACAAGAAGACCTATAGCCACAACATGGAGGTTGTGTCGCATATTTCCGGCTCCACGATCAGCGGAGGCGAGCCGCTGATGGCGATGTGGGCGAAAGGCAAGAACCGCCTGCTGCCGGCGAATGGAGGCTTCATCGACGTCACCGATCCGCGGAAGCCCGAGGTCGTAAACAAAGGCGTCGTCCGCGGTCCTGGGGCCGTGGTTTACCGGACCGACCTCAAGAAGTGGATCATGATGTGCACGGCGGCGACGCCGCTCACCTCGGCGACACCCGAGTTTCCCGACGGCCAGTACGATAAGGAACTGCGCGACCGCATCGTCAATTTCAAAGGGCTGCGCGGCATCCGCAACTACGACATCACCAATCCCGCCAAACCAGAGCTTCTCGAGGAATACAGCACGGGCGAGAAGGGCAACGGAACGCATCACAACTTCTACGATGGCGGAAAGTACGCCTACCTCGATTGCGGCTGGGACGATCAGTTGCGGCTCGAGAATCATCAGCGGCCCTTCAGCAACGCGATCATGATCGTCGACATGTCGGACCCCGCTCGGGTAAAGGAAGTCTCGCGGTGGTGGGTGCCCGGGCAGCGCATCGGCGAAGAGGCCGAGTACAAGAAGTACATCTTCGCCGGCGACCGCGCCTCCTGGACCGGCAATCACGGAGCGGTGAGCGTGCCGAAGCGCGTGGAAGACGGCGGCAAGATCGGGTACGCCGGCTTCGGCGCATTCGGCATGTACGTGATGGACCTCAGCGATATCACCAAGCCCAAGCCTTACGGAAAGGTGCAATACGAATTCAACGCCATCGGCACGATTCCGTTTCACACTTGCTATCCCGTGACTGCGGACGCGTCGCATCCGCGGCTGCAGAGTATCGTCGTCGCCACTCATGAAGCGCTCGAGGCCGACTGCCGCGAGGTGTATCACACACCGTACGTGATCGATGTGAAGGATCCTCGGAACCCGAAGATCATCGGCTTCTTCCCGCGACCGGCGGCGCCGCCGGACGCCCCCTACACGGATTTCTGCTTCTCTCGCGGCCGCTTCGGATCGCACAACACGCAATGCTGGCTGGCGCCCGGCGCTGCGCGGCCGGAGATCATGGCGATCGCGTGGTTCAATGCGGGGGTCCGCGTGTTTGATATCTCCAATCCCACGGCGCCGAAAGAGGTCGCCTGGTTCGTGCCGCCGCACGAAGGCGAAATCAATAATTATGAGAGCTGGTGGCGCGGCATGACGGAGAACGTGTTCGTCGAGTGGGACCGCAATCTGATCTGGATCGGCAACCACGAAGGGAGCTACTGCCTTTCCTGCCCCGCGCTCGGGAAGCCGGTGCTGGAGCCGCGGAAGGTGGAGAAGTGGTCGGTCGCGCACTGCAACGTCGGCTGGGATAACTCCACGGCGGCGAGCATCTATTTCGGCCGCGGCTTGCGGCAGATGGTATAGCTCAGATGAGGACCCCCTTTCGCCAAATCCGCATACTGGCGCTGCTTGCAGGCGCCTCTGGAATCGGCGCTGCCCAGCAGCAACCGCCGGAGCTGATCCTGTCCAATGGGAAAATCATTACCGTCGACGATCGCTTCTCGATCGCGCAGGCGGTAGCCATTCGAGGCGATCGCATCATCGCGGTCGGCACCAACCAGGAGATCGCACGCCTCGCCGGCCCCAGCACGCGCACGATGGACTTGGCAGGCCGCGCAGTGATCCCCGGCCTGATCGATAACCACATCCATCTTCTTCGCGCCGCGAACACCTGGACGCGGGAACTTCGCTTCGATGGCGTGGAGTCGCGCAAGCGGGCGATCGACATGATTCGTGCGCGCGCCAAGAACGTGGGACCGGGCGAATGGGTCTATAACATCGGTGGTTGGACGCACCAGCAGTTCGCTGACGATCCGAAGCCGTTCACGCGCGAGGAACTGGATCGCATCGCGCCGCAAAACCCCGTCTCGCTGCAGGAGTCGTATTACCAGGTGTTTCTCAACAGCCGCGCGCTCGAGGCATTGGGGATCGGAGCGAACGCGCCGGACCCGCAGGGCTTTGTGAAGGGCTCGATTCTGCGCGACTCAGCCGGCAAGCCGATAGGCGTTATTCGCGGCGATATCGCGGCGACGCGGCCGGTGGCCGCGCAGCTGCCCAAGGTAGCGCCCGGGCAATTGGAGGCGAGCACGTTGGCGCTGGTCAGAGACATGAATCGCGCGGGCCTCACCTCTTTCGGCGTGCCCGGTTGCGACAACAATGTGCTGGAGATCTTTCGCAAGTGGAAGGCGGAGGAGCGTGTCAGCGCGCGCATTTTCTGTATCGACGGCGCCGGGGCCGGCTCGCCCGAGCAGGCGGACCGTACCATCGAGCAAATTGGCCGGATGAAATTGTTTCAGGGCGACAGCTCGATTGACAACATCTATTTTGGGGAGAGCGTGTACACACCGCTGCACGATCCCATGTTCGCGCTGAAGTCCGATCCGCGGCCGGAGCAGCTTGACGAGTGGCGGCGCATCGCCACCGCGATCGCAAAAGCGGGGATGCCGCTGCATGTGCATGCGGAATTGCGCGACACCATCGATGCCTTTCTCGATCAGGCCGAGGCGATTAACAAGGAATATCCCATTAAGAATCTGCGCTGGACTTTCGCCCACGTCAACCAGATCAATGGCTCTCAACTCGAGCGCATGAAGAGGCTCGGGATGTATGCCGCGGTGCATCCATGGGCCGTCATCAATGGCGCCATCATGCACGAGGGATTCGGTGACGGCGCCGACGACATGCCGCCGTTACGCACCATTCAAAATAGCGGGATCATCTGGGGCCTGGGAACCGACGGCACCGCCGCCAACCAAACCCTGCCGTTTACGACGCTATACTTCGCAGTCACGGGCAAGATGGTTGGGGGGACGAAGGTGATCCGGCAGACGATCAGCCGCGAGGACGCCCTGATCGCACACACACGCAAGAACGCGTTCTTCGTGTTTCAGGAGAGCAACCTGGGCTCGATCCAGCCGGGCAAACTGGCGGACCTGGTGGAACTCGACCGCGACTATCTCACGATTCCCGCCGACGAGATCAAGGACATCCACCCCGTGATGACGATGGTGGGCGGGCGAGTGGTGTACGAGGCCAAGGCCGGGGCAGAGTAGCAACAATTTCGGCTAGTCGCGTGATTCCGAAGTGCCTCGAACGAACTCTGCCCCACTTTGGTCAGGACACTAATGCATGGCGATGCCGGCGCTGTGGTGCTTCGGCCGGCGCATGATAAAGAGCAACGGCAGGACCAACAGAAACACAACAGCCATCGCGCCGAACGTGTCCACGAAAGAAATCATCGAGGCCTGACGCAGCACCATTCCCCAGACTGCACCGTAGGCCTGGTGCTGGGCGGTCGCGGCATCCGCGCCGTGCGCCATCATGTTGGCCTGCAGGCCATGCAGATACACCTGGGCTTGGGGGTTGTAAGCGTTCACGTGCCCGCCCAGCACGTGGGTGTGGAACTGCTCACGCCGGAACAAATACGTCGTTGCAGCCGCGATTCCGAAGCTGCCGCCCAGGTTCCGCATCAGGTTGAACATACTGGTGGCGTTGCCCATCTCTTCCTTCGGTATCGCATCCATCGTAGCGGTCGTCAGAGGAACGAAGACCATTGCCATGGCAGCGCCCTGAATGAATTGCGGCCAAAAGATATCCCAGTACCCCGCCTGCAGATTCAATCTCGAGAGGGCGTACAAGGTCCAGGAGGAGGCGACCAGTCCAATGCCTAGAACTTTGCGCGGATCGAAGCGGGAGAGGACTGTCCCCACTAGCGGCATCATCAGAAACGAGCCCAGGCCGCGTGGCGCCATCGCGACCCCGGCATCGAGCGCGGGATACCCGAGCAGCGTTTGCAGGAAGACGGGAAGCAGCAGCATGCTTCCGTAAAGCACGAACCCGAGCATCGTCATGAGAAAAACGCCGGCGCTGTAGGTCCGCGCCTTGAAGATCCGAAGGTGAACCACCGGGTCGCGCGAACGCAGTTCCTGGAAAATGAAGAAACCCAACGCCATCACGGCAATAATCGCCAAGGCGAGAATCCAGTGGGACGAGAACCAGTCTTCCTCCTGGCCCTTATCGAGGACTACCTGCAAGGCTCCCACGCCGACCGTCAGCAGGCCGATGCCCCAATAATCTATGCCGCGGCTCTCGCGGCGGATATATGGCGGGTCGAAGATGAACAGGCGCGTCATGATGACGGAGGCCAGCCCGACCGGCAGATTGATATAGAAGATCCAGCGCCAACTGTAATTGTCGGTGAGCCAACCGCCCAGCACGGGCCCGAGCATGGGCGCCACGACAATACCGAGTGCCCAGAACGCCATGGCCTTGCCGCGGTCCCGCGGGGGAAAGGCTTCCAGCATGACGGCCTGCGAGAGCGGCTGCAGGCATCCCCCGGTCGCGCCCTGGACGATGCGGAAGACGATCAGCATTTGCAGATTCGGAGCCAGGCCGCAGAGGACCGACGCGGCGGTAAACCCGAACGTGGCTGCGAGCAATGTGCGTTTTCTTCCAAAGTAGCTGGCCAGCCATCCGGTCATCGGCAGGATAACCGCATTGGCGACCAGGTAAGAGGTCAGCGCCCAGGCCGCCTCATCCACGCTGGCCGACAAACTCCCGGCGATGTGGGGCAGGGAAACGTTGACGACCGTGGTGTCGAGGACCTCCATGACGGTGGCGAACATAACCGCGATCGCAACAATCCAGGGATTCACAACGGCGTGCTTTTCGGATGAGGGCATCACCTACCTCTATGATGCCCGATGGAGAGAAGGCAGCGCTTCGGATTCCGGAGGTTACATAAAGAGGGCGTGATCCGGAGAAATGAGAAGGATGTGGCCTTCAACTTCAGGCCGGTGTTCTCCTTCTACTGTGGTCATCTCCCATATGTTCAACGTGCACTACAGGCCCGCGACGGTGTACCTCGGCATGTTCTTGCCGGCGCTCGGGATTGCAATCACGCTCGTGCTGCAGGCGCGGCCCGAACTGCATGCCACCGAGTTGCGGAGCAGTTGAACGCGCGCGCCGTTGTTGACTTTCCTTATCCGGGTAATTTATTCTAGCCATTCGACTTGGCACGCCGCCGGACCGTTCTACGTATGCGCGACAAATCGCGGCAGCAACCGGAGACCGTGGAGCGGTTTCTTGATTCGACGCTGGAAAGCGTCGATCATGCCGAGGAAATCGCGGTTCGGTTGGCCAAGAAAGCAGGATTCGACGAAGACGAGTTGATGAAGATCGGGATGGCTGTACGCGAGTCGATGGTCAACGCGGTAGTGCACGGCAACCGGTACAGCGCCAACAAAAGAGTGCATTTTTCCGTGATGAAGAACTTGCAGCAGTTGACGGTGCGGATCGCCGATGAGGGCGAGGGCTTTGATTACGACAACGTCCCCGATCCGCTGGCTCCGGAGAATCTGCTGAGGAGTTCGGGGCGGGGTATCTTTCTCATCCGCTCGTTCATGGACGAGTGTCAGATCCGGCGCAGGGAAGCCGGGGGGACCGAAATTACTTTGATTAAGTATAGGGCTTCGAAGTAGATTTGGCAGTTTCAGCCAGGGAGGCATGTTCAGTGAGCGTGAAATTGAATACGCGGCAGGTAGGTGACGTGAGTGTG
>CAYMHP010000066.1:0-12246 GCA_964390225.1 uncultured Solibacteraceae bacterium
AAGGCCTTTCAGTATCGCGATTTTCGCCTGATGTTCATTGGCGCCTGCGTTTCCAGCGTGGGCACATGGATGCAAAACCTGGCACAGGCGTGGTTGGTGCTGGACATCACACGATCGCCTTTTTATCTGGGTCTTGACGCATTCCTCGCGGGAATCCCCGTTTTTCTGTTCTCGATTATCGGCGGCGTGGTGGCAGACCGTGTGGAGCGCCGCCGGGTGCTGCTCGTTTCGCAGTACGTGCAGATGGCCTCGGCATTCATCCTGACGACGCTGATCTTCCTTCACGCGGTGCGCATCTGGGAGATCCTCGTGCTGTCTTTTGTATGCGGCACTGCGCAATCCTTCGGCGGCCCGGCTTATTCGGCGCTCATCCCCACGCTGGTGAAGAAGGAAGACATGCCGAACGCGATTGCATTGAACTCCATCCAGTTCAATCTGGCGCGCGTTCTGGGCCCGGCGCTTGGCGGCGTCGCGATGGACCGTCTCGGCGCCGGGTGGTGCTTCGGGTTGAATGGTCTTTCGTTTTTGGCGCCGGTCATTTCCCTGACCATCTTGACGACCCGCTACTTGCCGCAAAAAACGACCGAATCGGTTTGGACCAGCATGAAGCAGGGCTTCCGTTTTATCCGGCACCAGGGCGCGATGGAAGCGCTCATCTTCCTCGCCTTCACGATGACCGCCCTGGGCTTCCCCATGATGACTTTTCTTCCGTGGTTTGCCAGGACGGTATTCTCGGGCGGTCCGTGGACGTTCACCTTATTCATGTGCTCGTCGGGTATTGGGGCGGTGGTCGGTTCCCTGGGTGTGGCCTGGCTTGGAAATGCCGAGCACAAAGGCCGAATCGCGCTAACCTCGCTGATTTGCCTGGGCGTTGGAATTTCCGGGTTCGCGCTTTCGAAGAATGTCGCTCTCAGTTGCGTGGTTCTTTTCCTGACGGGCATCGGCCTGATGACGGTCTTCGCCAACGTCAACTCTCTGGTGCAACTGATTACACCGAACGAGATGCGCGGCCGCGTGATGAGTGTTTACAATTCCGCATTCCGCGGCGGAATGCCGATGGGAAACCTGGTGACTGGGTGGCTCGTCCCAATGTTCACGGCTCCAGTAGTGGTGGCCGTGAACGGACTGCTATTGGCGCTGCTCGGCCTGTATTTCCTTCTGATCCAGCGCAAAGTAGCATCGCTGTAAACTACGCAGACTGAGGTACGCCATGCTGGCGCTTGTACTGGCGGCATTTCTGGCCGCCCCTTCACCCGCCCTCGACTATGCGCGGGACCACCAGGATCGCGCGGCCTTACAGAAGATCGCCGATGAGTATGCCGCGGCCGCGGCGAAAGCTCCCAACGACGCCGATGCGCAATACCGCGCGGCGCTGGCGTCCTCCTACCTGGCCGAAGTCGCGCTGGAGCTTCGCGACAAGAAATTGGCGGAACAGGCGGCGATTCGCGGTGTAAAGCAGGCCGAGCAGGCCGTGTCGCTCAAACCGGAGGTCGGCGAATATTACCGGGTGCTGGGAACGCTGTGCGGACAGGTGGTACCGGCCAACGTGCTGACGGGAATCGGGTATGCCAAACGCGCCAAGGACGCCATTGACAAGGCGATCGCCAAAGACCCAAAATCGTCGGCGGCCTACATGGCGCGCGGCGTGGGCAACTACTACGTGCCGGCCGCTCTCGGCGGAGGCTACGAACTGGCCGCCGCCGATTTGCGCAAGGCCATCGATCTCGACCCTAAGAATGCCGACGCGTGGCTATGGCTTGGCCTGACGCTCCGCAAGGAAAACAAAGATGCGGAAGCGCGGCAGGCATTTACCAAATCGCTGGAGTTGAATCCTCGGCGGATTTGGGCGAAGCAGCAGTTGGACAAGACGCCGTAGGGCGCGGGTTTGCCGGCGGCAAGACCACCGGCCCTACACCGGCACCCCAAACCGCCACAGTACGTAGCCAATCGCCTGCTTGACGTAGTTCCAGCGCTCGTGGAGCGGGTCGGGGTTGTGCTCTTTGCGCGGGGAGCCGTAGACGCTCAGGCCTTGCGAGGCCAGCATCTGCTTGACGCGGTAGATGTGGTAGCCATCGCTCACGACGATGACTGATTTCAGGCTCATGCGCCGCAAGATCTCACCGGCCAGCGCGATCGAGTGAACCGTGCTCTCTCCCTCGGTTTCTACGATGATGGCTTCCGAGGGTACGCCGTGGCTGATCAGGTAGGATCGCCCGACGCCTCCCTCAGTGAAGACGGGATCGCCGCCGGCACCTCCAGTGGTCATAATGCGTGGCGCCATCTGCTCAGTGTAGAGTTCGAGCGCGTGGTCAAGCCGCGCGCGTAACACCGGAGACGGCCGTCCGCGATACTCGGCGGCGCCCAGCACAAGGATGACGTCCGCCTGGCGCGCTTCGTCGCGCGTCGATTGCTGCTCAATCCGCAGCGAAAGGTACGCGATATAGATGAGCAGTACGGAGCCTGCCACTGCGATCGCATTCCATACGGTCCGTTTCATCTGCGCTATTCTGATCGTTCCAGCACTATTGTAAGATGGCGAAGCCGGAAGCGATCACGAGCGCGGCTAACCCCCTGCTGAAGGACGTGCGGCGGGCCATCATCCGCGGCGCGCTGACCCACGATGGCTGGTGCGTGGCGGAGACCTTCCATTTGCTGGAAGAAGCCCTTCGCAGCGATTGCGAGGTGCGGGCCGTGCTCGCTGCCGAATCCGTTCGCTCCGCTGCGGAAGCGCATGTGCGGGGGTTGCGAGGCGTCAAGGTATTGGTCGTGGCCGACCGGTTGCTGGAGAGCGTGTCGGGCACGGAGACCAGCCAGGGCGTGCTCGCGCTGGTGAAGCCTCCCGCCTGGAACCTGGACCAGTTGTTTCGCGGGTGCCCCCTGGTGGTTGTCCTGGACGGCTTGCAAGACCCGGGAAATTGCGGCACCATCGTTCGCACCGCCGAGGCGTTTGGCGCGACGGGCGTTCTGTTTTTGAAAGGAACGGCGAGCCCGTACAATCCCAAGACGCTGCGTGCCTCGGCGGGATCGCTGTTTCGCGTTCCTCTGCTGCACGGAGTGGATGCGGCGCTGGCGCGCGCGGCGTTGCGCCAGAACCGTGTCGAGCTGTACGCGGGGGTTCCCGCGCGCTCGGGCGTGCGCTCGTTAGCGGAGGTCGATTTCACGGGCCGGTGCGGCGTCGTGATCGGCAACGAAGCCCGCGGAGTCGGCGGCGAGTTGCGCTCCGCGGCAATGGACATCGCGATCCCGACGGTCGGCGTCGAGTCCCTGAATGCGGCGGTCGCCGCTGGGATTCTCTTATATGAAGCGCGACGGCAAAGGGCGCTCGGGCAGTGAGCCTTTTCGATTCCACACCGCCGCAGGAGGACAGGAAGCGCCCGCTGGCGGAGCGCATGCGCCCGGAGCGTCTGGACGATTACATCGGCCAGGAGCACATTCTCGGGCCCGGCAAGCCGCTGCGCCGCCAGATCGAGCGCGATGAACTCACTTCCATCATTCTGTGGGGACCCCCGGGCGTCGGCAAAACAACGCTCGCGCGCCTCATCGCGCGGATCACGAGCTGCGAGTTCATTCCGTTCAGCGCGGTACTGAGCGGCATCAAGGAAATCAAGGCGGTGATGGTCGATGCCGAGCGGCTGAGGCGGATGGGCCGGCGCACGATCCTGTTCATCGACGAGATTCACCGCTTCAACAAAGCGCAGCAGGATGCGTTTCTGCCGTATGTCGAGCGCGGCGATATCATCCTGATCGGCGCCACCACGGAGAACCCGTCGTTTGAAGTGATCTCGGCGCTGCTTTCGCGCTCGCGCGTGTACGCGCTACGCGGGCTGACGGTGCCGGAGATCGTCACGCTATTGCAACGGGCACGGCCGGTCATCGGCCTGGAGGCTTCCGAAGATCTTCTGGAACAGATCGCGATCTACGCCAACGGCGACGCGCGCCAGGCCTACAACACGCTCGAGGCGGCAGCCGCGGCATCGGCCGGCGGCGCGTTGACGGCGTCGGCGGTGCAAGACGCGATGCAGCGCAAGGTGCTGCTCTACGACAAAGGCGGCGAGGAGCACTTTAACCTCATTTCGGCGCTGCACAAGTCTGTGCGATCGAGCGATGTGGATGCCTCGCTTTACTGGCTCACGCGCATGCTCGAGGCTGGGGAGGACCGGCTCTACATCGCCCGGCGGCTGATCCGCATGTCGATCGAGGACATCAGCCTGGCGGACCCGCGCGCTCTCGAGCAGGCCGTGGCGGCCATGCAGGCCGTACATTTCCTGGGGATCCCGGAGGGCGACCTGGCCTTGGCGCAAGCGGCGATTTACCTGTGCGTGGCTCCGAAATCCGACGCGGCATACCGCGCGATGGGAGCAGTGCACGACGACGTGGAACGCACCATCGCCGAGCCGGTTCCGATGAATCTGCGCAACGCGCCAACGCGCGATATGAAGGCGTGGGGCTATGGCGAGGGTTATCAACACGCGCACAAGTTCGAGAATGCGGTCCCCGATATGGAATGCCTGCCGCCGTCGCTGGCCGGGCGGCAGTATTATTTCCCGAGCGACCGCGGCCTGGAGAAGCGCATCGCCGAGCGGTTGGAAGAAATTCGGAAGCTGAAGGAGAAGGCGCGGGGCGAGTAGTAAGCGCGGAGACGGAGCCCGTCCGGCACTATTCCATCTGTAATTCGCCGGCGGCGATCAGCTTTTCCAGCGCTTCTATGTCTTTGTAGAACGGCCGGTCGCCTTCGATCGGCGGCGAGACGCCGCGGATGCGGGCACGCGCGTTTTCCAGCAGCGGGCTGGTTCGCAAGGGAGCGAGCAGGTCGAGCGCCCGGGCGGCTGCCAAGGCTTCGATCGCCAGCACGGCGCGAGTGTTGCGCACCACGCGCTGAAACTTGAGCGCGGCTGCCATTCCCATGCTGACGAAGTCCTCCTTATTCCCGCTGGTCGTGATCGAGCCGGTGGAGGCGGGATGCGCCAGCACGCGGTTCTCGCCGACCAGCGCGGCGGCCGTGACCTGCGCCATCATGAGGCCCGATTCCAGGCCGGCGTGCCCCGCGAGAAACGGTGGTAGATCTTCGTTGAGCGCCGGATTCACGAGGCGGTCGATGCGGCGCTCGGAGATGCCGGCCAGCGCGGCCAGCGCGACCGCCAGAAAATCGAGCTGAAAGGCCAGCGGCTCGCCGTGAAAGTTGCCGCCGGAGAGGATCTCGTCTCCGAACACCAGCGGGTTGTCGGTGGCGGAATTCAGCTCGACACCGAAGACACGGCGCGCCTCCGCCAAGGCATCGCGCACGGCGCCATGCACCTGCGGCACGCAGCGGAGCGAATAGGCGTCCTGCACGCGGCGGCAGGTGATGTGCGACTGTCGGATCTCGCTGCCCTCGAGCAGCCGCATCAGCCGGGCCGCGCTGGCGTATTGCCCAGGATGAGGACGTGCGGCGTGGATGCGCTCATCGAACGCACGCGGGGTTCCGCGGAGCGCATCGAGCGTGAGCGCGGCGACCACGTCCGCCGTGCCAGCAAGCGTTCGCGCGGCTTCCCCCTCGAGGCACGCGATGGCTAACATCGCTTGCGTGCCGTTGATCAGGCTGATGCCTTCCTTGGGGTGCAGTTCGATGGGCGCGAGGCCGGCGCGCGCGAGCGCTTCGCGGCCCGGCAACACGGCGCCCTCGAACTCGGCTTCGCCTTCTCCGATCAGGACCAGCGCCATATGCGCGAGCGGCGCCAGATCGCCGCTTGCCCCCACGCTCCCCTGCTCCGGAATGACGGGCGTGACACCGCGATTCAGCAAATCGCAGAGCAGTTCGGCGACGGCGGGACGAATTCCGGAGAAGCCCTTCGCCAGCACATTGGCGCGGATCAGCATCATGGCGCGGACCACTGGGCGCGCGAGCGGTGGACCCACGCCAGCGGCATGCGAGCGCACCACGTTCACCTGCAGGCGATCGAGATCTTCGCGCGGAATCCGCACGTCCGCCAGCAGCCCCACGCCAGTGTTCACGGCGTAGATCGGCTCGTCGCCCGCGGCCAGGCGTTCCACCGGCTCGCGCGAGCGGAGCATTTTATCGATGGCGGAAGGCGCAAGCGAAACCGTGGCACGGCCATCGGCCACCTGCTGCACTTGCATGATGCTGAGGCGTTCGCCGTCCAGCTCGACGGTCATTAGTAACGCTTCTGGCGGGCGGAGATCAACTCCTCGATATTGACCAGCTCCGTCGGGTAGTCGCCCGTATAGCAGGCGTAACAGTATTCGTGGCGGTCGTCGGCCACGGCCTTCCGCAGCGAGGCGAGGGAAAGATAGCCGAGCGAATCGGCTTCCACGAAACGCCGGATCTCGTCCACGTTGTGGTTGCAGGCGATCAGCTCGCCGCGCGTGGGAGTATCGACGCCATAGAAGCACGGCGAGATCGTGGGCGGGCAGGAAATGCGCAGATGCACTTCGCGCGCGCCCGCCTGCCGCACCATGCGGACGATCTTACGGCTCGTGGTGCCCCTCACGATGGAGTCGTCCACCAGCACGACGCGTTTGCCTTGCAACAGGTGACGCACGGGGTTGAGTTTCAGCTTGACACCGAAATCGCGAATCGCCTGCGACGGCTCAATGAACGTACGTCCGACGTAGTGATTTCGGATCAATCCTTGGCGGTAAGGAAGCCCCGATTCGGTGGAATAACCGCTCGCTGCCGAGACTCCGGAATCGGGCACCGGGACCACGATATCCGCGTCGGCCGGACACTCGCGCGCCAGCAGGCGGCCCAATTCTTCGCGGGACTCCTGCACGGGCCTGCCGAAGACGATCGAATCCGGACGGGAAAAATAGACGTGCTCGAAAACGCACTGCGAGTGCGGCTGCTCGGGCGCGAAGCGTTCGCGGGTAAGCCCCTCGGGGCCGACAATCACCATTTCGCCCGGTTCCACGTCATGCAGGTAAACCGCATCGATCAGGTCGAACGCGCAGGTTTCGGACGCGAACACGTAGCACTTCCCGCCGCCGGAGATCTCCATTTCACCGACGGCGAGCGGGCGGAAGCCGTGAGGGTCGCGCGCCACCAGGATACGATCCTCGGCCAGGCAGACCAGCGAAAACGCGCCCTCGAGTTGCAGCAGCGCATCGCGTAGCGCGCCCGACATGGTCCGCTCGGAGGAGTGCGCCATCAGGTGAAGAATCACCTCGGTGTCGCTCGATGCCTGGAAGATGGCACCCTGCCGTTCCAGTTCGTGACGCAACTCGGAAGCGTTGGTGATGTTGCCGTTGTGCGCCACCGCGATCCGTCCCTTGCCGCACACGACGGAAAACGGCTGCGCGTTCAGCAGCGCGGTGTCGCCCGCCGTCGAGTAGCGGGTGTGGCCGATGGCCAGTGACCCAGGGAGCTTCTGAAGCACTTCGCCCGTAAAGATATCGGCGACATGCCCCATCGATTTCTGGCAATGAATCCGCCCGCCATCGCTGGTGCAGATGCCCGCGCTCTCCTGGCCGCGGTGCTGCAACGCGTAAAGGCCGAGGTAGGCCAGCTTGGCCGCTTCCGGATGGCCGTAAATGGCCACAACGCCGCATTCTTCGTGGAATTTATCGAACATGCGATTCGAGCGCCCGATCGTATGCCGCCTCGAGTGGCGCAATCTCCCATTGAGCTAGCAGCGCGCCTCGCTGCGCGATGCGGATTTGGTTCTCGACCGTCGCGCCCACCACCGGCGCTTCGATTCCATGCCTGGCGGCGACCTCCGCGACCTTGTCGGGCTCTGCCGTGGAGAGCAACACGCGCGAGGGGCCTTCATGGTACAGCAGCAGGTCGGGGGACAACTGGGAATCCAGGTCGATGCTGGCGCCGACGCGCGCCGGGCCGAACGAAGACTCCGCCAGGGCGACTGCCAATCCCCCATCGCTGAGGTCGTGCGCCGACTCAGCGAGGCCGAGTTCCACGATTTCGCGAATGGCCTGCTGAACGCGCCTCTCGCGCTCCATGTCGAGCGCGGGAGGCAGTCCCCAAAGTTGGTTGACGATCACTTTGGCGTATTGCGTACCGCCGAAGCGTTGTTGGTCGCATGCACCCAGGCCGCCGAGAAGGATTACACTACGTCCCGGATTTTGAAACCGAACCGGCACAGGCGCCGCCGTTTTCATCAGTCCCACAACCCCGATCACCGGTGTAGGATAGATCCCCTCACCCAGGGTTTCATTATAGAGGCTGACATTTCCGCCGGTGATTGGCGTTTCGAAGAAGCGGCAGGCCTCGGCCATGCCTTCGATGGCCTCCACCAGTTGCGCCATGATTTCGGGGCGCTCGGGGTTTCCGAAGTTCAGGCAGTTGGTAGCCGCGACCGGCGTCGCGCCCACGGTGGAAAGATTGCGGCACGATTCCGCGACCGCGAGCCTGGCGCCCTCGCGTGGGTCGAGATAACAGTAGCGGCCATTGCCATCGAGCGACATCGCCACCGAGGCGCCCGTTTCCTTGATGCGGATGATGGCCGCCTCGGCGCCCGGCCCGGCGACGGTGTTGGTGCGGACCTGGTAATCGTACTGCTCCCAGATCCAGCGTTTCGAGCAGATGTCGCCGGAGGCCAGCAGGGCCGGCAGGGCGGCCTGCACATCTGGTTTCGGCAAAGGCGGAGCGCTCATGGGGGCGCGCCGGAGCGGCTGGGTGTGCGGCCGGTCGTAAAGCGGCGCTTCGTCGGCGAGCTCGCGGTTGGGAATCTCGGCAACCACCTCGCCGTGCTGCCGCACGCGCAGCTTACCGTCAGCCGTGACCACACCGACTTCGGCCGCTTCCAGGCCCCACTTCTTGAACACGCGGAAGACCTCGTCTTCGCGGCCCTTATCCGCCACCAGCAGCATGCGCTCCTGCGATTCCGAGAGCATGATCTCGTACGGCGTCATGCCGCTTTCGCGCTGCGGCACGCGATCGAGCTCGATATCGATGCCCACTCCGCCGCGGCTTCCCATTTCGCAGGTGGAACAGGTGAGGCCTGCCGCGCCCATGTCCTGGATGCCGACGATCGCGCCGGTCTGCATAGCCTCGAGACACGCTTCGAGCAGAAGCTTTTCCATGAACGGATCACCCACCTGCACATTAGGCCGCTTCTGCTTGGATTCTTCGGTGAACTCCGCGGAGGCCATGGAAGCGCCGTGGATGCCATCGCGCCCAGTGCGCGCGCCGACGTAAATCACGGGATTTCCTACGCCCGCGGCCTTGGCGTAAAAGATGTCTTCCTTGCGGCAGACGCCCAGGGCAAAGACGTTCACCAGCGGGTTGCCGTCGTAACACGATTCGAAGACGCACTCACCGCCGACGGTGGGCACGCCGAAGCAGTTGCCGTAGTGCGCGATGCCCGAGACAACGCCGTTCAGAATGCGGCGGTTGCGCGCGCCGTTCGCGGGGTCGTCGAGGCGGCCGAAGCGCAGCGAATCGAGCACCGCCACAGGACGCGCGCCCATGGTGAAGATATCCCGCAAGATGCCGCCCACGCCCGTCGCCGCGCCCTGAAACGGCTCGATGAAGCTCGGATGGTTATGCGATTCGATTTTGAAGGCGATGACATAGCCGCCCCCGATATCGATAATGCCCGCGTTCTCTCCCGGGCCTTGCACCACCAGCTTGCCGCGCGTCGGCAGCTTCTTGAGATGCAGGCGTGAGCTTTTGTAGGAGCAGTGCTCGCTCCACATCACGCTGAAGATACCCAGCTCGGTGTAGCTGGGTTCACGGCCGAGAATGGAAACGATCTTCTGGTATTCGTCGGGGGTAAGTTGGTGTTGCGCGATGAGATCGGGCGTGATGAGCGCCGTGCTCACGCGCGCACCGCCACGGAAAGCATCGACTGAAAGACGACCAGGCCGTCGCTCGAGCCCATCAGCGGTTCGGTGGCGCGTTCCGGGTGGGGCATCATGCCAAGCACGTTGCGTTCCCGGTTCAGGATTCCGGCGATGTCGCGCAGCGAGCCATTCGGGTTTTCCACATAACGGAAAGCCACGCGATCCTCGGCTTCCAGTTCGTCGAGCGTACGCTCGTCGGCAATGTAACAGCCCTCGCCATGGGCGATGGGTAGACGGTAGGCACGATCGAGATCAGCCGCGCAGGTGAAGGGAGAATTCAGCGTGCCGGGGCGCAACTGCACTTCCTTGCAGATGAACTTGAGGCCCCGGTTGCGGATGAGCGCGCCGGGAAGCAACCCGGCCTCCACCAGGATCTGGAAGCCGTTGCAGACACCGAGCACCAGGCCGCCGCCGGCGGCGAACTTCTTGACGGCGTTCATGACCGGCGAAAACTTGGCGATGGCGCCGCAGCGCAGATAGTCGCCGTAGGAGAAGCCGCCGGGCAGGATGACTGCGTCGACGTCGCCTAAGTCCGCGGAATCATGCCAGATAAACTCCGCTTTCTGGCCCAGGTTATGACCGACGGCGTGAAACGCATCGTGGTCGCAATTGCTGCCGGGAAAGACAATGACACCGAATTTCATGCGGATATTTTCGGGGGAGCACTACTAGTTTAGCAGAGTGGAGGGCGAATCCCCGGCCCGGCGGTGGGAGGCCAGCTCGTCCACCCGGCGCTGGACCACCGGTACTCACTGGCATCAAGCACCAACCCGGCCCGAACCGGGTCGTTCTCAACGTAGAGCTTGATGCGCTCGAACTCGCGCCGCGAGCGAACGGTGTGGTCGTAGGTTTCCTCTTGCCAGAAAGGTCTTCCGTCCAGCCCCAGCGTTGCGTTTGCCCGCTTCGCAGTAGCGCCTTTCAGCGATTTTGCGAGGATGGCGACCGGGACCGCCGGCGTCGCCAGGACATGAACGTGATTTGGCATCACCACGAAGGCGTGCAGTTCGTATTGCGCCAGCGCGTATGCGTTGTAGACGATTGTGTCCGCAACCATGTCGGCCAGCACCGGTTTGCGAAGATAGGCGCAGCCGTTGGTCGCCTCATCGAGCAGGCGGTCCATCGCAACGAACTGGTGGCCCGAAGACAGATTGGCGCCGCGGAAATAGCGGTGCTGCGGCAGACTGCCGTGGAGGCGCCATGTGAGGAAAACGGGCTGATCGGTGGCGAAGACGTGCGGAAGACGGCGGCGATAAAGGTCCACACCAGATACGTGATGCGGGGAAGGTGAAACTCTCAGGAATCGCGGCCGGACCTGCCGTACCCTCTCCAATTTGTGGGATAAGGCTCCGCCTTGTCCGGGTGGGGGAACTAGCGCCCGCAAGTGCAGAGCCTTACGCCACCGGGACGATTAGGCAACGCTACTTTGCCGGCCCGCGAAGGGCGATGCCCAACTCGCGCAGTTGCCGCTCGGGGACCGGCGAGGGGGCGTCGCACATCAAATCGGTCCCGCGCGCGGTTTTGGGGAACGGAATCACGTCGCGGATCGAAGTCTCTCCCGCCAGGAGCATCACGATGCGGTCGAGCCCGAGCGCGATTCCTCCGTGCGGGGGCGCGCCGTACTCCAACGCATCCAGGAGGAAACCGAAGCGCCGCCGCGCCTCCTCGTCGGTGAAGCCGAGCGCCGCAAAGACTTTCGATTGCACATCGCGGCGGTGAATACGAATCGAGCCCGAGCCGAGTTCGACGCCGTTCAGCACCAGGTCGTAGGATTTGGCGCGGCAGTGCGCGGGGTCGGTGGTGAGCTTGTCGAGATCTTCGTCGTGCACGGAAGTAAACGGATGGTGCGCCGCGTTCCAGCGGTTCTCCTCCTCGTCCCACTCGAACATCGGGAAATCCACGACCCACAGGAAGTGGAAATTGTGGCCGTCGAACAGCTTGTGACGATCGTTAAACTTCTGCGCGCAATATAGGCGCACCTGGCCGCAGGCCTGGTAGACGGTTTCCTCCGGACGATGTCCCTTGGGTTCGCCGGCCGAGGTGGCGAGGATGAGCAGATCGTTCTCGGCGGCCCCGCAACGCTCGCGAATCTTCGCCATCGCGTCCGGATAATCGCGTTCCAGGCGTTTGACGTCATCGTAAACCCGCAGCCCGCGTTCCTGTCCGAAGGCCTTCAGCTCGTCGCGCTCTTTGCGGCTCGGCGCACCGGTTCCCGGGATGTGGATGGCGGCCAGCGGCATTCCCGCATTGGAGAGTTCGGGGGCGAGATCCTCCACGGGATGCATGGGAGGAACGCGCAGGTCGGGCTTATCGCTGCCATACGAGCGCATCGCCTGAGCATAGGTCAGGCGGGGAAACGGGTAGTGGACGGTGACCCCGGCCGCCTGGCAGATCCGCTTCACCATCGGCTCGATGACTTCGATGATGCGCTCCTGCTGCGGAAACGACATC
>CAYMHP010000066.1:12256-20782 GCA_964390225.1 uncultured Solibacteraceae bacterium
GGTGAGGATGCAGCCCTCCATCATCGCCATCACGTCGTCTTCGGTGACGAAGGTCATCTCGACGTCGAGCTGCGTGAACTCGGGCTGACGGTCGGCGCGCAGATCTTCGTCGCGAAAGCAACGCACGATCTGAAAATATTTTTCGAAGCCGCTGACCATGAGCAGCTGCTTGAAGATCTGGGGCGATTGCGGCAGCGCGTAGAAACTACCGGGTTGCACACGGCTGGGCACCAGGTAGTCGCGCGCGCCTTCGGGAGTGGAGCGCGTCATGAACGGCGTTTCGATTTCGAGGAAGCCCTGCGAGTACAGATACTCACGCGCGGCGAAGGAGATTTTCGAGCGCAGGATTATATTGCGCTGCATGTGGGGCCGGCGGAGGTCGACGTAGCGGTACTTCAGGCGCACGTCTTCACTGACATCCACCTGCTCCTCCATGGGAAACGGAGGAGTGCGCGATTCATTCAGCAGCCAAACCTTGGATGCGACCACCTCGACTTCTCCGGTGGCCAGGTTCGGATTGACGGCAGCGGCACCGCGAAGCGCGACTTTGCCTTCCACCGCGATTACGTATTCGGGCCGCACCTGCTCCGCGCGGTCATGGACGGAGGGATCGACGTCCTCGTGGAAGACCACCTGGGTGATGCCGTCGCGGTCGCGCAGGTCGACAAAAATAACGCCACCGTGGTCGCGGCGCCGGTGGACCCAGCCCATCAGAATGACGTGCTTGCCTTCGTCGGCGGCGCGGAGTTCGCCGCAGGTGTGGGTGCGCTGAAGCTCGCCCAGAAAATCCAGTGCTACGGTGGAAGTTTCCATATTGAAGGTTCGTCAGTTTCGGCTCGCCGCGAGGGTCGCAGCGATTTCTTCCCGTGTCAGATTTTGCTGCTCGCCGGAGGCCATGTTCTTCAGAGCGTAACGGCCGGCGGCCATCTCGTTTTCGCCGAGGATCAGGGTGAAGCGCGCGCCAAGCTTGTCCGCCTGTTCCATGGCGCGTTTGAGCTTTCCTTCGCCGACTTCGACGGACAGGCCTGCGGCGCGCAAGTCGCGCGCGAGGACCGCGGCATGCCGCAGCGCCGGTTCTCCGAGCGGAGCGATGAAAACATCGAGTTGCGGCTCTCGCTGGTTGCCTTCCACGCTCATGACCAGCCGGTCTTCACCGATGGAGAAGCCGATACCGGGTGAATGCACTTTGGAGCCGAGGGATTCGGCGAGCCCATCGTAACGGCCTCCGCCGAGGACGGAGTTCTGCGCGCCAAGAGCGCCGTGAACCACTTCGAAGGTGGTCCGCATGTAGTAATCCAAGCCGCGCACCAGCCGCGGCCGCACCTCGTAGGAAATACCGAGGTCGCACAGGTAGCTTTTCACGGCTTCGAAGTGCGCGCGGCACTCGGGGCAGAGGTGATCGACGATGGTGGGTAGCTTTTCAATGATGGGCTGGTCGGCCTCGACTTTGCAATCGAGCACCCGCAGCGGGTTGGTCTCGGCGCGACGCTGGCAATCGCCGCACATTTCCGGAGCGACGGATTTCAGCTCCTGTTTGAGCAGTTCCACGTATTGCGGACGGCAGTTGTGGTCGCCGACCGAGTTGATCAGCAGTTGGAAACCGCTCAGGCCGGCGCGCTGCAGAATCTCCACCACCATCGCGATCACTTCCGCATCGACCATGGGCGATTCCGAACCGATGGCTTCGGCGCCGATCTGATAGAACTGCCGGTAGCGGCCCTTTTGCGGGCGCTCGCGGCGGAACATCGGACCGATGTAGTAGAGCTTCTGCACACCGGGGCGCTGGTCGAGCCGGTGCTCGATATACGCGCGGATCACCGATGCGGTGTTTTCGGGGCGTAGCGTGAGCGAGGTGCCGTCGCGGTCCTCGAAGGTGTACATCTCCTTGGTGACGATGTCGGTTTCTACACCGACGCCGCGCGCGAACAACTGCGTCTCTTCCAGGATCGGCGTGCGGATTTCGCGGTAGTTGAACGCCCGAAAGACCTCGCGCGCCGTAGCTTCGACGCGGTTCCACACTTCGGTGGATGGAGGCAGTAAGTCTCTGGTTCCTTTGACGGCTCTGATCAAAATATTCGGAAACCTCCATGCTACCAGAGATCGCGCTGGCGGCTATTGGACGGCGTCTCGTAATTGAGGCGTGAAGTCGCGGGGCGGCGCTCAGCGGCTTATCGTGGGAAGATCGATATTGGAGGAAATCATGGCCAGCCTACCGACGCCATTTCAACATCAGGATCCGAGCGATCCGGACCAAAGCAGCCTTTGCGCCTACTTCTCGGCTTACCATTTCCTGCACGGAAGCTTGAGCCGGCCCTCGTTTTTGAGCCAGGCGACCACGTTTTACGCCGAGCAACTCGGAGCCGATCGTACCTTCGCCCGGGAGATCGCCGAAAGCGGCAACGATCCGGCGTTGATCGAACATCTTCTGAGAAACCGCGCGGAAAGCACGACGCGAGCGCTCACCAAGACGGACCTTGCGTATTACAGCCGCGTCCTGCTGGCTCTCCGGAACAGAGCGCATTTCATCACGATTCTCAAGGACAACAACGGGCAATGGTGGAACTACGACAGTCTGCAGGGTGCGCCGACGAAGATTGGCGATATCGCGCAATTCCTCGTCGATAATCCCGCGCGCCAGTATTTTCTCGCGAAGTGACGGCATCCGGAAGACAAGCCCATCCGTCCCTATAATTTAAGAGGGGCTACCGAGCGGCACCGTGCTCGTGCTTTCTGTTACGGATCTGCGCAAACAATACGGCAGCACGATGGCCGTGGACGGCATTTCCTTTGCGGTGGGCCGCAACGAAATTGTCGGGCTGCTTGGCCCGAACGGCGCCGGCAAGACTACTACCATCAACATGATTCTCGGAGTGCTCGAGCCGACCTCGGGCACAATCCGGATCGAAGGCATCAATCTCGCGGCGCATCGCTCGGAGGCCATCGAGCGAACCAATTTCGCGGCCGTGTACGCGCCGCCGCCGGGGAACCTGACGGTGTATCAAAATCTCCGCGTTTTTGGGCTACTGTATGGAGTGAAGCGCCTGGAGGAACGCATCGCCGCGCTGCTGCGGCAGTTCGACCTGGAATCGTTTCGCGACACCAAGTGCGGGGTGCTGTCTTCCGGAGAGCAGACGCGGGTTGGCCTCGCGAAGGCGATGCTCAACGATCCGCAACTTTTGCTGCTCGACGAGCCGACGGCCTCGCTCGATCCGGCGACCGCGCGCGAGATCCGCGCCAAGATCCGCGAATGCGCTTCGGAAGGCTCCGGTGGCGTGCTCTGGACCTCGCACAACATGTATGAAGTAGAAGAAGTCTGCGATCGCGTGTTGTTTCTGTCGCACGGCAAGATCCTGCTCGAGGGAGACCCGAAGACGCTGCCGGGCGAGCACGGCAAGAGCACGCTCGAGGAACTTTTCATCACGGTAGCGCGGGAACCATTAGCGCTGGAGCGAGCCTGACCGATGCGCTTCGACCGCACCTCAGCGATCGTCCTCCGCCAGTTGTATCTCATGCGCGGGAGTCCCGCGCGCATTCTGCCGTTGTTCGCGTGGGTCACGATCGACATCGTATTGTGGGGCTTCATCACGCGCTACCTGAATAGCGTCACGTCCTCCGGTTTCAACTTTGTCCCTTCGCTGCTCGGAGCGGTTCTGCTCTGGGACTTCTTCAGCCGAGTCATGCACGGCGTCACTATGGCGTTTCTGGAAGACGTGTGGTCACGGAATTTTCTGAATATTTTCGCGACGCCGCTCCTGATCTCGGAGTACGTTGGCGGCCTGGTGATTTCGAGCATCGGTACGAGTTCGGTGGGGCTGGTGGTCATGCTCGCGCTAGCGAGCGCGGTGTTCGGTCTCTCGTTTTTGGGCTACGGCATCGCTGTGATTCCATTCCTGCTGGTGCTCTTTCTTTTTGGAATTGCGCTCGGTGTGTTCGCATGTGGCATCGTGCTGCGATTCGGCCCGGCCTCGGAGTGGTTCATTTGGCCGATCCCCGCGCTGATCTCGCCATTCGCCGGCGTGTTCTACCCGATCTCGACGCTACCGCACTGGATGCAATACATTTCGCGCGCGTTGCCGCCCTCGTATGTGTTCGAGAGCCTGCGTGCGATCGTAGCGGGGCGCGCGGCTTCGGCCGCCGCTCTCACGTGGGGGGTGGCGCTGGCGGGAGCCAGCATCCTGCTCGCGTCCTGGTTTTTCACCAGCATCTACCGCCACGCCGTGCGCACCGGACTAATCGCGCGCTATAGCGCGGAGACTTTGAGTTAAATCCGGATAATTAGACCCGGCGCGCGAATCGCACGGCGTTACAATCGTCATGTATGCGCCGCCGGGTTCTTTTCTTTTTCGCTTTTCTCGCGATCGCCCACGCGCAGAAGCGCCCATTCGATGTAAATGCGCTGCTCGACTTGAAGCGGATGGGCGATCCCCAAATCTCGCCGGACGGCAAACTGGTCGCGTTCACCGTGCAGAGCATTGACGTGGTGGCCAACAAGAAGCCGCAGCAGGTCTGGGTGGTGCCGATCGAGGGCGGAGCGCCGCGCCAGATCACGCACGATGGCGAGAACAATCAGCGGGCACGCTGGTCGCCCGATTCCAAGCGGATTGCCTATATTTCCGATCGCAGCGGCTCGCAGCAGATCTGGCTGATGGATCCGGATGGCGGCAACGCCAAGCAGGTGACGACCTTCGCGGCTGAAGCCGACGGCGTGCTTTTCTCAGGTGACGGAAAAAACCTGCTGTTCACGTCGGCGGTTTATCCCGAGTGCGGCGCCGACGATGCGTGCAATAAGAAAATCCTCGACCAGGAGAAAGCCAGCCCCTTGAAAGCGCGGATTTATTCCGAGCTTCTTTACCGGCACTGGACAAGCTGGGAATCCAAGCGGCGGACGCATCTGCTCTCGGTGCCTGCGGCGGGCGGAGCGCCCAAAGACCTGACACCGGGAGATCGCGACGTCCCACCGCTTTCTCTGGAAGGCATCGACGATTACGACATCTCCCCGGATGGTTCGGAAGTCTGTTACGCGATGAACGCCGATCCCGTTGGCGCGATCAGCACGAACAGCGATCTCTATGTGGTGCCGATCGGCGGCGGCCAAACGCGAAAAATTACCGCGACCCCTGGCGCGGATGCGACACCGCGCTATTCGCCCGACGGGAAATATCTTGCATGGCGCGCACAGTTGCGCGGGGGTTACGAGAGCGATCGCTGGCGCCTCATGGTTCTGGAGCGAATGTCCGGGAAAGTCACCAACCTGACGGAAACCTTGGACCGCTGGGTCACCAACTTCACCTGGGCGCCCGATTCCGCGGCGCTGTTCTTCACCAGTGTGGACCGCGGGCGCCAGGCGATCCAATTCATTCCCGTGAGCGGCGGCGCCATCCGCGTGGCCGCGAGCGGCGACGGCGTTCTGGACGAGATGCAGTTGACGCGCGACGGCAAGATGATGGTGTACACGCAGCAGACCGGCACATCGCCGGCCGAGATTTTCCGCGCGGCCTCCAGCGGCGGTGCCCCCGTGCCGCTGACCCACCTGAATGACGACGTACTCGCGAGCCATCAGCTCACGCCGCTCGAGGAGTTCTGGGTGGAACGCGACAACGGATCGCGCGTGCAGACCTTCGTCGTGAAGCCCCCGGGGTTCCAGCCCGACGGCCATTATCCGGTCATCCTGCTCATCCATGGCGGCCCGCAGGGGTTCTGGGGCCATTCGTGGACGTACCGCTGGAACGCACAGGTCTTCGCTGCGGCGGGCTACGTGGTGGTGGAGCCGAATCCGCGCGGGTCGATCGGCTATGGGCAGAAGTTCATCGACGAGATCAACGGCGACTGGGGCGGCCGGCCGTTCGACGACCTCATGGCCGTGGCCGATTACATCGCCGCCGAGATGCCCTACGCGGATGGCAGCCGGATGACGGCGGCCGGCGCCTCGTACGGCGGCTACATGGCCGACTGGCTCGAAGGCCATACGCAACGCTTTAAAGCGCTGATCTCGCATGCCGGCATCTATGATCTGCCGAGTGAGTTCGGCGCCACCGAAGAGCTGTGGTTCCCTCTATGGGAATTCGGCGGGACCCCTTGGGACAAGCCCGAGGTCTACTCGAAGTGGTCGCCGAGCAACTACGCCAAGGATTTCCATACTCCCATGCTGGTGATCAATGGTGAGCTGGATTTTCGCGTGCCCTATACACAGGGCCTGCAACTGTTCACCGCGTTGCAGTTGCAGAAGGTCCCCTCCAAACTTCTGGTCTTCCCCGACGAGGGCCATTGGGTTTTGAAACCGCAGAATAGTATCCTGTGGTACAAAACGTTCATTGAGTGGTTGGATTCCTGGGTGAAAAAGTGAAAGCAATTCTGGCTTTAATCGCATTAGTCGTCGTCGCGACCATGGTCTTGCTGGTGATGTCCTCAAGCCCCAGCGTGGCCGTGAACCCGGCCGTGAAGACGATAGGCGTCACGACACCGGTTACGGTGAAGATCGAAAACCCGCACGGCGTGCGGCGTGTGAGCGCCTATCTCGAGCAGAACGGTACGCAATATCCGGTGTACGAACAGAACTCGCCGGCGCACCGCTTCTTTTGGAGAAGACATCAAGCGCCTAGTTCCGTCACCTTCGAAGCCGGGAAGAGCAAGGCGGCGAATCTGAAGGAAGGCAAGGCGCGGCTGGTGGTGGAAGCTGTATCCGACGACTTTCGCGGCAGCACGGCGACGACTGCATCCGATGTGGATGTAGTTCTCGCGCCGCCGCGCGTCTCTCCCGATGACTTGCAGCATTACATCAACCAGGCCGGCATGGAACTGGTCACGTTCACTGCCAGCGGCTCATGGAACGAAGCCGGAGTGAAGGTCGGCAGGTATACGTTCCGGAGCTATCCGCTGCCGGGGCGCAGTCCCGATCAGCGCTTCTCCATGTTTGCCTATCCATGGGACCTGCCGGCCGACCTGACGCCGGTGGTCTATGCACGCAACGTTGCCGGCACGGAGGCGACGGGCCGTTTCTGGTTCAAGCTGTTTCCGAAAAAATTCCGCGAGCGCGATTTCGTCCTGACCGATCCGCTGATGGACCGGCTGGTAAACAATATCGACTCCGCCGGGACGCTCGAGCCCGGACCCGATATGCTTTCCCGCTTCCTGAAAATCAACGGGGACATGCGGCGCAAGAATAATCAGCAGCTCTACGACCTGCGGACGAAGACCGAAGAGAAGATTCTGTGGGAAGGCCCCTTTATCCACTGGGGCAAGGAAGAAGCGAATTTCGCCGATACCAGAGATTACAAGTACAACGGCAAACAGGTGGACCGGCAGACACACCTCGGGTTCGATCTTTCCGATGTGGCCAATGGGCCGGTAAGCGCCGCCAACACGGGTCGCGTCGTGTATGCCGCCGATCTGGGCATTTACGGCAACTGCATCGTGCTCGACCACGGATACGGCTTGCAGTCGATCTATGGGCACTTGCAGCGGATCGACGTGAAGGTCGGCGATTTGGTGAAGAAGGGCGAAAAGATGGCCATCGCCGGCTCGACCGGGCTTGCCGAAGGTGTGCACGTGCATTTCGGAATGCAGATCGATGGCGTTCAGATCAATCCGCGCGAGTGGTGGGACGAGCACTGGATTCACGACCGCATTCTGAGTAAGCTGCAGCCGGGTTCGTAGACCATGCTCGGGCCCGCGAAACTCGTGGCGTTCGTCGGCGTGAAGGATGCCGCACAGGCGCAGGCATTCTATGGCGACGCGCTCGGCCTCAAGCTGGTCAGCGAAGAATTGCCCTTTGCGCTGGTGTTCGATGCCAACGGCGTGATGCTGCGCGTGACTATCGTCCATAAACCGACTGCAGCGCAGTACACGACCCTGGGCTGGGAAGTGCCGGACATTTCGGTTGCGGTGCAGGATCTGCAGAGCCGCGGGGTTCGCTTCGAGCGCTATGCGGGCATGACGCAGGATGAGTTGGGCATCTGGACTTCGCCGAGCGGGGCGAAGGTGGCCTGGTTCAAGGATCCCGACGGCAACCTGCTGAGCGTCACCGAATTCTGACCGGGTCTTGCCGAAGCCGGTCGCGAACCGGCGCCCGGCGGCCCTATCCGATGCGGTTACGGTCAGGCGAGGTCCGGCGCTGCCGGTACGGGCGCTTCCGGCGCAGGCTGCCGCCGGTCATAGAATTGCAGCCGGCAGAAGCGGCAATGAAACAGCTTGCCTCCTGCGAGCCGCTCGAGCACATTCAGGAAACCGGTCCTCATCGGGTCGATCCGGTCGCGTCCCTTGAGGCGGGTGACGCGCAACGTCCCGCAACTCGGGCATCGGGTTTCCTTCCCGAAATGAAACACGTACGGACGCGGCACATGCTCGCGGATCACACAGCGCGCGCATTCGTAAATGGCTATATACCGGAAGTGCTCGAGAAATGTGCGATGGACCCGCCGCATTCGACCGCCGCACTGCGCGCACCGAATCATTGCTGGCAATAGTTTATAGCGGATTGCGGAACCCGTGCGCGTCGCGTCACAATGAAAGGTTCGCCTTCTCCCTTTT
>CAYMHP010000067.1:0-20732 GCA_964390225.1 uncultured Solibacteraceae bacterium
AGTAAGGCTGGGCGTAACCGGAAGGGGCGCAGGGCAAGCGATCCGGGCGCGGTACATCGCGAGGAGGGAGGCGCCGCGCCCCGGTTACGACTTACGTCCAGACATCCCAACGCAAGCTGTTGATTACTAAGGAACGGCTCCGGGAACTTCTGACGCACTGCTGGTGTCTAAGATTTGCAAGAGGCTCCGAATCCTGATAGCGTGTAGTCAACGCTAAATGGAGAGGCTGCGGATGGCGCCTGTGATCCTGGACCTGAACTCGGAATCGATGCCAGGGACCGATGATCTGCTATTGATCGAATCCCTGCGAGCAGGTTGCGAGGAGGCCTACGAGGAGTTGCTTGCCCGGTTCCAGCAGCCGGTCTACACGGTGTCGTTGCGGCTACTGAACGATCAGGGCGAAGCTGCCGATGTAGTCCAGGAAGTCTTTCTTAAGGTCTTCCGGAGTATCGGAAAGTTCCGCGGCCAAAGCAGCCTGAAGACCTGGATTTACAGGATCACCGTGAATGAGGCGCACAACGCGAAGCGGTGGTTCTTCCGTCATCGCCGTGGCGAAGTAGGGTTGGACGACGACGCGGACGACGCGCGCAGCCGCGAGGAGACGATCCCCGACGGCAGCCGGTCGCCGTTCGATGTAGCCTTCGATCACGAGCAGGCCGGCATCATCCAGGCCGCCCTCGATCGAATCAACCCGGTGTTTCGGGAGGCTGTGGTGTTGAGAGACATAACCGACCTGAGTTACGAAGAAATCGCGGAGATTTTGGGCGTTTCTCTGGGTACGGTCAAGTCAAGAATCCTGCGCGGCAGGGAAGCGTTGCGGGATGAGCTCGCAGGGAACCTCTCAGGCCGGCGGTCCCTGCGCCTGGTGCCGAATCCGGCAGAGTGACCTTATGACGTGTGAAAGCGTGCAAGGACGGTTCTCTTCGTTGCTTGACCGTTTACTGACGGACGAGCAGCGGGGGGATGTGTTGGAGCACCTGGAAGCGTGCCGGAGGTGCAGCGCGCAATTTGAGTCGATTCAGAATCTTCGCGTAAATCTTCGCAAACTCGATCGCGCGCCGATGCCCGCTGGACTGGATGTCCGGCTGCGCGTGCTGGCGTCTCACGAGCGCGTGCGGCGGTTGGCCACGGCCAGTCTTTCGGCGCGCCTCCAATATTGGCGGGCGCGCGTCCGGCTGCACTTCGAAAACCTGATGAAGCCCATCGCCGTGCCTGTAGCCGGCGGTCTCTTCTCGGCGCTGCTGCTGTTCGGAATGGTGATGCCCAGCCTTAGCTTTCGGTACAATCTGACCAACGATCCGCAACTGGCCATCATCAGCGATCCGGATGGCATGCTGGTCGGTTGGACGGGCTACGCACCCCATCTGGAATCTGCGAACAGTATCAGTTCCGGCGATGAAGGCGTCATCGAATTGACCATCGACGATCAGGGCCGCGTCGTCGATTATTCCGTCAGCCCCGATCAACTCACGCCGGATATGCAGAGCATCATCCTGTTTTCCCGGCTGACTCCCGCCACGTTCTTCGGCAAGAGCACCTGGGGAAAGAAACTGGTGCGATTCCCGCGAGCCCGGAACTCGCGGACGTAATCGCTCCCCAGCTTGTCGCGCCAAAAGCTCGGCCAACACTTCCTCATCAGAGGCTCCGTTTTAGAGCGAATCGCCGCGGCGGCCTGTCCGCAAGCCGAAAAGCTGGTCATCGAAATCGGGCCGGGCCGTGGCGCGCTCACAGAGAAACTGGCGAAGCGGGCAGACCGTGTGATCGCCATCGAACTCGATCCCTTCCTGGTGGAGCATCTGCGGCACAAGTTCGCCGGCCAAGAGAGGGTGCAGATCGTGCAGGCCGACGTTCTCGAAACGGATCTCGCCCAATGGGGCCGCGCTCCCATCGTTGGCAACCTCCCGTATTACATCACCTCGCCCATCGTCGAGAAGACGGTGCGGCTGGAGCCGCCTCGCGCCGTCTTCCTGCTGCAAAAAGAGGTCGCCGAGCGGCTGGTGGCGCACCCAGGCCGGCGCGAGTATGGCTTTCTGACCGTCGAGACGGCGCTGTTCATGGACGCCCGGCTGCTGTTCGAGGTGAAACCCGCGGCCTTTTATCCGCCGCCGAAAGTGGATTCCGCGGTGGTGTTGCTCCAGCCGCGCGCCCGGGAACTCGGTGTTGGCGACGCCGCCGCATTTCTGGCGTTTGTGGGTCAGTGCTTCCGTCACAAGCGGAAGACCATCCGCAACAACCTGGCGGAACTCTACGGCAAAGAAGTCGTGGAACGCTGGCCGGAAGCCGCGTTGCGGGCCGAACAGATCTCGCTCGAGCAGTTCGCCCAGATGTACGGGCGGGTCGCTTAGCGCTTGAATCCGAGATAGCGGTCGCGCGCCTCGACGATCATGGTGCGGGCCTTCTCCGCACTGCCCCAGCCGCGCATCTCGGTTTGTTTGCCTTCGAGTTCCTTGTAGATGTTGAAAAAGTGCTCGATCTCGCGCAGGTTGTGAGGAAAGATATCTTCGATCGTCCGCACTTGATCGAAGCGCGGATTGCGGCTGGGAACCGAAAGAATCTTCTCGTCCGGTTCTTCCTCATCGACCATCTGGAGCACGCCGACCGGCCGCACGCTCATGAGCACGCCTGGAAACGCGGGCTCGTCGGTGAGCGTAAGGATGTCGAGTGGATCGTCATCGCCGGCGAGCGTCCCCGGGATGAAGCCGTAATCGCCGGGATAATGCATCGGCGAGTATAGCGCGCGATCGAGGCGAAAGACGCCCAGTTTGGGGTCGTATTCGTATTTGTTGCTCGAGTTCTTTGGGATCTCCACGATCATGTGAACCGTGTCCGGGCAATTCGGTCCGGGGTCCAGGTCGTCGAGCCGCGTCACCACATACCATCGTACAGTAGCGCCGCTCGTCTTCGCCGTACGGCTTCTGTGGCAATCCATTCGCTCTAGCGATAGACTTGACGGGTTTAAGCTCATGCTCGGCGCCCGCCCCGAATAGCGATTAGGAGAACTTGATGAATAGACGACTGCTTCCCGCGGTATTAGCCGTGACATTTGGCGCTGCCGCCTGCGCCCAGGACCGCATGCCGATGATTCCCCCTGAAAAGATGACGGATGCGCAAAAGCAGGCTGTGGCGCGCTACAAAGAACTGCGCAAAGCCGACCTGAACGGGCCGCCGTGGTCCGTTATGCTGCGAGTTCCGGATCTCGTGGAGCCTTCGTTGGTAATCCGGTTACACAATCTGAACAACAGCGCGCTCAGCCGCAAGCTCACCGAGTTCGCAATCCTCATTGCCGCCCGCCACTGGACGAATAATTACGAGTGGAACGCCCACAACCGTCTCGCACTTGAGGCTAAGCTAAGCCCGGAGATCATCGCCGCCGTCGCTGAAGGACGCCGTCCTGAGCACATGGCGGACGACGAAGCGATTCTCTACGACTTCTGCACCGAGCTGCTGCATAACCAAAGTGTCAGCGACGCGACGTATGCGCGCGCGTTGACGCAGTTTGCCGAGCCGGGCATCGTCGAAGCGGCGAGCCTGGAAGGCTACTACACTTATCTTTCGATGATCATGAACACGGCGCGCTCGCCCCTGCCTGCGGGCGCGAAACCGCAACTGATGCCATTCCCGAAGTAGCGTCTATGCCAGAGGTGAACTCCGGGTCAACAACGACCGGCGACGCTACGATCCCCGGCTCTACTTGCATTAGGCGCTACTATTGCACGCGCTCGAAAATCCCCGCGGCGCCCTGGCCGCCACCGACGCACATGGTCACCATCCCATAGCGCAGGTTCCGGCGCTCCATTTCGCGCAAAATGGTGGCCGTGAGCTTCGCGCCAGTGCAACCGAGCGGATGCCCAAGCGCGATGGCGCCGCCATTTGGGTTCACGCGATCCGGATCGAGACCCACCTCGTGCATGACTGCTAGCGACTGCACCGCGAAAGCCTCGTTTAGCTCAACGACGCCGATATCTTCCAGCTTCAACCCTGCCTTCTCCAGCGCCTTCGGAATCGCGACCACCGGCCCAATCCCCATGATTTCCGGAGCCACGCCAGCGGTCGCGAAGCTGACGAACCGGGCCTTCGGCGTCAAGCCGAGCTCGCGCGCCTTGCTCTCCGACATCACCAATGCCGCGGCCGCACCATCGCTCGTCTGCGAGGAGTTGCCGGCTGTGACCGTGCCCTTCGCGTGGAAGACGGGTTTCAGCTTCCCGAGCGCCTCCATGCTGGTCTCGGCGCGCGGTCCCTCGTCTTTCCGAAACACCTGCTTCACGTCTTTGCCCGGTGTGGCCCATTCCACTTCAACCGGCACGATTTCCTCTTCGAACCGGCCCTCGTGCTGGGCGCGTGTCGCGTTCTGATGGCTGCGCAACGCAAACGCGTCGGCGTCCTCGCGCGAAATCCCGTATTTCTGCTGCAGGCGCTCGGCCGTCAACCCCATGCTCATGTAGATCTCGGGCCGGTGATCTACAAACCAGGGATTTGGCGCGGGCTTGCTGCCGCCGAACGGGATCATGCTCATCGATTCGCTGCCTCCCGCGATGATGATGTCGGCGGAACCGGAGCGGATCCGGTCGGCCGCGATCGCAATCGATTGCAGGCCGGAGCTGCAGAACCGGTTGATGGTCATTCCGGGGACGCTATCGGACAGCCCCGCCCGCAGCAGCGACTGGCGCGCCATGTTCGCGCCGGCTTCGCCCTCGGGCATCGCGCACCCGAGGATCACGTCCTCCGTTTCAGCGGCCTGCGGGTAGCGATCGAGCAGCGCCCGGATCACTACCGCGGCGAGATCGTCCGGACGTGTATTGCGCAGCGTTCCGCGCGGCGCCTTCCCAACCGCGGTTCTCAAACAGTCGATGATGACGGCTTCAGGCATAGTTCGTGAGGCAGGCTTGCGGCTGCCCTCCTTCAGTTCCTCAGAGGCTTCCCTGTCTTCAGCATATGCTGCATGCGTTCCTGGGTTTTGGGCTGCCCGCAGAGGCTCAGAAACGCCTCGCGTTCCAGATCGAGCAGATATTGCTCGGAAACGGTTTGCCGCCCGGAGAGCCGGCCGCCTGCAAGAACGTACGCGAGTTTCTCGCCCACCACGCAGTCATAATCCGAGATGAACCCGCCTTCGTGCGCGAGATAAACGCCCATCTTCAGCAGTGCAAAGCCGGCCTCGCCTTCCACTGGAATATCGTGGCGGGGCACGCCTGGCGCGTACGCCGGGGCCAGCGCAAGGGCCGCGGCCTTGGCGTCCGCGATCAGACGCTCGGGATTGATCGAGATTCCGTCCTGCGCGCGCAGCAATCCCAGTTCGCGCGCGTTCTGCGCACTCGAGGATACCTTCGCGTAACCGATCAGCTCGAACGCCGTTTTCGCATCGCCCAACCGCAGCAGCACCTCTTTACAGCCGCCGCCCGCCGGAATCACGCCCACACCCACCTCTACCAGGCCCATGTACGTTTCCGCTGAAGCCTGCGCTCGCGCTGCGTGCAGCACGATTTCGCAGCCGCCGCCCAGCGCCATTCCGAACGGAGCCGCCACCACCGGTTTGGGAGCGTATTTGATCGCCATCGTGGCCTGCTGAAATCGCTGGACCGCGGCGTTCAATTCATCCCACTCGCCCTCTTGCGCCGCCAGCAAGACCATCAGCAGGTTGGCGCCCGCGCTGAACTGGTCCCCCTGGTTGCCGATCACGAGCGCCTCGAAGTTCCGGCTGGTCTCCTCGATCGCGCAGCGGATCATTTCGAGGATGTCGTCGCCGATCGCGTTCACCTTGGTGTGGAACTCCAGGCAGAGCACGCCATCGGCGAGATCGATCAGGGAGGCGCCGGGGTTCTGTTTGACGACGCCGCGGGCGCGCCGTATCTCCGCCAAGATCAGCACTCCCGGCCTTTCTTCGAGTTCGCGATACCCCGCCGCGTTGAGGTCGAAGAATTTCGTTCGCGGCTTGCCGTCGCGGTCCGCCGCCTGGTAGAACGAAGTGGCTCCCGTGCTCAACATTCGCTCGACATTGGCGGGCACCGCGCACCCTTCCGCGCGCATCCGCGACACCGTCTCGGCAACGCCCAGCGCGTCCCACATCTCGAACGGACCCAACTTGTTCGCATACCCCCAGCGCATGGCGCGATCGATCTCGACTACACGATCGGAAATCTCCGGGACCATCGACGCGGAATAGATAAACAGGTCCCGGAACAAGGTCCACAGAAACTGCCCGGGCCGGTCATTGCTGGCAATCACCGCGCGGACGCGCTGCCCCAGGTCCTCGATGTTGCGCGCCGCCTCAACCGATGGAAACCGCGGCTTCTGCGCCGGATGATACTCCAGCGTCTTCCAATCAATCGCGTGGATCTCGCGCTGCGGACCCACGCGTTTGTAGAAGCCTTGCCCGCGCTTCTCGCCAAGCCAGCCACGCTCGATCATCTTCGCCAGAAACTCGGGTACCACATAGCGGTCGCGCGCCGGGTCGTTCGGGGCCAGCTGTCTCAAGTTTGTGAGCACGTGCGCCCAAACATCCAGCCCGACGATGTCCGCAAGTCGGAAAGTCGCGCTATTGGGCAGGCCGATCAACGATCCCGTGAGCGCATCCACTTCTTCTACTGTGTAGTCTCCCTCCACGGTGAGCCTGAATAGCGTGGCGGAAAAAAACGAGCCGATCCGATTGGCGATGAAATTGGGTGTGTCCTTGCACGGCACCACGCCCTTGCCGAGGTGCAGGTCGCAAAATGCCGACACCCACTCGAGAACTTCCGGCGCCGTCGCCGGCCCGGGAATGATCTCGACCAGGTGCAGATAGCGCGGCGGGTTGAAGAAGTGCGTCCCGAGAAAATGCTGCCGCAAGTTGGCGTCGAGATTTTCCGACATCTGTGCCAGCGGGATGCCACTGGTGTTGGTCGAGAGGATCGTGTCCGGGCGGCGGACGGCGGCCACCCTCCCGAGCAGATCGCGTTTGATGGCAAGCTGTTCGGTGACCGCTTCAATGATCCAGTCGCAATGCGCCACGCGGCCGAGGTCGTCTTCGAAGTTTCCGGGCGTGATGAGGCCGCGCGCGGTATCGGTGTAGAACCCAACGGGCCTTTGCTTCGCCGCGTTTTCGATTCCGGCGACCGCCGCAGCGTTGCGGTTCGTCTGCCCTGGAACGACAATATCGAGCAGATCGACGCCGAACCCGGCATTGGCAAAATGAGCCGCGATGCGCGATCCCATGGTCCCGGCGCCCAGAACCGCGACCCGCGAAAGTGATCTGGAGTGGCTTCCCACGGGGGGAGTGTACCGCGAATCCGCTTGCCGTGGGGCACGTTTTGCGCCTGCTCGATAAGATCCACGGGTAAGGCTCTGCCTTGCGCCCGTCGACTTCCCTCGCCCGGACCAGGCGGAGCCTTATCCCACAAAAATGCGCTCGGCGAGTGCCGCGATAGCTTCTTACGTCAGGATTACGGTTAGCTCAAGCTCAGATTTTCAACGATCAGCTTGTCGCCGCGAACCCGTCCTTTAATTGCCGCCTTCGGCTTGAATCCTGCCGCCTTGCCGTTGAGCATCGACCGTCCGGCGTCGCTGGACTGTACGGACTGTAACGCAAACGTATTGCCGCCTTCATCCAAATTCAGCAGCCGCCCATTGTTCATCAGCAACGCAAATGCGCGCGTCCCGCCAGTCACCGCGCAACTCGGGTCCGTCTGGCGCGCCAATAAGTCCTGAACCTGGTGTTCGAGAGCGTCCTCACGCTCCCCTTCCAGCGTCTGTGCGTCCACGGTGATCCCTGCCGCGGCGACGCTTCCCGACTGGGGTTCGGTCTTCCCGGTCGCGTATCCGAGCTTCGCCCGTTCGCTGTTCTGAGTGCTCGCCTCCTGGGGAGTTTCGGCGGGCAGATCCCGGCCAGTCGCAATCGGCGGACGGGTCAGGTTCGTTTGTGAACGGTCACGGCAACCCGCGTCCACCAGAATGCCGCGAAAAGTTAACGCGCCCGGCGGCACCGCGCCCTGTGTGCCGAGTCTTCCCCGATCGAGCGTTTGCGTTTCATCCGCGACGGGCGTCTGACCGCGATCCCGCACCTGGTTCTCTCTGCTGGCATGCTGCGCAACGGCTGCCAGAGCCAATGCGGCGCCTACTATCATTATCCGGCCGATCTGCATCGTACACTCCCTCCTTTTTGTGACACAAGAGCAATCTTGCTGCCAGTTAATGAGCGCCGGATCTTCGGATGGGACGCTATGATGAAGGCTTGAGGAACAACGGCGCCGCGTCAATCAGCAGAATTGCGTTGCCTCTCGGCTGTGACCGTATGGTTGCGCACCGCCTGACGCTGGGGCGCAGGGCTTAGGGCCATGGACAAAGCGCCCGCACTCCGCCGCCGCAGAATACCGTCGTGGTTGCCCCAGGTGCTCGGCTACGCGCTTTCCGCCGGCTGCCTCATCTGGGTCTTACACGGCTATCCAATTCGCGACTTGCCTGGCCAGATCCGTCAACTCGACTGGAAATGGGTCGCGCTCGGCATCGCCGCCGATCTCGCTGTATATGTAGTGCACGGCTGGCGCTGGAACACTCTGCTCGGTCCCGTGGTTCGGCTGCGGCTGTGGCGCACCGTTCAGGCGATCTACATCGGGTTGTTCGCGAACGAAGTGTTGCCCCTGCGCACCGGCGAGTTGATCCGCTGCTATCTGCTGGGGCACTGGAATGATCTGCGGCTTTCGCTGAGCTTCGCATCCGCCGCAGTTGAAAGGTTGATCGACGGCTTTTGGATGCTTACCACTTTCCTGATCACCGCCAGCATCGTGCGCGGCATCCCACGCGACTTGTTAATCCTGGTGCAGTTCATTGGGGTGCTGCTGTTCGCCGGCGCCGGCATTCTGATCTGGGTCGTGTTTCACAAGCAGCACGCCCACTTCGTGGTTGCCGAGAGCCGCTGGGCCTCCACTCTGCGCCATGTGATCGAGGGGCTTCACCTCATGGGAAATCTGCGAACCCTGAGCCTGACGGTGCTCATCAGCCTTGGCTATCTTGCACTGCAGGTCCTCTCTGTCTATGCACTGATGAAGGCGTACGGGCTCGATCTATCATTTTGGGTCGCGGGCGGCGTGTTGGCGGTCCTCCGGTTTGCAACGGTCGTGCCGAACGCACCGGGCAACCTGGGCCTTTATCAAGTTGCGACCGTGCTCGCGCTCGGCCTCTTCGATGTCGAAAAGAACGATGCCAAGGGATTTTCCATCGTGTTGTTTTTGGCCCTTACCGTTCCACTGATCATCGGGGGCGCCATTGCAGTGGGTCTGACGGGATTGAACATCGGCGAGCTTCGCGATCGCGCCAGGCAGCGCGCCGAGATGCTTCACAGCGATGCCTGAGTTCGATGTCGTTGGCGTCGGCCTGAACGCAACCGACACCGTTTTGCTTGTCTCGCACTTTCCCTCTTACGGCGGCAAGGAGAGGATCGTTCAGGAGATCGTCAGCCCGGGCGGGCAGGTGGCCAGCGCCTTAATGGCTTGCGCGCGCCTGGGACTGCGCGCCAAATACATTGGAACCGTCGGCGACGATGAGCGGGGCCGCATCCAAGAAGAGAGCCTGAGCGGTTCCGGCATCGATCTGGCGCATGTGCAGCGGCGTCACAATTGTCCGAACCAGTCCGCCTACATCGTGATCGATCAGTCGACGGGGGAGCGCACCATCTTCTGGCGTCGCGACGATTGTCTCGCCATTCGCGCCGAAGAGATCAGCGAACAGCAGATTGCCTGCGCCCGCCTGCTTCTGATTGACGGGCATGACACGCCCGCCGTCGCCCGCGCCGCTCAAATCGCGCGCGGCTGCGGCATTCCCGTTGTTTTGGACGTAGACACCATTTACCCCGGGCTGGAAAACGTCCTCGGCAACGTCGATTATCTGGTCGCGAGCGCCGAATTTCCCTCGGCCTGGACTGGCGAGCAGGACCCCTTCCGCGCCCTTTCCAAGCTCAACGAGCAGTACGGGATGAAGGTCGCCGCCATGACCCTCGGCGCGCATGGCGCGCTGGCGCTCGAAGGCGAATGCTACATCTATTCGCCCGCGTTCGTCGTGAATTGTGTAGACACTACGGGCGCCGGCGACGTCTTCCACGGGGCGTTCTGTTATGCTGTTCTCGAAGGTATGCCGATGTCCCAGGCTCTGGAATTTTCCAATGCGATGGCGGCGCTCAACTGCACGGCAATGGGAGCGCGGGGCGGCATCCAGGGGCTGGAACAAGTGCGCGCGCTGCTCGCTCGCCCCGAGCGACGCGTCCATCCCGACTTCGCGGCGCGGTCGCGCCGGTCCCCGCTCAACGATTGAATGTTCCCGTTACGCGATACACAACCGAGCTACTCGAAGCCTGTAGTCACGATCCTGCTGATTGTCGTGAACATTCTGATCTTCCTGTTCGAGTTCTCGCTCGACCCGTATTCGCGCAATGCGTTTATCGAGATCTACGGCCTCACACCCGACCGCTTTCGACTTGCCAACGTGCTGACTTCCATGTTCCTGCATGGCGGCTGGATGCACGTGCTGGGCAACCTGTGGTTTCTCTGGATCTTCGGCGACAATATCGAAGATATCCTCGGCCACGGAAAATACCTGCTGTTTTACCTGCTATGCGGTATTGCGGCGGCATTCACGCAAGTGCTCATGAACCCCTTCTCGCGGATCCCCATGGTCGGCGCCAGCGGCGCCATTGCCGGCGTCATGGGCGCTTACATGATCAAGTTCCCGCGTGCCCGCATCACGACTTTTGTCTTTATTTTCATTTTTATAACGACCTTTGATGTTCCTGCCTGGGCGATGCTGATTTATTGGTTCGTCCTCCAGTTCTTCAGCGGATTTGAAAGTCTGGCGAGCGCTCCCGTGTCCCAGGGCGGCACCGCGTTTTTCGCGCATGTCGGTGGCTTTCTCATGGGCATCCTGCTCGTCAATCTGTTGCGGCCCAAGCAACCTTACCTCCGTCGCCGGGATCTTTACTGGTAAATGCGGCCGCTCGTCACACTCTACACACGAGCGGGTTGCTGCCTCTGTGACGCCGCCAAACAGGTAATTCAGGCCGCGCGCCGCGAGGCCGAGTTCGACTACGAGGAAGTGGATATCGATGCCGATCCCGAGTTTCAGCGCCTCTACAATGACACGGTACCGGTGATCGCCATTAATGGCGCAAAGGCATTCAAATATAAAGTGGAAAAGCGGGAATTGCTGAAAAAGCTGGCGGCGCGCTAATGAATCTCGATGTCCTGGCGATCGCGGCCCATCCCGACGACGTCGAACAGACCTGCGGCGGCACTCTGATTCGAATGGCGGAGGCCGGCTACCGTACCGGCGTGCTGGACCTTACCGCCGGGGATATGGGAACCCGCGGCACGCCGGAGCAGCGCGTCGCCGAATCTGAGATCGCTGGAAAGCACATGCTTCTCGCCTGGCGCGGCAACCTGCACTTCCCGGATGCGCGGCTCGAGAACAGCATCGCGGCTCGCATGACGCTTGCCGTGAAGATCCGGGAGTTGAAGCCGCGGGTAGTCGTCCTGCCGTATTGGGAAGCGCGGCACCCCGACCACTACCGCGCCGGAGAACTGGGCTACGAAGCCTGCTTCCTGGCCGGGCTGAAAAAACTCGACGACTATTCCGAGCCCCACCGTCCTTTCAAAATCCTCTATTCCAGCCTGTACGCAAACGTGAAACCCTCGTTCATCGTCGACATCAGCGCGCAATTCGAGCGGCGCATGTCGGCCCTGCTGAGCTATCGATCGCAATACGGAGCTGGCGAGGAAGGGGGCGCGTTGTTCCCGCCGGAAGAAGAGGTCCGCGAGCGTCTCGGCGCGATTGCTCGGTTTTACGGCAACCTGATCGGCGTCCGCTACGGTGAGCCCTTTGTGGTCAAGGAAGCCATGGAGATCTCCGATATCGTCGCCATGCCCGTCCGCTCCATTTAGTTCGTCGACCCGTTAGCCGCGGTTCTGCTTTGGCGCCGTCCCCGGAAAATGCCGGAGTATCATTGAGATAAATGGCACAAATCATCGACGGAATCCGGGTTCGCGATGAAATTAAGGCCGAGCTGAAGCCGCGCATCGCCCGCCTGGCGTCAAAGGCGAGGCCGCCGGGTCTCGCCGTCGTCCTGGTCGGCGACGATCCGTCGTCGGAGATTTATGTTCGCAATAAGATGAAGACCTGCGCCGAGTTGGGGATCTGCTCGGAGAACATCACTCCGCCCGATTCGGTTACCACCCAGGAACTGCTTGCTATCGTCGACCAGTTGAATAAGCGATCAGATGTGGATGGCATTCTGGTCCAATTGCCCCTTCCGCCGCAAGTCGACGCGAAGCGAATCCTCATGTCGATGCTGCCGGAAAAAGATGTGGACGGATTTCACCCGTACAACGTCGGGTGTCTGGTGGCGAACGTTCCTGCGCCACGCGCCTGCACGCCTGCGGGTATCGTTCAACTCCTGAAACGGTATGAAATCCCCATCGCCGGCCGGCGCGCCGTGGTGGTGGGGCGTAGCGACATTGTCGGCAAACCGACGGCCTTTATGCTGCTTCACGAGAACGCCACCGTGACCATTTGCCACTCCAAGACGGCCGACCTGGCGCAAATTTGTAAACAGGCCGATATTCTGGTGGCGGCGATGGGGCGCGCGGCTTTAATTACCGCCGATTACATCAAACCCGGCGCTGCGGTGATTGACGTCGGCATGAACCGCGTGGAGACGCGCGAGCAGGCCGCGCAGATCTTCCGGAATTCTCCGGAGAAGCTCGCCACCTTCGACAAGAAGGGCAGCCTGCTCGTCGGAGACGTCAACCCGGTCGACGTGGCCGAAAGAGCCGGAGCCTACACGCCCGTGCCAGGCGGCGTCGGACCACTGACCATCGCCATGCTCATGGTGAATACTGTGGAATCGGCGGAGCGTCGCCTGGGAGTATGTTGAGAGTGGGACTTACCGGCGGTCTGGCGTGCGGGAAGACCTTCGTCGGCGAGGCGCTGGCGAGCTTTGGCTGTCACTTGATTCAAGCGGATGAGCTGGGCCACCAGGTGCTCGCTCGCGGCGGCGATGCCTACGAGTCTGTGGTGCGCGAGTTTGGGTCCGACATTCTCTCGCCCGAAGGCGAGATCGACCGCCGCCGCCTCGCTGCTCGCGTCTTCCACGATCCCGACGCGCTGGCACGCCTCAACGCCCTGGTCCACCCCGCCGTAGTGCGGCTGGAAGAAGAGATGATTTCGCGGTTTACGGCCGCCGATCCCAAGGGTATTTCCGTGGTCGAAGCGGCCATTTTGATCGAGACCGGAAGCTACAAGCGTTTCGACCGTCTCATCCTGGTGACGTGTTCCGAGGAGCAGCAGGTGGAACGCGCCATGCGCCGCGAGGGCGCGGCCGAAGCCGAGGTCCGGGCGCGGCTCGCCAGCCAGATGGGGTTGGAAGAAAAACGAAAGTTCGCCCATTTTGTCATTGATACGTCGGGCTCAAAGGAGCAAACGCTCGAGCAGGTCCGGCGAGTCTACGAATGTTTGCGGAGGATTCAAGCATGAAGCTGTTGCGTCCCTTTATTTGGGCCGCCATTCTGGTGGCCGGATTCGTTTACCTGACGTCCATCTCCCGCTGGGATATTCAGCATCTGTTACAGCCGGTGCGATCGGCCGGACGCCTCTGGAGCGAGCCCGCCTCCGCCGCCGGGCCCGGCTTCTCCAACGATGAGCAAAACAACATCGACATATATAAGTCCGCGCGCGACGCCACCGTCAACATCACTTCCATCGTCTATCGCGAGGGCTGGTTTTTCCAGCTTTACCCCGAGCAGGGCCTCGGCTCCGGGTTCCTGATCAATGATGGGGGCGAGATCCTGACCAACTACCATGTGGTCAGCGGGACAGCGCCGCAGCTGACGGTCACGCTAGCGGATAAGAAAGTTTACAAGGCGAAAATCCTCGGCCGGGACCCGCGCAATGACCTGGCATTAATCAAAATCGAGGCCGGCCGGAAGTTGCCGTATCTGAAACTGGGCGATTCCGATGGCCTGATCGTCGGCCAGAAGGTGTTGGCGATCGGCAATCCCTTCGGCTTCGAAGGCACGTTGACCACTGGAATCGTGAGTTCTCTCGGCCGCACCATCGAACCGGAGGAAGGCAGGCGGTTGGAGGGAATGATTCAGACCGACGCCGCCATCAATCCGGGCAACAGCGGGGGTCCGCTGCTTGATTCTCACGGGACGGTAATTGGAATCAACACCGCCATTATTGGGCCGCAGGGCAGCAACGTCGGGCTGGGTTTTGCCATGCCGATCAATCGCGCGAAATCGATGCTCGAGGAGTTCCAGCGTACAGGCCGGATCACGCGACCAGCGTTGGGGATCACTACTGTGTATATTGCCGGCGATCTCGCGGAGATGTTGGAGCTGCCGGCAAAGGGCGGCCTGTTGATCCAGAGCGTCGAACGCGGTTCGGCCGCGGAAGACGCTGGCTTACGCGGGCCACGCCAGGTTGTGATCGTGGGCAACTACCGCTTGGGTGTGGGAGGCGATTTAATTACCGCCGTGGAAGGTCAACCAGTCGAGAGTAATCAGTTGCTGCAGACGGTGCTGAACCGGAAACGCGCCGGAGATCTTTTGAACCTGACGATCTATCGGAACGGGCGCCAGGAGAGAGTTCGAGTAAAATTGGGGGAGGCGCCCCAGACGCTATAAGAATTCAACAGGAAAAGGTAAAGGCCGGCACTCTGGGGAGCGCCGGCCCTGTTCTGCGAATTCGGGTGGGTTAGGCGACGGCTGCGCTTTTGGGAGTCGATGGTGCGGCCGCGGCTTTGTTCTTGCTGCCGGGCGGCCGGCCCCTACGCTTCGTGGTCATCTCCGACATCCAGGCAGGCGGCCGGCCGCGGCGGCGGCCCCGGCCGCGGGCCAGGCGCTCGAGGCTCAAAATCGCTTCTTCTATTTGAGCTCGCTCCTCCCTCAATTCGGTCAGAATTTTCGTTACGTCCATGCTTCACGCCCTCTCGGCCGGCCCTCGCGAGCTTGCGTTCGCGGGAGTCGAATGAATAAATGATATCCGGGAATATTCTTCATTATACACCTGCATTTTCGCCCCGTCGGCGCATTATTTCAAGACAACTACAAACATTTTGGATACGTACTTTCACGGAGGACGGTACGGGTGTGCCGTATAGTACGCCGAGTTTGTTAAGATTTCGAAGCTTGCCGCTTCTTCCAATGGAAATAGAATGGCAGTCCGGTTAACATGATTCCCACTCCCAACAAGGATTCCCGGCGGCGATCGATTAATGTGGAGATCAGCAGGATGAGCGCCCCGAGAATGAACAGTACCGGTACCCACGGGTAGCCTACCGTGCGATACGGCCGCGGCAAATCCGGCTCCTTTGCCCGCAAGACCAGCACCGAGGCTGCGGTCATTCCGTACAAAATCCAACTGGCGAAGATAACCAGATTGAAGAGGTCATCGTATTTTCCCGAGAGCACCAGTACGCAGGACCAGGCGCTCAGCAGCGCAATAGACGCTCCCGGAGTGCGGTGCTTCGGGTTTACTCTTGCGACGCGGCTGAAAAAATAGCCTTCGCGCGCAGTCGCGTAGGGGACGCGCGAGCCGGAAAGCAGAGACCCGTTTAACGCCGCGAAAATGCTGATCAAAGCGGCAATGGACACGGCGTTGGCCCCTGCCACCCCGAGGATTTTCCGCATCATATCGGCGGCCACCCGATTGCTGGCCATTACTTCCCCGGGAGTCAACACGTGAAAATAAGCACTATTCGCGAGCAAATAAATACAAATTACTCCCGCCGTCCCGGCGATTAAGGAAAGCGGCAGGTTCCTTTGAGGGCGGCGCACCTCCGACGCCACCATGCTCACATTGTTCCAGCCGTCGTAGGCCCACAGTGCGGCGACCAGCGCAGCTATGAAACCGGCGAAGGTGGCGGGCGCCACTGGCGCGTTCGCGGCTGGGTGCCCCTGTCCAAAGCCGAGGCCAGCCAGGATAATCAGCGCAATCAGCCCTACTTTGATCGAGGTGACGGCGGCCTGCACCTCGCCTCCCAATTTCACCCCGTAATAGTTCAGCCACGCGAGACCGAAAATGAGCGCGATGGCGCAGAGTTGCGCATAGCGAAATTCCAGCGGGCCTCCGCCGGGTCCCAGGGGGAGCGGGACCCGGTAAAACACGGCATCGAGACCTGGAAAGAAGTTGCCTACATACAGGAAAAACCCCGTCGCCAGGGCTGCAATGGAACCGCTTTTCGCCACCCACATCTGCGTCCAGCTATACAAAAATCCCCAGATTGGTCCGTAAGCTCGGCTCAGGTAAACGTACTCGCCGCCGGCTTCGGGGAGAGCGGCTGCCAACTCGGCATAACTCAGGGCGCCCGCGAGCGAGAGCAGTCCGCCGACAATCCACACGACGAAGACGAGTTCCACCGAGCCGACCCGCTGGATCATCGTCCGCGGCACGAGGAAGATGCCACTGCCGATCACCGTACCGACCACGATCGAGGCGGCGGCCCACGCGCCCAAGTCTCGCTTCAGTTCCGGTTCGGGCGGGTGTTTTTCCATATGCCTACTTTTCCGCCGTTTCGGGAGCCGGGAGAATCAGCGAGGCGATCCACCCGACGGCAAACGTTACGGTTGTGCCGATCAGGACGTACCAGGTGAACGCCACGGGCGTCCGGAAGCGGACGTAGAGGATCGCTGCCAATCCGGCAACGACCCCGGCCATGGCCGACCCTTCCCGCGGCCGCGTGGTGAGGACGCCGAGCAGGAAGATGCCCAGTAGAGCTCCGGATGGGATCGAGGCGATCGTCAATCCAGCTTCAAGAACCGAGCCCCAGGCCCGGGCGAGAATCCCGATTCCCAACAGCACGAGCCCCCAGACGACCGTTGCGTACCTCGCCAGCAATAGCGATTTCGCCTCACTGAAGCGACCGGAACGGGCGCGGAACAGGTCCACGACAGTAGTCGACGCCAGGGAGTTCAGCGCTGCGCTCAGGTTCGCCATTGCGGCCGCGAGAATCGCCGCAACAGTCAAACCGGCGATTCCCGGGGGAAGGTTCCGCCAAAGGAACTCCGGGTAAATTCGATCGGTTTGCGTCGGAGCGGCCAGGCCGCTATCGCGATAGTACACGAATAGAAGGATCCCAATGAACAGGAAAAGCGTGAACTGAAAGAAAATCACCGCCCAACTGCTGAGCAAGGCGGCGCGGCTCTGCCTCTCGTTGCGCGCGCTGAGGAGCCGCTGCACCATCAACTGGTCGGTTCCGTGGCTAGCCGTGGTCAGGAAGCAGCCGCCGGCGAGACCGGCCCAGAACGTGTAGCTCCTGGAGAAGAACTGCATGCTGGGCGCGAAGTGGAAATCGAAGACCTGGAACTTGCCGGCCGCCCCAGCCACGACGGCAACGTGGCTCCAGCCGCCCGGTATGTGGGCCAAGATCACGAAGAAGCTGATCACAGCGCCGGCCACGTACAGCGTCATCTGAACCACGTCGGTCCAGATCACGGCAGTCATCCCGCCTTCGAAGGTGTAGAGAAGTGTCAGGAAAACGATCAGGACAATCGACCAGATTTCGTTCGTGCCAAGAACAATGGATACGACCAGCGAGATTGCGAATACCCGTACCCCTTCGGCAAGAGCGCGCGTCACCAGAAATATAGAGGCTGTGAGTCTGCGGATACGCTCTCCGAACCTCCTCCGCATCAGTTCGTACGCCGTGAACATCTCGCCCCGGAAGTAATGCGGCAATAATACGATAGAGATTACGATCCGGGCCAACAGGTAGCCGAAGACGAGTTGCAGGAATCCGAGGTTGCCCGTGAAGGAAAGAGCCGGTGTGCCCACGATTGTCAGGGTGCTCGTCTCGGCGGATACGATCGAGAGGCTGATGGCCCACCAGGGCGCCGTACGGCCGCCCAGCAGGTAGTCGCGAAGGTTTTTTTGGCCGCGCCGGAAGCGCGAGCCGAACCAGGTGATACCGGCCAGGTAGGCTAGAATGACTCCCAGGTCGACGAGGCGCATCGGTAAGCGACTTTTAGCATAGCGTTGATCTGATATTATTTGTGGTTCGAAACGAATCGGATTTTGATGGCGTCCAATCAGTTGCAGCAGTTGGGTGGTTAGGCTATACTTCCGCAAGTACTGGCGCGCTATCGCCAGGTGGCACGCCAAGTTGTCGGAGCCGTCGGCAGGCTACAGCCATTCTTCAAAATTTGCCGGATAAGCAGGAGGCGCACGTGCACAGATTTTTCAGAACCTTGATCGGGGCCGCAGCCATTGCGGTGCTCGGTGCTTTCGTACTGGCGGGGACCGCGAGTCACGCCTACGCGCAGACCGCGACGCAGAGCCAGCCTCAGAAGAAGGTCAAGGATCAGGGCGAGTATGACCTGTATAACAGCGTCCTCAAAGAGACCGATCCGGCCAAGAAACTTCAGTACCTGAACCAGTGGACCGAAAAGTATCCCGAGACCGATTTCGAGGATGAACGGCTACAGCTTTATAACCAGCTCAATCAGCCGGCCAAGGTCATGGAACTCGGCCAGAAGCTGCTGGCCAAAAATCCCAAGGACTTGGTCGCGCTCACGTTCGTCACACTGAATGTCCAAAAGATACCGAACCCGACGCCGGAGCAAATGGACATGGCGCAGAAATCGGCCCAGACGATCCTCGACAATCTGGATTCACTGAAGCCCGCAGGCACCAGCGATGAGCAGTGGCAAAAAGGGAAAGGCGATCTGGAGAAATTAGCCAAGGGCACGCTCATGTGGATCGCCGCGAAACCCGCGATGGACGCCGAGGCGCGGAAGGACCTGCCCGGCGCTGAGCAAGCCTACACGAAAGCGTTACAGCAGTATCCCGACAACGCCCAGTTCGCTTACAAGCTCGGTTCGATCATGATCTCCGAGCGCAACCCGGACAAGTTCCCCGGCGCTATCTATGAGATCGCCCGCGCCGTCGCCACGGACCCGGCCAAGGGTGGCCTGGACGAGCAGACGCGGAAAACAGTGGATGCCTACTTGAACAAGATCTACACGCAATACCATGGCGCTGACGATGCCGGGCTGCAACAACTGAAGCAGCAGGCGCTGGCGTCCCCGCTGCCTCCGCCGGACTTCAAGATCAAGACTGCAGCCGAAATCGCTACCGAGAAAGAGGCCGAGTTCAAAGAGAAGAACCCTCAGCTCGCGCTCTGGATGGGGATTAAGAAGCAGCTGACCGACACTAATGGCAGCCAATATTTCGATAGCACTTTGAAGAATGCGGCGGTTCCGAAACTGAAGGGCACCGTGGTCGAGGGTAAGCCAGCCTGCCGCTCCAAGGAAGTGCTGGTCGCCCTCTCCGATGCTACGCATCCTGAAGTGGCTCTGAAGTTGGATATGCCGCTCACGGGCAAGCCGGTGGCTGGGACGGAAATTCAATGGGAAGGTGTTCCTTCGGCCTTCACTCCCGATCCGTTCCTGCTGACCATGGATACGGAAAAGGCCAAAGTCGAAGGAATGAAGACCGAAATGTGTGCTGCTGCTCCGGCTCGTGCCAGGCGGGGTGGAGCAAGAAGGGGCGCCAGGAAGTAAGGCGGGGCGGAAGCTATCGTTCCGGCTCCGGCGCCGGAGTATTGGCCAGGACCAGGCTGAACACCAATCGCTCCACGGGGTTGAGCGACTCGGCCCGGTCCAAGGCCTGACGGTAATGCTCGAAGGTTTGGCGGGAGCTGATTAGGCGCCTATAGCCGTGATTACCGGCGATCAAGACCATTAACAACATCGCCAGCACCGTTCCCGCAATTGACGCTCTGCGTCGCATTCACCTTTTAAGACGAGAAACTCCGGTGCAAGGTTGCTCTGTTCGCAATTTCGTGCGCTACCACGAGTGCGTCTCCCGTAGCAGATCTGCTAAAATGAAGCTAAGGTCTCTGGGTTTCAGTAGCTTATGCCCCTTTACGAATACAGTTGTCACCGATGTGGCGAGAGGTTTGAGGTGAGGCAGAAGTTTGCCGATGAACCTTTAACCACGCACGAGGGATGCGGTGGCACGGTCGAACGCCTGCTCTCCGCCCCCGCTTTGCAGTTCAAAGGTTCTGGTTGGTATGTCACCGACTACGGCCGCAACGGGAGTGCCGGCTCCAACGGCAAGCCGGAGTCGAAGACGGATAAATCCGACAAATCCGAGTCGAAGACCGACAAGGCCGAGTCGAAAAGCGACAGCAAACCAGCCTCGACCGCACCCACAACCGGCACGTAATCCGGCAAACAGCTCTCACCGGCTGCAGAATTCGGCGGCGGGCGCCGATTGTTTCGCCCCCTTTTCCAGGCTTTCCGCCCACCGGCGGAGGAGAGGATCGGTCCGAGTAAGGGTGCTCGGCTGAACGCTGCGGCCTTGGGTGCGGAACTCGTATCGATCAATCGACGCGGCACAACGGCGGCCGCTGCGCAGGACTCGTCCGACTACAATCAACCTCATCAGGCAGCTTTCATCCAGTAAGACAGGCCAGCTGATGGAAAGTTCGATCAAACTTCCGGCAGTTACCGGTTCCACGGGCTGAAATGCCACTCCACCGCTACTGATGTCAATCGTTTGTCCAGTTCCCGTGGCCACGACATTGCCACGTTCGATGACTTTGAATCGCAGTTCGCGCTCGATAGCGAAGCGGTACTTGCTTCTGCGCTCTTCCTTTTTTCTGCGTGTCATTTCAGCCGCTCCTCCGTCTTCTACTGCAAAACTTGCACCTCGATGTCCTAACCCCGGCGCCCTATAAAATCAGGCATTTAAAGTGTGGAGCGCAACACCGTGTGAAT